>NZ_JAPVLT010000002.1:0-404519 GCF_027158145.1 Micrococcus sp. H39-S4
GGCATCCTTCATTCAGGGCCTCTTCCTCGCTGGATTCGATTCGACACCGATATCCAACCCGGGGAGGAGGCCCCCGCCGGCTCACGACGCGGCGGGCAACGAGCAACGCGGGCAAACCAGATGGCCAGCACCGGGCAGTTCCCGTGGCCATCACTGGGCAGTCCTCATGGCCGTCAGCGGGTCATTCCCTGGCCACCTATGGGCAGCTTTTCATGGCCGCTTACACTCACGCTGGGACACGGAGAACCAGAACTTGATGATGTGCACGCCGGAGTTGACGAGCATGCGCTCCAGCTCAGGGGTCTCGCGCATGAACTCGAGGTGCTGGATGTAGCACTGGAAGTACCACTGCGAGGCCTCCTCCTCCGTGGGCTTCGCCAGGGCCACGGTCCGGGCGCCGCGGGGGTTGAGGTGCTCGTTGAAGCGCTTGATGGCGCCGCCCTTGTCGGCGGCGTCGCGGCCCTCGAAGATGATCAGGACCTTCTGGCCGGTCTCCTTGACCCAGAGCTGCATCTTCAGCAGCTCGATCTGCAGCTCGCGCTTGCGTCGTTCGTAGCTCTTGCGGCTGAGCTTGGTCTTGTACGGGTAGCCCTCACGCCAGGCCTGCGGGTCCGGGGTGGGGGGTCTTCTTCTCCCCGCCGAGCTTGCGGCCCAGCTCCCGGATCTCGTCCACCTCGGCGGCGTAGTCACGGGTCACGGCGAAGGGGGCCTGCGCGGCGTGCTCCGTGCCGTGCTCGCCACGGGTGCGGGGGTCGGGCGTGGGACTCGTGTTCTCGGCCACGGCGGCTCCCGAGGGTGTCTCCGATCGGACCGCGCACCGGACGGGCGAGCGGCCCGTCATGGCGTCGTCGCCATGCGCCTTCATATTACCCCTGGGTCAGGTGCCGCCGGCCCACGGAGACGGCGGACGCCCCGCCCCGCTCGTGAGGAGCGGGACGGGGCGTCGGCGGGGGCACGGTGGGGACACCGTGCGGCGCAGGATCAGCGCTTCGAGAACTGCGAGGCCTTGCGGGCCTTCTTGAGGCCGGCCTTCTTGCGCTCGATGACGCGGGCGTCGCGGGTCAGGAAGCCGGCCTTCTTGAGCGCCGGGCGGTTGTGCTCGCGGTCGATCTCGTTGAGGGCGCGGGAGATGCCCAGGCGCAGCGCACCGGCCTGGCCGGAGGGGCCGCCGCCGTGGATGCGGGCGATCACGTCGTAGGCGCCGGTCAGCTCCAGCAGCGTGAAGGGGTCGGAGACCTCCTGCTGGTGCAGCTTGTTCGGAAAGTAGTTCTCCAGGGCGCGACCGTTGATGGTCCACTGGCCGGAGCCGGGGACGAGGCGCACGCGGGCCACGGCCTCCTTGCGGCGGCCGACGGCGGAGCCGGGCACGGTCAGGGCCGGGCGCTCGGAGGCGACGGGGGCCTCGGCGGCGGCGGTGGACTCAGAGGTGTAGCTCGTCAGCTCCACGTCGTCGTTCTCGTTGATGCTCATGGTTCTCCTCAGGGAAGGTCTGCGTCAGTGGCCCGCCGGGGTCACTGGGCGACCTGGCCGATCTCGAAGGTCTGGGGCTGCTGGGCGGTGTGCGGGTGCTCGGCGCCCTTGTACACCTTCAGCTTGGAGAGCTGCTGGGCGGCCAGCGAGTTCTTCGGGAGCATGCCCTTGACGGCCTTCTCCACGGCGCGGACCGGGTTGGTCTCGAGCAGCTCGGCGTAGGACTGCGACTTCAGGCCGCCCGGGTAGCCCGAGTGGCGGTAGGCGCGCTTCTTCTCGAGCTTGGCGCCGGTGAGGGCGACCTTCTCGGCGTTCACGATGATGACGTAGTCGCCCATGTCCATGTGGGGGGCGAACGTCGGCTTGTGCTTGCCGCGCAGGAGGGTGGCGGTGTGGGAGGCCAGGCGGCCGAGGACGACGTCGGTGGCATCGATGATGTGCCACTGACGGTCGGCGTCGCCAGGCTTGGGAGAGTACGTACGCACGTTGTCTGCCTTCAGGGTCGGTGGTGGTCCACAGCACCTGCCCGCCGGGTCGTGATTCCGGCGCGCTCGCGCTGTCAGTTCTCCGTGCGCGCCGGTCCCCCAGGTGAGGGCTGGAAGGCGTCCGGGCCCGATGCCCCGGGGGTGCGGCGCGAGCTGAAGGCCATGCAACTGAGCCACTCGCGGCACGACGCATCCGGGTGCGGGCATGCGCAACGTCCACCCATCCTACCGAACGCGGGCCCCGGAGCCAAAAGCCGCCGCCGCGGGCGACCCCGGCTCACAGGGTCCGCTTCGCCCGGGTGCCCTCGGCGCGCCGGCGCAGCTCCTCCGCCTCGTCGGGATAGCCGACGGCGAGCAGCGTCAGCCCCCCGGGCGGGGCGAGGCGCACCTCGGAGTCGCGGGCCGGCCTCGCCACCCGGTGCGCGAGCCAGCCGGGCTCGCGGGCCCCCTCCCCCACCTGCAGCAGCGCCCCGACGATCGCCCGGACCATGTTGTGGCAGAACGCGTCGGCCCGGATCCGGACGCGCACGACGCCGTCCTCATCGCGTCGCACCTCCAGGTGCTGGACCTCGCGGATGGTCGTGGCGCCCGCGCGGGGCCGGCAGAAGGACAGGAAGTCGTGCAGTCCGAGGACGGCGTCGGCCTCCAGCGCCATGAGGCGATCGTCCAGGGCGGCGCCGTGCCAGTGGGTGAAGCCCCGCGTGCGCGGATCACGCGCGGCGGGTGCGTCGTCGATCCGGTACTCGTACTCGCGCCACAGCGCGCTGAACCGCGCGTCGAAGCCCGCGGGGGCCCGCCGCGCCCCGTGCACGACGACGGCCCCGCCCCACCCGGAGAGCACCCCGCCGAGGCGGCGGGTGAGGGAGGTGGCCGGCTCCAGGCCGGGCCGGCCGCGGGTCAGGCCCGCCCACTCCGTCTCGGTCAGGTCGAGGTGGACGACCTGGCCGCGCGCGTGCACCCCCGCGTCGGTGCGGCCGGCGACCACCGTGCGCACGGGCCGGCGCAGGATCCGCTCGAGCCCGTCCTCCAGCGCACCCTGGACCGAGTCGAGACCGGGCTGGCGGGCCCAGCCGTGGAAGGTGCCGCCGTCGTAGGCCAGGTCCAGGCGGACTCGCACGGATGCGGGATCCCCGGGTGCCGGCGGGACGTCCGGGCGGTGCTGCTCGCTCATGCTGCTCCTCTCAGCGGGGCGGGGCCGGGGACGGCGAAGGGCCGCCCACCGGGTGGTGGATGGCCCTCGCCGGGGCGTCGTCACGGGGACGGACGCGGACTCCCGCGATGGCGTCAGGCCATCTTCTGGGCGGCCTCGCCACCGGCGGGCTCGAAGCCCGCGGCCTTGGCCTCCTCGACGGTGGAGAACCAGACCTCGGCGGTGGTCTGGTCGTACCAGCGCGAGCCGGGGACGTGGTACTTCTTCGAGCTGGCGTTGCCCTTGATGGTGGCCTCGGCCGGAGCCGAGCCGTCCTCGTTGGTGGGCACGGCGCCGTCGATCTCGGCGGCGGCCTCCTGCGACTCGGCCACGGTGACCTCCTCGGTGGCGGCCGGGTCGACGGCCTCCACCGGGGTGGACTCGGCCGGCGCGGCCGGCGCGGACGCGGCGGCCTGCTCGGCCTCACGCACCACGGCCTGCTTGCCGGAGATCGGGTCCATGATCAGCTCGATCACGGCCATGGGCGCGTTGTCGCCCTGGCGGTTGCCGATCTTGGTGATGCGGGTGTAGCCGCCGTTGCGCTCGGCCATCGCCGGGCCGATCACGGTGAACAGCTCGTGCACGACCGCCTTGTTGGTGCGGTTCTTGGCGGCGATGAGACCCTGCACCTTGCGGCGGGCCGGCAGATCGCCCTTCTTGGCGAAGGTGATCAGGCGCTCGGCGTACGGGCGCAGGCGCTTGGCGCGGGTGAGCGTCGTGGTGATCGACTTGTGCTCGAACAGCTGGGCGGACATGTTCGCCAGCATGATGCGCTCGTGGGCCGGGCTGCCGCCCAGACGCGGACCCTTGGTGGGGGTAGGCATGGTGTTTCTCCTCGGGTGGGACCCTTCAGCCGGCTGCGGCGTCGGGTCGAAGATGTCAGGTGGTGCGGAATCGGCTCAGAAGTCCGAGAACGGGTCGTCGTCCATCTGGCGCGCGTGCGCCTGCGGGTCGTAGCCGGCCGGCGAGTCCTTGAGGGACAGGCCCAGCTCCTGGAGCTTCTCCTTGACCTCGTCGATGGACTTCGCGCCGAAGTTGCGGATGTCCATCAGGTCGGCCTCGGAACGGCCCACGAGCTCGCCCACGGTGTGGATGCCCTCGCGCTTGAGGCAGTTGTACGAGCGCACGGTGAGCTCGAGCTCCTCGATCGGCTGGGCCAGGTCGGCGGAGCCCTCGACGACCTCGGGCTCGTCGCCCAGGTCGATGCCCTCGGCCTCGACGTTGAGCGAGCGGGCCAGGCCGAACAGCTCGACCAGGGTGGAGCCGGCAGAGGCCACCGCGTCACGCGGCAGCATGTTCTCCTTGGTCTCCACGTCCAGGATCAGACGGTCGAAGTCGGTGCGCTGCTCCACACGGGTGGCCTCGACCTTGAAGGTCACCTTGAGGACCGGGGAGTAGATGGAGTCGACCGGGATGCGGCCGATCTCCGCGTCCGCGGACTTGTTCTGGGCGGCGGTCACGTAGCCGCGACCGCGCTCGATGGTCAGCTCCATGTCGAACTTGCCCTTCGCGTTCAGGGTCGCGATGTGCAGGTCCGAGTTGTGGATCTCGACGCCGGCCGGCGCGGTGATGTCCGCGGCGGTGACGACGCCGGCCCCCTGCTTGCGCAGGTAGGCCACCACGGGCTCGTCGTTCTCCGAGGAGACGGAGAGCTTCTTGATGTTGAGGATGATCTCGGTGACATCCTCCTTGACTCCGTTGACGGTGCTGAACTCGTGCAGCACGCCGTCCACGCGGATGCTGGTCACGGCAGCACCGGGGATCGACGAGAGCAGAGTGCGGCGCAGGGAGTTGCCGAGGGTGTAGCCGAAGCCGGGCTCCAGGGGCTCGATGACGAACCGGGAACGACGGTCGGAGACGACCTCTTCGGTCAGCGTGGGGCGCTGTGCAATGAGCACGGACATTTCCTTTCGGCGAGCGTCCGCCATATGACGCACGCGGTGGGTGGAAACGAGGACGGGGTGGGGGCAGGTCCGCAGACCTGTCCGCGTCCGCCCCGGGCGGGGCGGACGCGGACACAGCGCTCAGGTCAGACGCGGCGGCGCTTCGCCGGGCGAGCGCCGTTGTGGGCCATGGGGGTGACGTCCTGGATGGACCCCACCTCGAGGCCGGCGGCCTGCAGGGAGCGGATGGCGGTCTCGCGGCCCGAGCCCGGACCCTTCACGAAGACGTCCACCTTCTTCATGCCGTGCTCCTGCGCACGCTTGGCGGCCTGCTCGGCGGCCATCTGCGCGGCGTACGGGGTCGACTTGCGCGACCCCTTGAAGCCGACCTCGCCGGACGAGGCCCAGGAGATGACGGCACCCGTGGTGTCCGTGATGGACACGATGGTGTTGTTGAACGTGCTCTTGATGTGGGCCTGGCCCACGGTGATGTTCTTGTTGGCCTTGCGACGCGGCTTGCGGGCAGCCGATGCGCGAGTCTTGGGGGGCATGTGATTCTCCTCCGGGAAAGCTGCTGGTGCTGATGCTGCGGGCGGGGCGTCCGGACGTGGACGCGGTCACCGCCGGTGCAGGATCACTTCTTCTTGCCGGCGACCGTCTTCTTGGGGCCCTTGCGGGTACGGGCGTTGGTCTTCGTGCGCTGGCCGCGCACCGGCAGGCCGCGGCGGTGGCGCAGGCCCTCGTAGGAGCCGATCTCCACCTTGCGACGGATGTCGGCGGCCACCTCGCGGCGGAGGTCGCCCTCCACCTTGTAGCTGCCCTCGATGTGGTCGCGCAGCTGCACCAGCTGCTCGTCGGAGAGGTCCTTCACGCGGATGTTCGGGTCGATGCCCGTGGCGGCGAGGGTCTCCTCAGCGCGGGTCTTGCCCACACCGTAGATGTACGTGAGTGCGATGATCACGCGCTTCTCGCGCGGAATGTCAACGCCTGCAAGACGAGCCATGTGGCCGTCCTCCTGTTCTTCTGCAGCAGGGGTCTGCACCAGGGACGTCCCGCACGACGCGGCACTGGGCCTCGCGGACCCGTCGTCGCGGCGCCGGGGAAGATCCGGCGTGCTCCGCGGCGGGCGTCCGCCGTCGTCGGTCTCCGGCCCCTGCGGCCGGAGGTGGGGGCCCTCCCCTCACGGGGTGGACCGCTGTCCCTGCTGTTCGGCCCGATGGCCGGTGGGTGGTGTGGTCAACGCGACGGCGTCGCTCCCCGGGCTCCCGGGGAGGCGATCAGCCCTGGCGCTGCTTGTGGCGCGGGTTCGAGCAGATCACCAGCACGCGGCCCTTACGGCGCACGACCTGGCACTTGTCACAAATCCGCTTCACGCTCGGCTGAACCTTCACGGCTCTTCCTCCTGCGCTCGCTTGGACGGGGGTTCTTACTTGTATCGGTACACGATCCGACCCCGGTTGAGGTCGTACGGGCTAAGCTCCACCACGACGCGATCCTCGGGGAGGATGCGGATGTAGTGCTGACGCATCTTTCCGGAGATCGTGGCGAGCACGACGTGCTCGTTCTGCAGACGGACCCGGAACATCGCGTTCGGCAATGCCTCCGACACCGTGCCCTCGACCTCGATGACACCTTCCTTCTTAGCCATGTCCTCCACAATCGTCATGCCCCGGGCACGGCCGCGGAGGGCCGGGTGACGGGGCGGGAACGGGTCTGCTCGCCGGCGCACACGAGTGCGCGCACACGAACAACGTTCGATGATACCGCATTCTCGGTCTGAGAACCAGCACAGACGACGACGGCCGCCCGGTCCGCCGGACGGGCGGGACGGACGGCCGACAGCTCGGGCCGCTCACTCCCCCGGCGGGACCGGGACCACGCCGAACCGGGCGAGCTCGGAGGCGCCGCCGTCGGGCGCGGTGAGCACCCACACACCGCCGTCGTGCCGGCAGACCGAGTGCTCCCACTGGCTGGCGCGGGCGCCGTCGAGGGTCACCACGGTCCAGTCGTCCGCGAGCACCTTCGTGTCGATGGAGCCACGCACCAGCATCGGCTCGATGGCGAGCGCCAGACCGGGGCGGATCTTGGGGCCCCGGTGGCCGGTGCGGTAGTTGAACACGTCCGGGGGCAGGTGCATGGCCGAGCCGATGCCGTGCCCCACGTACTCCTCGAGGATGCCGAGCTCCTCGCCCGGCTGCGCCGAGACGAAGTCGTCGATGGCGTCCCCGATGTCCCCGACATGGGTGGCGGACGCGAAGGCCGCGATGCCGACCCAGAGCGCCTCCCGCGTGATCGCCGAGAGGCGCTCGTCGGCCGGGTCCGCGGTGCCGGCCGCGGAGGAGCCCAGGATCACCGTGCGGGCCGAGTCGGCGTGCCAGCCGTCCACGATCGCGCCCCCGTCGACCTTCAGCACGTCGCCGGTCTGCAGGACCCGGTCCCCGGGGATGCCGTGCACGACCTCGTCGTTGACCGAGGTGCAGATCGAGGCCGGGAAGTCGTAGTAGCCCAGGAAGTTGGAGGTCGCACCGCGCTCGGCCAGGACGCCCGCGAACACGGCGTCCAGCTCCGCGGTGGTGACGCCCGGCGCGGCCGCGGTCAGCGTGGCGTCCAGGGCCTCGGACAGGACCACCCCCGCGCGCTGCATGGCCTGCAGCTGGGGGGCGGTCTTGAGCTCGAGCGAGCGGCGGCCGATCACGGGGTCAGGACTCCGCGCCCGGCTGGATCACGGGCAGGGAGCCCGTGGCTGCGCGCACGGAGTACACGGCCTGCAGCAGGCGCTCGGTGACGTCGTCGATCTGCCCGGTGCCGTCCACGCGGGCGACGATGCCGCGCTCCACGTACTCCTGGATGACGGACTCGGTCTCGCGGTGGTACAGGTCCAGGCGGTGCTCGATGACCTCCTGGGTGTCGTCCGCGCGGCCCTCGATCTCGGCACGCTTGAGCAGACGCTCCACGAGCTCCTCGTCGGGCACCTCCAGCTCGACGACGGCGGACAGCGACTGGCCGGACTCGGCGAGCATGGCGTCCAGCGCCTCGACCTGGCCCTTCGTGCGCGGGTAGCCGTCCAGCAGGAAGCCGTGCTCCGCGTCGGCCTGGGCGATGCGGTCCGCGACCATGCGGTTCGTGACCTCATCGGGGACGAAGTCGCCGTTGTCGATGTACTTCTTGGCCTCGACGCCGAGCGGCGTCATCGACTTCACGTTGTGGCGGAAGATGTCACCGGTGGAGATCGGGACGATCCCCAGCTTGTCGGCGATCCGGGCGGCCTGGGTGCCCTTGCCGGAACCGGGAGGGCCCATGAGCAGCATGCGGGTCATCGTGTGTTCCTCACTGTCGATACGGACGGCGTTGCGGGATCGGGTCGGGGCTCAGCGCAGCAGGCCCTCGTAGTGGCGCTGCTCCATCTGTGCGCTGACCTGCTTCACGGTCTGGAGGCCGACGCCCACCATGATGAGGATGGACGTGCCGCCGAGCGGGAAGTTCTGGCTGGTGCCGATCACCGCGAAGGCGATCAGCGGGATCATGGCCACGATACCCAGGTAGAGGGCGCCCACGAGCGTGATGCGGCTGATGACGTACTGCAGGTAACGCTCGGTGGGCCGGCCGGCGCGGACGCCGGGGATGAAGCCGCCGTAGCGCTTCATGTTGTCCGAGATCTCCACCGGGTTGAACGTGATGGACACGTAGAAGTACGTGAAGCCGATGATGAGCAGGAAGTACAGGGCCATGTACACCGGGTGGTCGCCGGGGCCGAAGTACCGGCTCAGCCACGTGATCCACGGGGCCGGCGCACTGCCGTCCTGCGGCGTGTTGAACTGGATGAGGATGCTCGGGAGCATCAGCACGGAGGAGGCGAAGATGACCGGGATGACGTTGGCCATGTTCACCTTGACCGGGATGTAGGTGCTCGACCCGCCCACGGTCCGCGAGCCGATCTGCCGCTTGGCGTACTGGACCGGGATCCGGCGCTGCGACTCCTCCACGAAGACGATGGCCAGCATGGTGAGCAGGCCGATCCCCATGACGATCGCGAACACGCGCCAGCCCTGCGTCTGGACCACCTGGCCGAGGCCGGCCGGAAAGCCCGCCGCGATGGAGGTGAAGATCAGCAGGGACATGCCGTTGCCCACGCCGTTCTCGGTGATCCGCTCGCCGAACCACATGACGATGAGACAGCCGGTGGTCAGGGCGATGACCACGAGCAGCACCGTGAGGATGGAGCCGTCGCGCAGCAGCGGCAGGCTGCATCCGAGCAGGGCCCCGGTGCGGGCCAGCGAGGCCATCGTGGTCGCCTGCAGCAGGGCGAGGGCGAGGGTCAGGTAGCGGGTGTACTGCGTCAGCGTCGCCTGGCCCTGCGGGCCCTCCTGGTGGAGCTGCTCGAAGCGCGGGATCACCACGCGCAGCAGCTGCACGATGATCGACGCCGTGATGTAGGGCATGATGCCGAGCGCGAAGACGGACACCTGCAGGAGCGCCCCGCCCGAGAACATGTTCACGAAGGAGTACAGGCCGCCCTGGGCGTTGCCCGCCGCGAGACACTGCTGCACCGCCGGGTAGTCCACCCCGGGGGCCGGCACGAAGGCGCCCATCCGGTAGACGGCGATGAGCGCGAGCGTGAAGGCGATCTTCCGCAACAGGTCAGGCGTCCGGACGATCCGGGCGATGGCCTTGAGCACGAGTCCTCCTGCGGTGGTCCTGTGGGGCGCGCGCCGGCCGCGGGGCGGGGCACGAGACGGCGGCCACACCGGGGCGGCCGCTGTGCGAGTCTACACGGATGGACCGAGGGCCCTGGTCCGGAGCGGCTGCTCCGGGCCAGGGCCCTCGGTGGATGGGTCGGCGTGTCAGAGGGTCTCGGTGGACCCGCCGGCGGCCTGGATCTTCTCCACGGCGGACGAGGAGAAGGCGTTCGCCTTCACCTGCACGGCCGAGGTGATCTCCCCCGTGCCCAGCACCTTGACGGGCTGACCGCGACGGACGAGGCCCTTGGACACGAGCGCGTCCACGGTGACCTCACCGCCCTCGGGGAAGTGCGCGGAGAGCTTGTCCAGGTTCACGACCTGGTACTCCGTGCGGAACGGGTTCTTGAAGCCGCGGAGCTTCGGCAGACGCATCTGCAGGGGCAGCTGGCCGCCCTCGAAGCCCGCACGGACCTGGTAACGGGCTTTGGTGCCCTTGGTGCCGCGACCGGCGGTCTTGCCCTTCGACGCCTCACCGCGACCCACACGGGTCTTGGCGGTCTTGGCACCGGGGGCCGGACGCAGGTCGTGGACCTTGATGGCGTCGTTGTCAGCCATTGTTGACCTCCTCCACGGACACCAGGTGCGGCACGGTGTTGACCATGCCGACCGTCACCGCGTCGGCCTTGCGGGTGACCTGGTGGCCGATCCGCTTCAGGCCCAGCGAGCGCAGGGTGTCCCGATGGTTCTGCTTGGAGCCCGTGACGCCGCGGGTCTGGGTGATGACCAGGGTGGCGTCCGAGGGCTGGATGTTCTTGCGGGTGGGCTCAAACACGGCTCACGCACCTGCCTTCGCGCTCTTCTGGGCGCGATCGTTCTCCATGGTGCGCAGCATCGCATGGGGGGCGATCTCGTCCAGGGCCTTGCCGCGGCGGGCGGCGACGGCCTGGGGCTCTTCCAGCTTCTTGAGGGCGTCCACGGTGCCGCGCACGATGTTGATCGCGTTCACGGAGCCCATGGACTTGGACAGCACGTCGTGGATGCCGGCGCACTCGAGCACGGCGCGCACCGGACCGCCGGCGATCACGCCGGTACCCGGGGAGGCCGGGCGGAGCAGCACGACGCCGGCGGCGTCCTCACCCTGCACCAGGTGCGGGATGGTGGAGCCGACGCGGGGGACGCGGAAGAAGGACTTCTTGGCCTCCTCCACGGCCTTCTGGATCGCGGCGGGGACCTCCTTCGCCTTGCCGTAGCCGACGCCGACGGTGCCGTCGCCGTCACCCACCACCACGAGGGCGGTGAAGGAGAAGCGGCGGCCGCCCTTGACGACCTTGGAGACGCGGTTGATGCCCACGACGCGCTCGAGGAACTGGTCCTTCTCGTCGTCCTGGGCGCCACGACGGTTGCGGTCGTCGCGACGGCCGCCACGACGATCGCCGTCACGGCCACCGCGGCCGCCGTCGCGACCGCCGCGGCCACCGGTGGCGCGCTCGGTGGTCTGGCTCGCCGAGCCCGACCCGGTCTCGGAGACGGTGGTCTCGGTGCTCTCGGTCACCTGAGTGTCCTTCTGGTTGATGTTCTCGGTCACAGCTGCAGCCCACCCTCTCGCGCACCGTCGGCCACGGCCGCGACGCGCCCGTGGTACTTGTTGCCGCCGCGGTCGAAGACCACGGCCTCGATGCCGGCCGCCTTGGCACGCTCGGCGACGAGCTCGCCCACGCGCTTGGCCTTGGCCGTCTTGTCGCCCTCGAGCGCACGCACGTCGGCCTCCATGGTGGAGGCGTACGCGAGCGTGCGGCTCTGCGTGTCGTCCACGACCTGCACGAACATGTGCCGTGCAGAGCGGTTGACGACGAGGCGGGGACGGACGGTGGTGCCGGAGATCCGCTTGCGCACCCGGAGGTGGCGGCGGGTGCGGGCGTTGAACTTGCCCTTGCCCTTCACCTTCAGAGTAGACATCACTTACCTGCCTTTCCGGCCTTGCGGCGGATCTGCTCGCCCGCGTAGCGCACGCCCTTGCCCTTGTACGGGTCGGGGCGGCGCAGCTTGCGGATGTTGGCGGCGGTCTCGCCGACCTGCTGCTTGTCGATACCGGCGACGGTGACCTTGTTGCCCTCCACCGTGAAGGTGATGCCCTGGGGCGCCTTCACCGGGACGGGGTGGGAGTAGCCCAGGGCGAACTCGAGGTCCTGGCCCTTGGCCTGCACGCGGTAGCCGGTGCCGACGACCTCGAGCTGCTTGGAGAAGCCGTTGGTCACGCCCTCGACCATGTTGCTGATGAGGGTGCGGGTCAGACCGTGCAGGGAACGGGACTCACGCTCGTCGTCGGGGCGGGCCACGGTGACCTGCCCCTCCTCGAGGGTGACCGTGATGGGCGTGGGCAGCGAGTGCTCGAGCTGGCCCTTGGGGCCCTTCACGGAGACGCGGTCGCCGTCGATGGTCACATCGACGCCGGCGGGGATGGTGATCGGGAGACGTCCGATTCGAGACATGTCAGTTCAGCCTTTCTTCCGTCTTGCCCGTCACCAGACGTAGGCGAGGACTTCTCCGCCCACGCCCTTCTTGGCGGCCTGCTGGTTCGTGAGGAGACCAGAGGAGGTGGACAGGATGGCGATGCCGAGGCCGCCCAGCACGTGGGGCAGGTTCGTGGACTTCGCGTACACGCGCAGGCCCGGCTTGGAGATGCGGCGCAGGCCGGCGATCGCACGCTCACGCTGCGGGCCGAACTTCAGGTCGATGGTCAGCTTCTTGCCGACCTCGGCCTCCTCCTCGCGCCAGTCCTGGATGTAGCCCTCGGCCTTGAGGATCTCGGCGACGCGAGTCTTCAGCTTCGAGGACGGCATGGACACGGTGTCGTGGTAGGCCGAGTTTGCGTTGCGCAGACGGGTCAGCATGTCTGCGACGGGATCGGTCATGGTCATGTGGGCTTCACGCCCTTTCTCGCCGTGGTTTCCGCCACCGGTTCACCGGTGGAGGACCTGTGGCGTGGAGGTCTTACTGGTCGGTCTTGAACGGGAAGCCCAGCGCCTTGAGCAGCGCGCGGCCCTCGTCGTCGTTCTTGGCGGTCGTCACCACGGTGATGTCCATGCCGCGCACGCGGTCGATCTTGTCCTGATCGATCTCGTGGAACACGGTCTGCTCGGACAGGCCGAAGGTGTAGTTGCCGTTGCCGTCGAACTGGCGGTCGGACAGGCCGCGGAAGTCACGGATGCGCGGCAGCGCGAGCGTGACCAGGCGGTCCAGGAACTCCCACATGCGGTCGCCACGGAGCGTGGCGTGCGTGCCGATGGGCATGCCCTCACGCAGCTTGAACTGCGCGATGGACTTGCGGGCCTTGGTGATCATCGGCTTCTGGCCGGTGATGGCGGTGAGGTCGGCGACCGCGCCGTCGATGATCTTGGAGTCCTTGGCGGCCTCGCCGACGCCCATGTTGACGACGACCTTCACGAGACCCGGCACCTGCATGACGTTCCCGTACTGGAACTGCTCCTGCAGGGCGCCGCGGATCTCGTCGCGGTACTTGGTCTTCAGACGCGGGGTGACCTTCTCGGTCTGCTGCACCTCGGTCATCACAGCTCCTTCCCCGAGGCCTTGGCGAAGCGGACCTTCACGGTCTTGCTCACGCCGTCCTTCTCGACGGTCTCGAAGCGGTAGCCCACACGGGTCGGCTTCTTGGTCTCCGGGTCCACCACGGCCACGTTCGAGATGTGGATCGGGGCCTCGACGACCTGCAGGCCGCCCTCGGTGGAACCGTTGTTGTCCTGGCCGGCGCGCAGGTGCTTGGTCACGCGGTTCACGCCCTCGACGAGCACGCGCTCATCCGCCGGGAACACGCGCAGGACCTTGCCCTGCTTGCCCTTGTCCTTGCCACTGATGACCTGGACGAGGTCGTCCTTCTTGATCTTGGCCATGAGGTCAGATCACCTCCGGGGCGAGCGACACGATCTTCATGAACTTCTTGTCACGCAGCTCGCGACCCACGGGGCCGAAGATGCGCGTGCCACGGGGCTCGCCGTCGGTCTTCAGGATGACCGCCGCGTTCTCGTCGAACTTGATGTACGAGCCGTCGGGACGGCGGGACTGCTTGCGGGTGCGGACCACCACGGCCTTGACGACGTCGCCCTTCTTGACGTTGCCGCCGGGGATGGCGTCCTTCACGGTGGCGACGATGGTGTCGCCGATGCCTGCGTAGCGGCGTCCGGAACCGCCGAGAACACGGATGGTCAGGATTTCCTTCGCACCGGTGTTGTCGGCGACCTTGAGCCGCGACTCCTGCTGGATCACTTGTCTCTCCTAGCGTCGCGCCGGTTCTCCCCCACGATGGGCGAGCCTTGCGGAACGGTTGAACGGGCATCCCGGGACGCTTACCCCTCCCCCGAGGCGGGCCGCCCGCCGTCGTCCCCCGGCGACGCGTGTTCAGACAGCGTCGGGGAGGTCGAGAGCGGAGGGGCGCGCAGGGCAGGGCCGAGGCGGATCCGGGATCGGCGTGCGCGGCCCTCGGCACACAGGATGGATGGTCCTGCCAACGAGAGGGCGCACGAATATCAGAGTCTAACGCACAAGGCCGCCCCGTGCCAGTGCACGGGGCGGCCCTCTGCGTCGCCGGCCCTCAGGGGGCCGGGTCGATCACTTGGCGCGCTCGACGATCTCCACCAGACGCCACCGCTTGGAGGCGGACAGCGGGCGGGTCTCGGCGAGGCGGACGCGGTCGCCCACGCCGGCGGTGTTGTCCTCGTCGTGCGCCTTCACGCGCTTCGAGGTCTTCAGCACCTTGCCGTAGAGCGAGTGCTTCTTGCGGTCCTCGACCTCGACGACGATGGTCTTGTCCATCTTGTCGGAGACGACGATGCCACGGAGGGCCTTGCGGTAGCCGCGCTCCTCGGAGACGGCCGGGGTCTGCTCGGTCACTTGGCAGCCTCCTCGTTCTTCTCGGCCTGCGCCTCGGCGGCGACATCGCCGCGGATGCCCAGCTCGCGCTCGCGCAGGATCGTGTAGATGCGCGCGATGTCACGCTTGACGGCCTTCAGCCGGCTGGCGTTGTCCAGCTGACCGGTGGCGGCCTGGAAGCGCAGGTTGAACAGCTCCTCCTTGGAGGACTTCAGGGCCTCCAGCAGGCGGGCGTTGTCCATCCCGTCCAGGGACTCGACGTTCAGATCCTTGGTGCCGATCGCCATGGGATCACTCACCACCCTCTCGACGGATGATACGGGCCTTCAGCGGCAGCTTGTGGATGGCCAGGCGGAGCGCCTCGCGGGCGACGTCCTCCGTGACACCCGACAGCTCGAAGAGCACGCGTCCGGGCTTGACGTTGGCGACCCACCACTCCGGCGAGCCCTTGCCGGAGCCCATGCGGGTCTCGGCGGGCTTCTTGGTGAGCGGACGGTCCGGGTAGATGTTGATCCAGACCTTGCCGCCACGCTTGATGTAGCGGGTCATGGCGATACGGGCGGCCTCGATCTGACGGTTGGTCACATAGGCCGGCGTGAGCGCCTGGATGCCCCACTCGCCGAACGTCACGGTGGTGCCGCCCTTGGCGGCGCCGGAACGCTTGGGGTGGTGCTGCTTGCGGTGCTTGACGCGACGGGGGATCAGCATCAGGCGTTGCCTCCTTCAGCGGGAGCGGCGGCCGGGGTCTCGGCGCCGGCGCCGGCGTTCTCCTGGCGGGGAGCACGCTCGGCGCGATCGTTGCGACGACGACGCTCACCGCCGCCACGGCGCTCGCCGCCACGGCCACGGCCGGAGGGCTGCGCGGCCTCCTTGGCCGCGAGCTCCTTGGCGGTCAGGTCGCCCTTGTAGATCCAGACCTTCACGCCGATGCGGCCGAAGGTGGTCTTGGCCTCGAACTTGCCGAAGTCGATGTTCGCGCGGAGGGTGTGCAGCGGCACGCGACCCTCGCGGTAGAACTCCGAGCGGCTCATCTCGGCGCCGCCGAGGCGGCCGGAGCACTGGATGCGGATGCCCTGCGCGCCGGCGCGCATGGCGGACTGGATCGCCTTCTTCATCGCGCGGCGGAACGCCACGCGCGAGGCGAGCTGCTCGGCCACACCCTGCGCCACCAGCTGGGCATCGGTCTCGGGGTTCTTGACCTCGAGGATGTTCAGCTGGATCTGCTTGCCGGTGAGCTTCTCGAGCTCACCGCGGATGCGGTCGGCCTCGGCGCCGCGGCGGCCGATCACGATGCCCGGACGCGCGGTGTGGATGTCCACGCGCACGCGGTCACGGGTGCGCTCGATCTCCACCTTGGAGATGCCGGCGCGCTCCATGCCGGTGGTCATCAGCTCGCGGATCTTGACGTCCTCCTTGAGGAAGTCAGCGTAGCGCTGGCCCTCCTTGTGGGAGTCCGCGAACCAGTGCGAGACGTGGTCGGTGGTGATGCCGAGGCGGAACCCGTTGGGGTTGATCTTTTGGCCCATTGTCAGTTCCCACCCTTCTCGTCCTTGGACGCGACGACCACGGTCACGTGGCTCGTGCGCTTGTTGATGCGGTACGCGCGGCCCTGAGCACGGGGCTGGAACCGCTTCATGGTCGGGCCCTCGTCCACGAAGGCCTCGGTGATGTAGAGGGCGTCCTCGTCGAAGGCCTGGCCCTCGCGGTCCGCCTTGACGCGGGCGTTCGCCACCGCGGAGGCCACCAGCTTGTACACCGGCTCCGAAGCGCCCTGCTGGGCGAACTTCAGGATGGCCAGTGCTTCGGTGGCCTGCTTGCCACGGACCAGGTCGACGACGCGCCGGGCCTTCATCGGCGTCACGCGCAGGTGGCGCGCAATTGCCTTGGCTTCCATTGCTTCTCTCTTTCGATTCTCGAGAAGGTCAAGCGTGCTGTGCCCTCAGGCTCAGCGGCGCTTGCCCTTCTTGTCGTCCTTCACGTGGCCGCGGTAGGTCCGGGTCGGGGCGAACTCGCCCAGCTTGTGACCCACCATGGACTCGGTGACGAACACCGGGACGTGCTTGCGTCCGTCGTGGACCGCGATGGTGTGACCCAGCATGTCCGGGATGATCATCGACCGGCGGGACCAGGTCTTGATGACGTTCTTGCTGCCCTTCTCGTTCTCGGCCAGAACCTTCAGGTAGAGGTGCTGATCGACGAAGGGGCCCTTCTTCAGGCTGCGAGGCATGTCTTCCCTGCTCCCTTATCGCTTGTTCTTGCCGGTACGACGGCGACGCACGATGAGCTTGTCGCTTTCCTTGTTCGGACGACGCGTGCGGCCCTCGGGCTTGCCGTTCCGGTTGACGGGGTGACGACCGCCGGAGGTCTTGCCCTCGCCACCGCCGTGCGGGTGGTCGACCGGGTTCATGACGACGCCGCGGACGGTCGGGCGGACGCCCTTCCAGCGCATGCGGCCGGCCTTGCCCCAGTTGATGTTCGACTGCTCGGCGTTGCCGACCTCGCCGATCGTGGCGCGGCAGCGCACGTCGACGTTGCGGATCTCACCGGAGGGCAGGCGCAGCTGGGCGTACTTGCCCTCGCGGGCGACCAGCTGCACGGACGCGCCGGCGGAGCGGGCCATCTTGGCGCCGCCGCCGGGGCGCAGCTCCACCGCGTGGATGGTGGTGCCCACGGGGATGTTGCGCATCGGCAGGTTGTTGCCGGGCTTGATGTCGGCGTTCGGGCCGGCCTCGACCACGTCGCCCTGCTTCAGCTTGGCCGGGGCCAGGATGTAGCGCTTGGCGCCGTCCGCGTAGTGCAGCAGCGCGATGCGGGCGGTGCGGTTCGGGTCGTACTCGATGTGCGCGACGGTGGCGGGCACGCCGTCCTTGTCGTGGCGACGGAAGTCGACCAGGCGGTACTGGCGCTTGTGGCCGCCGCCCTTGTGACGGGTGGTGATGCGACCGGTGTTGTTGCGGCCGCCGGTCTTGTGCAGCGGACGGAGAAGGGACTTCTCCGGCGTGGACCGGGTGATCTCTGCGAAGTCGGCCACGGACGAGCCACGCAGGCCCGGGGTGGTCGGCTTGTACTTACGGATAGCCATGTGTCAGTTCCTCGATTAAGTGGTCTCCGCACGCCGATCAGGCGAGCGGACCTCCGAAGATGTCGATGGTCCCGTCCTTGAGCGTGACGATGGCACGCTTGGTGGACTTGCGCTGGCCCCACCCGAAGCGGGTGCGACGGCGCTTGCCGGAACGGTTCAGGGTGTTGACCGAGGCCACGTCGACGTTGAAGATGCGCTCCACCGCCTGCTTGATCTCGGACTTGTTGGAGCGCGGGTCGACCAGGAAGGTGTACTTGCCCTCGTCGATCAGACCGTAGCTCTTCTCCGACACGACGGGAGCGATGATCACGTCGCGGGGATCCTTGTTGATGGAGCCGCTCACTGGGCATCCTCCTTCTTGGCGCCGGAAGCCTGGGCCACGTACGCCTCGTAGGCCGCCTGGGTGAACACGACGTCGTCGGAGACGAGCACGTCGTAGGTGTTCAGCTGGTCGGCGTACAGGGTGTGGACCGCGGGCAGGTTGCGGGCGGACAGGGCGGCGACGTCGTCGGCCCGGTCGATCACCAGCAGCACGTTCTTGCGGCCGGTGTTCAGGGACGCGAGGCCCGCCTTGGCGGCCTTGGTGGACGGGGTGGTCCCGGACACGAGGGCCTCGATGACGTGGACGCGGCCGTTGCGGGCGCGGTCCGACAGGGCACCGCGCAGGGCGGCGGCCTTCATCTTCTTGGGGGTGCGCTGCGAGTAGTCACGCGGGGTCGGGCCGTGGACGATGCCGCCGCCGGTCATGTGCGGGGCGCGGATGGAGCCCTGACGGGCGCGGCCGGTGCCCTTCTGCTTGAACGGCTTGCGACCGGCGCCGGACACCTCGCCGCGGCGCTTCGTCTTGTGCGTGCCCTGGCGGGCGGCGGCGAGCTGGGCGACGACGACCTGGTGCATGAGCGGCACGTTGGACTGCACGTCGAAGAGCTCGGCGGGCAGATCGACCTGGACGGTCTTCACGGAGTTCTCAGCCATGGTCTCAGGCTCCCTTCACGGCGCTGCGGACGAGCACGACCTGGCCCTTGGAGCCGGGCACCGCGCCCTTGATCAGCAGGAGGTTGTTCTCCACGTCGATGCCGTGGAGGGTCAGGTTCATGGTGGTCTGGCGCACGGCGCCCATGCGACCGGGCATGCGCTGGCCCTTGAACACGCGGCCGGGGGTGGACGCGCCGCCCACGGAGCCGGGCTTGCGGTGGTTCTTGTGCTGGCCGTGCGAGGCGCCCACACCGGCGAAGCCGTGGCGCTTCATGGCGCCGGCGAAGCCCTTGCCCTTGGTGGTGCCCACGACGTCGACCTTCTGGCCGGCCTCGAAGACCTCCACGGTCACGTCCTGGCCGAGGGAGTACTCGGCGGCGTCGGCGGTGCGCAGCTCGACGAGGTGGCGACGCGGGGTCACGCCGGCCTTCTCGAAGTGACCGGCCAGGGGCTTGGTCACGCGGCGGGGATCGATCTGGCCGTAGGCGATCTGCACGGCGGTGTAGCCGTCGGTCTCCTCGGAGCGCAGCTGGGTGACGACGTTCGGGTCTGCCTTGACCACGGTCACAGGGATGAGCTTGTTGTCCTCATCCCAGACCTGGGTCATGCCGAGCTTCGTGCCCAGCAGGCCCTTGATGTTCTGGGTGTTGGTCATAGTCTCTCAGCACCTCCCTCTCAGAGCTTGATCTCGATGTTGACGTCCGCGGGCAGGTCCAGTCGCATGAGCGAGTCGACGGCCTTCGGGGTCGGGTCGATGATGTCGATGAGCCGCTTGTGGGTGCGCATCTCGAAATGCTCGCGGCTGTCCTTGTACTTGTGGGGAGAACGGATAACGCAGTACACGTTCTTCTCCGTCGGCAGCGGCACGGGGCCGACCACCGTCGCGCCTGCGCGCGTGACCGTGTCAACGATCTTGCGGGCCGAGACGTCGATGACCTCGTGGTCGTACGACTTCAGCCGGATGCGGATCTTCTGTCCCGCCATGGCGTCACGCCTCTCTCGTCGGGTGTGCTGTTCCTGTCCCTGTGCGGCGGATCGTGCCCGCCTTCTTGTCCTCCACCCGCGCGGGGCGAATCCGGTCGGACCGGGTTCCTCGCCGCCGCCGGACTCCGGTCCACGCGGTCGGGCGTGTCGCATTCCTGGGAGGGCACGCGCCTGTGGCGGGTCGGAGTGGTGACGTCACATCTGGGCCGAGCTGCCGCCGCGAGACACACGACGACAGCGCAATGGCGCTTGAGCAACCGAATCAGTATAGACAGAACCGGGCCCGGTCCGCCAATCGGCGGGCCGGGCCCGACGGCCCCCCGGGCTCAGCGGCCCCACTCGGTGGGCGGGCCGGCGTTGAGCAGCAGGGTGAAGACGACGGCGACCACGGCGACCGCCAGGAGCGCGCTGACCACCGGATGGCGCAGCACCACGACGAGAAGCCGTTCGAGGGGCCCCCGCTCCCCCGGCGCGCGGTCCACGACCTGCCACCGCGACGCCGGCTCGCCGCGCCGCCGCTGGGCCCGCTCGAACGGGACCGTCATGAACGGGACGATCGTCGAACCGAGGCCGAGGAGTCCGCGGGCCACGGGCCACCGCCCGTCGATCCACACGGCGACCGTCACCACGAGGTAGCAGAGGAACACGAAGCCGTGGACGCCGCCGGCGATCGGCACCACCCGCTCCGTGACTCCGCCGTACTTGAGGCCCATGGCGATCAGCAGACCGGCCCAGGTGAACATCTCGGCCATCGCCGTGACGGCGAAGAGGCGGCGCGGGCCGGGCAGGCTCATCGCTCCAGCTCCCCGCCGCGGTTCGCGCGCCGGATGCGCCGGGCACGGTCGATCTCGGGACGGAAGGTCCGCAGCGCCCAGCGCACGGCCACGACGGCCACGGCGAGCACCACGATGAGGATGAGCAGTTCAGGCATGCTCCCCAGCCTAGCCGCCGCCGCCGCGCCGTCGTCGGACACGGCGACGCCCCCGCCTCCGGGGGACCCGGAGACGGGGGCGTCGCGCGTCAGCGGCTCAACGGAGCCACGAGACGGGATGCGTCAGATCACTTGGTGATCTTGGTGACGCGGCCGGAGCCCACGGTGCGGCCACCCTCGCGGATGGCAAAGCCGAGGCCCTCCTCCATGGCGATCGGCTGGATGAGCTCGACCGACATCTCGGTGGTGTCGCCGGGCATGACCATCTCGGTGCCCTCGGGCAGCGTGATGACGCCGGTGACGTCGGTGGTGCGGAAGTAGAACTGCGGGCGGTAGTTCGAGTAGAACGGGTTGTGACGGCCACCCTCGTCCTTGGACAGGATGTAGACGTTCGCCTCGAAGTTGGTGTGCGGGGTGATGGAGCCCGGCTCCACCACAACCTGGCCGCGCTCCACGTCGTCGCGCTTCAGGCCGCGCAGCAGCAGACCGCAGTTCTCGCCGGCCCAGGCCTCGTCGAGCTGCTTGTGGAACATCTCGATGCCGGTGACGGTGGTCTTCTGCACGTCGCGGATGCCGACGATCTCGACCTCGGAGTTGATCTTCAGGGTGCCGCGCTCGGCGCGACCGGTCACCACGGTGCCACGACCGGTGATGGTGAAGACGTCCTCGATCGGCATCAGGAACGGCTTGTCCTTGTCGCGGACCGGGTCCGGGATGAACTCGTCCACGGCCTCCATGAGGTCCTCGACGGACTTGACCCACTGGGGGTCGCCCTCGAGGGCCTTCAGACCGGAGGTGCGGATGACCGGGGCCTCGTCGCCGTCGAAGTCCTGGGAGGACAGCAGCTCGCGGACCTCCATCTCGACGAGCTCGAGGAGCTCCTCGTCCTCGACCATGTCCGACTTGTTCAGGGCCACGAGCAGGGCCGGCACGCCGACCTGGCGGGCCAGGAGCACGTGCTCACGGGTCTGGGCCATCGGGCCGTCGGTGGCGGCGACCACGAGGATCGCGCCGTCCATCTGAGCGGCGCCGGTGATCATGTTCTTGATGTAGTCGGCGTGACCGGGGGCGTCCACGTGGGCGTAGTGACGCTTCTCGGTCTGGTACTCCACGTGGGAGATGTTGATGGTGATGCCGCGCTGACGCTCCTCGGGGGCGGAGTCGATCGTCGCGAAGTCACGGGCCTCGTTCAGGTCCGGGTACTTGTCGTACAGGACCTTCGAGATGGCGGCGGTCAGCGTGGTCTTGCCGTGGTCAACGTGGCCGATGGTGCCGATGTTGACGTGCGGCTTCGTCCGCTCGAACTTTGCCTTTGCCACTAGTTCCTCCTAAGAACTGGTTCATCGTCAAGAAGACTGCTCAGCCGCCTGCGACGTGCTGACAACTTGACTGAGTCTACTCGGATGGTGCGGGGTTGGGGAAATCCCGGCCTCACGAGGGCCAGTCCGGTTCCAGGCCGTCGGGACCGCCGGAAGCGGACCGGACCTGACCCGTCCTGATCGCGGACCGCCGCGCCGGGAAGGGCGGTCCGGTCGCCCCGGGCCGGCCGCGGCTGCGGCGGCCGACCCGGGGCAGGTCGTTCAGAGCAGGTGACCTGCGGTCACTCGCCCTGGGACTTCTGGATGATCTCGTCCGCCACGGCCTTGGGGACCTCGGCGTAGGAGTGGAAGGTCATCGAGTACACCGCGCGGCCCTGCGTCTTGGAGCGCAGGTCGCCGATGTAGCCGAACATCTCCGACAGCGGCACGAGGGCGTTGACCACCTTCACGCCGGTGGCGTCCTCCATGGACTGGATCTGGCCGCGGCGGGAGTTCAGGTCGCCGATGACGTCGCCCATGAACTCCTCGGGGGTGCGGACCTCCACGGCCATCAGCGGCTCGAGGATGATCGGGTTGGCCTTGCGGACACCCTCCTTGAAGGCCTGGGAGCCGGCGATCTTGAACGCCATCTCCGAGGAGTCGACGTCGTGGTACGCGCCGTCGAGCAGGGTGGCCTTCACGCCGACCATCGGGTAGCCGGCCAGCACGCCGAACTGCATGGCGTCCTGGATGCCCGCGTCCACCGAGGGGATGTACTCGCGGGGCACGCGACCGCCGGTGACGGCGTTCTCGAACTCGTAGACCTCGCCCTCGGCGGTGTCCAGGGGCTCGAAGGACAGCTGCACCTTGGCGAACTGGCCGGAGCCGCCGGTCTGCTTCTTGTGCGTGTAGTCGACCTTGTCGACCTTGCGCTTGATGGTCTCGCGGTACGCGACCTGGGGCTTGCCCACGTTGGCCTCGACCTTGAACTCGCGCTTCATACGGTCCACGAACACGTCCAGGTGGAGCTCGCCCATGCCGCCGATCTCGGTCTGGCCGGTCTCCTCGTTGAGGTTCACGCGGAACGTGGGGTCCTCGGCGACGAGCTTCTGGATGGCGGTGGAGAGCTTCTCCTGGTCACCCTTGGTCTTCGGCTCGATGGCCACGGAGATCACGGGCTCCGGGAAGGTGATCGACTCGAGGATGATCGGGTTCGCGGGATCGCACAGGGTGTCGCCCGTGGTGGTGTCCTTGAGGCCGATCACGGCGTAGATGTGGCCGGCGACCACCTCGTCCACCGGGTTCTCCTTGTTGGCGTGCATCTGGAACAGCTTGCCGATGCGCTCCTTCTTGCCCTTGGTGGCGTTGAGGATCTGCGCACCGGACTCCAGGCGGCCGGAGTACACGCGGATGAAGGTCAGCGTGCCGAAGAAGGGGTGCGTGGCGATCTTGAAGGCGAGCGCCGAGAACGGGGCCTCCTTCGACGCCTCGCGCTCCAGCACCTCCTCCTCGTCGTTCACGGCGTGGCCCTTGACGGAGCCGGCGTCCAGCGGGTTCGGCAGGTAGGCGACCACGGCGTCCAGCATCGGCTGCACGCCACGGTTCTTGAACGCGGAGCCGCAGAACACCGGGTAGGCCTCGGCGTTCACGGTCAGCTGGCGCACGCCGGCCTGGATCTCCTCGACGGTGAGCTCCTCGCCCTCGAGGTACTTCTCCATGAGCTCCTCGGAGGTCTCGGCGACGGCCTCGACGAGCTCGTTGCGGTACTCCTCGGCCTTCTCCTGGAGCTCGGCGGGGATCTCGCGAGTCTCATAGGAGGCGCCCATGGTGACGTCGCCCTTGGCGTCGCCCGGCCACACGAAGGCCTTCATGGAGAGCAGGTCGACGACGCCCACGAAGTCGTTCTCGGCGCCGATCGGCAGCTGCATCACGAGCGGACGCGCGCCGAGGCGCTTCACGATGGTGTCGACGGTGAAGTAGAAGTCCGCACCCAGCTTGTCCATCTTGTTGACGAAGCAGATGCGCGGGACGTTGTACTTGTCCGCCTGGCGCCACACGGTCTCCGACTGGGGCTCCACGCCCTCCTTGCCGTCGAACACGGCGACGGCGCCGTCGAGCACGCGCAGCGAGCGCTCCACCTCGACCGTGAAGTCCACGTGGCCGGGGGTGTCGATGATGTTGATCTGGTGGTCGTTCCAGAAGCAGGTCACCGCGGCGGAGGTGATGGTGATGCCGCGCTCCTTCTCCTGCTCCATCCAGTCCGTCGTCGCGCCGCCGTCGTGGGTCTCGCCCAGCTTGTGGTTGACACCCGTGTAGAACAGGATGCGCTCGGTGGTGGTGGTCTTGCCGGCATCGATGTGGGCCATGATGCCGATGTTGCGGACCTTGTGCAGGTCGGTCAGCACGTCCTGTGCCACGGTGTCTCCCTTGGTCGGGTGGAATGGGGGGGCTCGTGAGGTGGATGCGGTGGGTGGCCCGTCCGAGAGGACGCACCTGCGGCCCGAGGCGCGGATCGCGCGCCCCGGGCCACACGGATCACCAGCGGTAGTGGGCGAAGGCCTTGTTGGCCTCGGCCATCTTGTGGGTGTCCTCGCGACGCTTCACGGCGCCGCCCAGGCCGTTCGAGGCGTCCAGGATCTCGTTCATCAGGCGCTCGGTCATGGTCTTCTCACGGCGGGCCTTGGAGAAGCCGACCAGCCAGCGCAGGGCCAGGGCCGTGGAGCGGCCCGGCTTGACCTCGACGGGCACCTGGTAGGTGGCGCCGCCGACGCGGCGGGAGCGCACCTCGAGGGCCGGCTTGATGTTGTCCATGGCCTTCTTGAGGGTGGCCACGGGATCGGCGCCGTTCTTGGCACGGGCGCCCTCGAGCGCGCCGTACACGATGCGCTCGGCGGTGGACTTCTTGCCGTCGACGAGCACCTTGTTGATCAGCTGCGTGACCAGCGGGGAGCCGTAGACGGGATCGACGACGAGGGGGCGCTTCGGCGCAGGACCCTTACGAGGCATTACTTCTTCTCCTTCTTGGCGCCGTAGCGGGAGCGGGCCTGGCCGCGGTTCTTCACGCCCTGGGTGTCGAGGGCGCCGCGCACGATCTTGTAGCGCACGCCGGGCAGGTCCTTCACACGACCGCCGCGGACGAGCACGATCGAGTGCTCCTGCAGGTTGTGGCCCTCGCCGGGGATGTAGGCGGTGACCTCGATGCCGCCGTTCAGGCGCACACGGGCGACCTTGCGCAGCGCCGAGTTCGGCTTCTTGGGCGTGGTGGTGTACACACGGGTGCACACGCCACGACGCATGGGGTTCCCCTGCAGGGCAGGGGCCTTCGTATTGACGACCTTGGGTGAGCGGCCCTTGCGGACCAGCTGCTGAATCGTAGGCACTCTTCAGCCTTCCTGTGTTTCGGTGATCGCTGACGTGATCGACCGGCGCCCGGGGCGCCGGCTGCTCGTTCCTCTGCTCTGCCTCTCCCTGTGGGGGCTCGCAACGAGCAGACGTCCGCAGGCGTGCAAAAGTGTGGCATCTGCCGCGCAATGACCCCGCGACCCGGACAGCGTCCAATTTGCCACACGAAAAACAATCCTTGACAGCATAGCACGCCCCGGCGCCGTCGACGAGCCGGCCCCGCACGCCAAGGGGCCCGCCGCTCCCCCGCGTGAGCGGCGGAACGGCGGGCCCCCTGGGGGACGGGGATCAGGCGCGGAAGTCGCCCCCGCGGTCGTAGTCGTCCAACGAGACGGCGTGGAAGTCGTTCTCGCCGAGCGACTGGTCCAGGCCCGGGTAGTCGAAGTCCGCGAAGCCGGCCGGCGAGGCGAACAGGTTGGCCTTCGCCTCCTCCGTCGGCTCCACGACGGTCTTCGTGTAGCGGTCCAGGCCCGTGCCGGCCGGGATCAGCTTGCCGATGATCACGTTCTCCTTCAGGCCCAGCAGCGGGTCGGACTTGCCCTCCATGGCCGCCTGCGTCAGGACGCGGGTCGTCTCCTGGAAGGACGCGGCCGACAGCCACGAGTCCGTGGCCAGCGAGGCCTTCGTGATGCCCATCAGCTCGTCGCGGCCGGAGGCCGGCTGGCGGCCCTCAGCGACGGCGGCGCGGTTGGCGGCCACGAAGCGCGCCCGGTCCGTGAGCTCGCCCGGCAGCAGGTCGGTGTCACCGGACTCGATGACGGTGATGCGACGCAGCATCTGCCGGACGATGACCTCCACGTGCTTGTCGTGGATGCCCACGCCCTGGGACTGGTACACGTTCTGCACCTCGTCCACGAGGAACCGCTGCGCGGCCCGCGGGCCGAGCACGCGCAGAACCTGCTTCGGGTCCACGGCGCCGGCCACGAGCTGCGTGCCCACCGGCACGTGCTCGCCGTCGGCCACGAGGATGCGCGCACGGCGCAGCACCGGGTAGGCGATCTCCTCGGAGCCGTCGTCCGGCGTGAGCAGCAGGCGCACGGACGCCTCGGTGTCCTCGATGGTCACGCGGCCGGCGACCTCGGAGATCGGGGCCACGCCCTTCGGGGTGCGGGCCTCGAAGAGCTCCTGGATGCGGGGCAGACCCTGCGTGATGTCGTCGGCCGAGGCCACACCGCCGGTGTGGAACGTGCGCATGGTGAGCTGGGTGCCCGGCTCACCGATCGACTGGGCCGCGATGATGCCGACGGCCTCGCCGATGTCCACCAGCTGGCCGGTGGCCATGGAGCGGCCGTAGCACTTCGCGCAGGTGCCCACGGCGGACTCACAGGTCAGGACCGAGCGGACCTTGATCTCCGTGATGCCGGCGGCCACCAGCTCGCCGATCAGCACGTCGCCCACGTCCGCACCGGCCGAGGCCAGCACCGTGCCGTCCTCGCCCGTGACGTCCTGGGCCAGCGTGCGGGCGAAGGCCGAGTTCTCGACCTGCTCGTGGGCCACCAGCTCGCCGTCGGCGTTCGGCGCGGCGATCGTCACGGACAGGCCGCGCTCGGTGCCGCAGTCGTCCTCGCGGACGATGACGTCCTGGGACACATCGACGAGACGACGGGTCAGGTAGCCCGAGTTCGCGGTCTTCAGCGCGGTGTCCGCGAGGCCCTTGCGGGCGCCGTGGGTGGCGGAGAAGTACTCGAGCACGGACAGGCCCTCGCGGTACGAGGACTTGATCGGACGCGGGATGATCTCACCCTTCGGGTTGGCCACGAGGCCGCGGATGCCCGCGATCTGGCGCACCTGGAGCCAGTTGCCTCGCGCACCGGAGGACACCATGCGGTTGATGGTGTTGAGCTCCGGCAGGCCGTCCTTCATGGCCGCGGCGACCTCGTCGGTGGCCTTGTTCCAGATGTCGATCAGCTCGGAGCGACGCTCGTCGTCCGCGATCAGGCCCTTGTCGTACTGCTGCTGCACGCGCTGGGCCTGCTCCTCGTAGCCCTCCATGATGGCGGCCTTGTCGAAGTCGGAGGTGATGTCCGAGATCGCCACGGTCACACCCGACCAGGTGCCCCAGTGGAAGCCGGCGTCCTTGAGGTTGTCCAGCGTCTGCGCGGTGACGACCATCGGGTAGCGCTCGGCCAGGTCGTTGACCAGCTGGCCGAGGGTGCCCTTGGTCGCCTGCTTGTCCAGCCACGGGTAGTCGTCCGGCAGCAGCTCGTTGAACAGCACCTTGCCCAGGGTGGTCTCGATGAGGGCGATCTCGCCCTCGGACCAGCCCTCGGGTGCCGGCACGGCCGCCGACGGCACGAAGCCCTCGACGCCGATCCGCGCGGGCGCGTTCAGGTGCAGGTCGCCGCCGTCGAACGCCATGATGGCCTCGCCGACGGTCGCGTACAGGTTGCCCGCGCCGACCTCGTCCGGACGCACCGTGGTGAGGTGGTTCAGGCCGATGATCATGTCCTGGGCCGGCACGGCGACCGCGCGGCCGTCCGAGGGCTTCAGGATGTTGTGGCTCGAGAGCATGAGCAGGCGCGCCTCGGCCTGGGCCTCCGGCGACAGGGGCAGGTGGACCGCCATCTGGTCGCCGTCGAAGTCCGCGTTGAACGCGGAGCAGACCAGCGGGTGCAGCTGCAGGGCCTTGCCCTCCACGAGCTGCGGCTCGAAGGCCTGGATGCCCAGACGGTGCAGGGTGGGGGCGCGGTTCAGCAGGACCGGGTGCTCGGTGATGACCTCCTCGAGCACGTCCCAGACCTGCGGACGGAAGCGCTCCACCATGCGCTTGGCGGACTTGATGTTCTGCGCGTGGTTCAGGTCCACGAGACGCTTCATCACGAACGGCTTGAACAGCTCCAGCGCCATCTGCTTGGGCAGGCCGCACTGGTGCAGCTTGAGCTGGGGACCCACCACGATGACCGAGCGGCCCGAGTAGTCCACGCGCTTGCCGAGCAGGTTCTGACGGAACCGGCCCTGCTTGCCCTTGAGCATGTCGGAGAGCGACTTGAGCGGGCGGTTGCCCGGGCCGGTCACCGGCCGGCCGCGGCGGCCGTTGTCGAACAGCGAGTCCACGGCCTCCTGCAGCATGCGCTTCTCGTTGTTGACGATGATCTCGGGCGCGCCGAGGTCGAGCAGCCGCTTCAGGCGGTTGTTGCGGTTGATCACGCGACGGTACAGGTCGTTGAGGTCGGAGGTCGCGAAGCGGCCGCCGTCCAGCTGCACCATCGGACGCAGCTCCGGCGGGATCACCGGGACGGCGTCCAGGACCATGCCCTCGGGCGAGTTGTCCGTGGTCAGGAACGCGTTGACGACCTTCAGGCGCTTCAGGGCGCGGGTCTTGCGCTGGCCCTTGCCCGTCTTGATGGTCTCGCGCAGCATCTCGGACTCGGCCTCGAGGTCGAAGGTCTGCAGGCGACGCTGGATCGCCTCCGCGCCCATCGAGCCCTCGAAGTACTGGCCGTACTTGTCCCGCATGGCGCGGTACAGGCCCTCGTCGCCCTCGAGGTCGGCGACCTTGAGGTTCTTGAAGCGGTCCCAGACCTGCTCCTTGCGGTCCAGCTCCGCGTCCGCGCGCTTGCGGATCTGCGCCATGGTCTTGTCCGCGGCGTCGCGGGCCTTCTTCTTCTCGGCGGCCTTGGCGCCCTCGGACTCCAGCTTGGCCAGGTCCTTCTCGAGGTCGGCGGCCACCGCGGCGATGTCGGAGTCGCGCTGGTCGGCCAGGACACGGGTCTCCTGGTCGTACTCGGCCTGGAGGTTGGCCAGGTCACGGTGCCGGGCCTCCTCGTCCACCGAGGTGATCATGTAGGCCGCGAAGTAGATGACCTTCTCGAGGTCCTTCGGCGCCAGGTCCAGCAGGTAGCCCAGGCGCGAGGGCACGCCCTTGAAGTACCAGATGTGGGTGACCGGCGCGGCCAGCTCGATGTGGCCCATGCGGTCGCGGCGCACCTTCGAGCGGGTCACCTCGACGCCGCAGCGCTCGCAGATGATGCCCTTGAAGCGCACGCGCTTGTACTTGCCGCACGCGCACTCCCAGTCACGGGTGGGGCCGAAGATCTTCTCGCAGAAGAGTCCGTCCTTCTCCGGCTTCAGGGTGCGGTAGTTGATGGTCTCCGGCTTCTTGACCTCGCCGTAGGACCAGCGGCGGATGTCCTCCGCCGTGGCCAGGCCGATGCGCATCAGGCCGAAAGAGTTGTCAGTGGACATGCTGTTCACGCTCATGCTCCGGTGAACTCCCTTGGTTCAGTGGTTCTCAGGTGACGTCTTGTGGATGCGGGATCGGGCCCGGCTCAGACTTCCTCCACCGAGCTGGGCTCGGCGTGGGAGAGGTCGATGCCCAGCTCCTCGGCGGCGCGGTAGACCTCGTCCTCCGCGTCGCGCATCTCGATGGCCTGGCCGTCGGCGGAGAGGACCTCCACGTTCAGGCAGAGGGACTGCATCTCCTTGATGAGCACCTTGAAGGACTCGGGAACACCCGGCTCCGGGATGTTCTCGCCCTTGACGATGGCCTCGTAGACCTTCACGCGGCCGTGGATGTCGTCCGACTTGATGGTCAGCAGCTCCTGGAGGGTGAACGCCGCGCCGTACGCCTCGAGCGCCCACACCTCCATCTCGCCGAAGCGCTGGCCGCCGAACTGGGCCTTACCGCCCAGCGGCTGCTGCGTGATCATCGAGTACGGGCCCGTGGAACGGGCGTGGATCTTGTCGTCCACCAGGTGGTGCAACTTGAGCATGTACATGTAGCCCACGGACACCGGGTCCGGGAACGGCTCGCCGGTGCGGCCGTCGAACAGCTGCGCCTTGCCGCTGTCGCTCATGAGACGGTCGCCGTCGCGGGTCACGTTCACGTGGCCGAGCAGGCCCGTGATCTCGTACGCCTCGGCGCCGTCGAACACCGGGGTGGCCACGTTGACCGGACCGGACTGCCGCGGGAAGTTCGGCAGGTCCTTGATCCACTCCGGCTCGCCCTGGATGTCCCAGCCGCGCGAGGCGGCCCAGCCCAGGTGCAGCTCCATGACCTGGCCGAGGTTCATGCGGCCGGGGACGCCGAGCGGGTTCAGCACGATGTCCACCGGGGTGCCGTCCGCCAGGAACGGCATGTCCTCGAGCGGCAGGATCTTCGAGATGACGCCCTTGTTGCCGTGGCGGCCGGCCATCTTGTCGCCGTCGGTGATCTTGCGCTTCTGCGCCACGTAGACGCGCACCAGCTGGTTCACGCCCGGGGGCAGGTCGTCGTCCTCGTCGCGGTCGAAGATGCGCACGCCGATGACGGTGCCGGACTCGCCGTGCGGCACCTTCAGGGACGTGTCGCGGACCTCGCGGGACTTCTCGCCGAAGATCGCGCGCAGCAGGCGCTCCTCCGGGGTCAGCTCGGTCTCGCCCTTCGGGGTCACGCGGCCGACCAGGATGTCACCGGCCTCCACCTCGGCGCCGATGTGGATGATGCCGCGCTCGTCGAGCTGCGACAGCACCTCCTCGGACACGTTGGGGATGTCGCGCGTGATCTCCTCGGCGCCCAGCTTGGTGTCGCGGGCGTCGACCTCGTGCTCCTCGATGTGGATCGAGGTGAGGACGTCCTCCGAGACCATGCGCTGGGACAGGATGATCGCGTCCTCGTAGTTCAGGCCCTCCCAGGGCATGAACGCGACGAGGAGGTTCTTGCCGAGCGCGAGCTCGCCGTTGTCCGTGGCGGGACCGTCGGCGATGATGCTCAGCGGCTCCACCCGCTCGCCCTCGGACACGCGCACGCGCTGGTTGTAGGCGTTGCCCTGGTTCGAGCGGGCGAACTTCATGATCGGGTAGTGCGTGGTGGTGCCGTCGTCGTTCATGACGGTCACCAGGTCCGCGGCCACCTCGGTCACGACGCCGCCCTGGGTGGCCGTCACGGAGTCGCCCGCGTCCACGGCCACGTACTTCTCCATGCCGGTGCCCACGTAGGGGGCCTCGGAGCGGAGCAGCGGCACGGCCTGACGCTGCATGTTCGCGCCCATGAGCGCGCGGTTGGCGTCGTCGTGCTCGAGGAACGGGATCAGGGCGGTGGCCGCCGACACCATCTGGCGCGGGGACACGTCCATGTAGTCGATCTCGTCCACGGTCGAGAGCACGGGCTCGCCGTCGCCGCCGCGCTGGCGGCAGAGCACGAACTCCTCCTCGAACCGGCCGTCCTCATCCACCGGGGCGTTCGCCTGGGCGATCTGGAAGGCCAGCTCGTCGTCGGCGGTCAGGTAGTCCACGGTGTCCGTGACCCGGCCGTCGACCACGCGGCGGTACGGGGTCTCGATGAAGCCGAAGGAGTTGATCCGGCCGAAGGTCGCCAGCGAGCCGATGAGGCCGATGTTCGGGCCTTCCGGGGTCTCGATGGGGCACATGCGGCCGTAGTGCGACGGGTGGACGTCACGGACCTCCATGCCGGCACGGTCGCGGGACAGGCCGCCCGGGCCGAGCGCGGACAGGCGACGCTTGTGCGTCAGGCCGGCCAGCGGGTTGTTCTGGTCCATGAACTGGGACAGCTGCGAGGTGCCGAAGAACTCCTTGATCGCCGCCACCACGGGGCGGATGTTGATCAGGGTCTGCGGGGTGATCGCCTCGACGTCCTGGGTGGTCATGCGCTCGCGCACGACGCGCTCCATGCGGGACAGGCCGGTGCGGATCTGGTTCTCGATCAGCTCGCCCACCGCACGGATGCGACGGTTGCCGAAGTGGTCGATGTCGTCGATCTCCACGCGCACATCCACCGGCTCGCCGTCGCGCGTGCCCTTGATGACGGTCTCGCCGGCGTGCAGCGCGGCGATGAAGTGCACCATCTGGACGATGTCGTCCTCGGTGAGCACAGACGCGTTGGGGTCGCCGAGGTGCACGTCCACGCCGAGCTTGCGGTTGAGCTTGTAGCGGCCCACCTTGGCGAGGTCGTAGCGCTTCGGGGTGAAGTACAGGTTGTTCAGCAGCGTCTGCGCGGCGTCGACGGCGGCCGGCTCGCCCGGGCGCAGCTTGCGGTAGATGTCGAGCAGGGCCTCGTCCTGGTCCGCGGTGCCGTCCTTCTCGAGGGTGGCGCGGATGGAGTCGTAGTGGCCGAACTCCTCCAGGATGCGGGACTCGGTCCAGCCCATGGCCTTGAGCAGCACCGTCACGGGCTGCTTGCGCTTGCGGTCGAGGCGGACGCCGACCTGGTCACGCTTGTCCACCTCGAGCTCGAACCAGGCGCCGCGCGAGGGGATGATCTTCGCGGAGAAGATCTCCTTGTCCGAGGTCTTGTCCGGGGTGCGCTCGAAGTAGGCGCCCGGGGAGCGGACCAGCTGGGAGACGACGACGCGCTCGGTGCCGTTGATGATGAACGTGCCGTTGCGGGTCATCAGCGGGAAGTCGCCCATGAAGACGGTCTGCTGCTTGATCTCGCCGGTCGTGTTGTTCATGAACTCGGCCTTGACGTACAGCGGGGCGGAGAAGGTCGCGTCGCGATCCTTGCACTCCTCCTCCGTCATCTTGGCGTCGGCGAACTCCGGCTCGGCGAAGGACAGGGACATGGTGCCCTGGAAGTCCTCGATCGGGGAGATCTCCTCGAAGATGTCCGTCAGTCCCGAGGTGACGGGCACGGAGTGGTCGTCGGCGGCCAGGGCGGCGTCCACGCGCGCAGCCCACCGCTCATTGCCGATCAGGCGGTCGAACGACTCGGTCTGCAGCGCCAGCAGGTCCGGCACGTCCAGCGGCTCGGAGATCTTGGCGAAGGAGACGCGTCCGGCGGAGGCGCCGGATCGCGGGGAGACGGTAGCGGTTTCGTTGGAGGTGCTCGAGGCGACCACGTAGGATCCTTCCACAGGCCTTCTGGGTTCCGTTCGCTCCCCTGCCGCGAGACGGCGGCGCCGGCCCACCGCTATATGAAGGCCGTGCGGAACCGTGCGGGCCACGGCGGGACGCGGGGTCCTGCGGGCGGCACGGAACAGGGGAGATGCAAAGATCCATCCTATCCCCGCCCGTCTCCCCTGTCCAGCCGCGGGTGCGTGACCTGGGACGCCACGAGGCCCCCGGTCCGCAGTGCGGATCCGGGGGCCTCGTGAGGAAGCGTGATGCGGCTCAGGCCGCGATCATCACTTGAGGGTGACGGTGGCGCCGGCGCCCTCGAGCTGCTCCTTGGCCTTCTCGGCGGTCTCCTTGTTGACGCCCTCGAGGATGGGCTTGGGAGCGCCGTCCACCAGGTCCTTGGCCTCCTTCAGGCCGAGGGAGGTGAGGGCGCGCACCTCCTTGATGACGCCGATCTTCTTGTCGCCGGCGGCCTCGAGGACGACGTCGAACTCGTCCTTCTCCTCGGCGGCGGCGGCCTCGGCACCACCGGCGGCACCGCCGGCGGCGGCCACGGCCACGGGGGCGGCGGCGGTGACGTCGAACTTCTCCTCGAACGCCTTGATGAACTCGGACAGCTCGATGAGGGTCAGCTCCTCGAACGCGGCGAGCAGCTCTTCGGTGGTCAGCTTGGCCATGATGGCTCCTTTACGGGTACGTCTTGACTACGTGTGAAGTGGTGGGCCGTGCAGCCCGGGGCGGACTGCTCAGGCAGCCTCGCCCTGCGCGGCGCGCAGCGCCTCGACCGTGCGGACGGTCTTGGACAGCGGCGCCTGGAACAGGGCGGCAGCCTTGGACATGCTGCCCTTCATCGCGCCGGCGAACTTGGCCAGCAGCACCTCGCGGGACTCGAGGTCCGCGAGCTTCTTGATGCCGGCCTCGTCCAGGGGCTGGCCATCCATGTAGCCGCCCTTGAGCACGAGCTCCTCGTGATCCTTGGCAAAGTCACGCAGGGCCTTCGCGACGTTGACCGGGTCTCCGGTCACGAACGCGATCGCGGTGGGCCCGGACAGGTGAGCCTCGAGGCCCTCCAGACCGGCGTCCTTGGCCGCGATCTCGGCCAGCGTGTTCTTCGCCACGGCGTAGGTCGCGTCCTGACGGATGGAGTCACGCAGCTGCTTGAGCTCCGTCACCGTCAGGCCACGGTATTCCGTCAGAACAGCGGCGCTGGACTCACGGAACAGGTCCGTGAGCTCAGCCACCGCCGACTCCTTCGCGGACGTCGCCATGGCACTCCTCTCGATGATGCGTGGGAACCGCCACCCCGAGACGAGAAAACGCCCCGTGCAGATGCACGGGGCGCAGCAGGAGCATCGACGCGGCCGGACCCGGAGGGTCGACGTGCGGATGCGAGCGTGGCTCACGTTCACCTGCGCGGGCCGTCTCCGTCAGGGAGATCCTTCGGTGGGCTCTGCCCGGAGGCAGGGCACCACGACCGGCGGTCTTCGGTAGGCACCAGCGTACACGTCCGGGGCGGGCCCGCAAAATCGACCCGGGACGACGCCGGCCGGTCGTCCCCGCTGCGGGGACGACCGGCCGACGTCGTGGGCCCCGATCACCGGGGCCGCGTGGCTCAGAGCTCGGAGGAGTCCACCGAGGTCACGTTCGGGTCCATGGGCACGCCCGGGCCGAAGGTGGTGGCCACGGTGGCCTTGGAGATGTAGCGGCCCTTGGAGGAGGACGGCTTCAGACGCAGGACCTCCTCGAGGGCTGCGGCGTAGTTCTCCACCAGGGCCTTGGCCTCGAAGGAGGTCTTGCCGATGATGAAGTGCAGGTTGGAGTGCTTGTCGACGCGGAAGTCGATCTTGCCGCCCTTGATGTCGGCCACGGCCTTGGCCACGTCCGGGGTCACGGTGCCGGTCTTGGGGTTCGGCATCAGGTTGCGGGGGCCGAGCACCTTGCCCAGACGGCCGACCTTGCCCATGAGCTCCGGGGAGGCCACGGCGGCGTCGAAGTCCACCCAGCCCTCGGAGATCCGGGCGATCAGGTCGTCGTCGCCCACGACGTCCGCGCCGGCGGCGCGGGCGGCCTCGGCGCGGTCACCGGTGGCGAACACGACGACGCGGGCGGTCTTGCCGGTGCCGTGGGGCAGGCTCACGGAGCCGCGGACCATCTGGTCGGCCTTGCGGGGGTCGACCGAGAGGCGGAGGGCCACCTCCACGGTGGCGTCGGTCTTGGAGGGGTTGGTCTCCTTGGCGAGGCGGATCGCCTCCACCGGCGAGTACAGATCCTCGCCGATCGCGGCCTTGGCCGCCTTGTATGCCTTGCTGCGCTGTGCCATCTGCGTTCTTCTCCTTGTGCAGTCGTGGTCTGCGGACCGCGCTCGGCCCTGCCACTGGAAGGGGGTGGGGGTGGGCGTCAGCCCTCGACGGTGATGCCCATCGAGCGGGCGGTGCCCGCGATGATCTTGGCGGCGGCCTGCACGTCGTTGGCGTTCAGGTCCTCCATCTTGGTCTGGGCGATCTCCTCGCACTGGGCCTGGGTCAGCGTGCCGACCTTGGCCGTGTGCGGGGTGGCGGAGCCCTTGGCGACGCCGGCGGCCTTCTTGATGAGCTCGGCGGCCGGCGGGGTCTTGGTCACGAAGGTGAACGAGCGGTCCTCGTACACGGTGATCTCGACCGGGACCACGTTGCCGCGCTGCGACTCGGTGGCGGCGTTGTACGCCTTGCAGAACTCCATGATGTTCACGCCGTGCTGGCCCAGGGCGGGGCCGATGGGCGGGGCCGGGTTGGCGGCGCCGGCCTGGATCTGAAGCTTGATCAGACCGGTGACCTTCTTCTTGGGAGCCATGAGTGGATCCTTCTCTCACTGGGGGACCCTCGGCGCAGGAGCGCACCGGGGGCGGTGGCCGCCGTGGCGCGGCGGCCGGTGCCGCGTCCGGGCCGGCAGGCGGCCGGCCCGGTGCGGAAGCGTCGGGTGTCCTCAGATGGCCTTGGTCACCTGGTTGAAGGACAGCGTCACGGGGGTCTCGCGCTCGAAGATCGAGACGAGCACCACGAGCTGCTGGGCCTCCGGCTTGATCTCGGAGATCGTGGCCGGGAGGGTCTCGAACGGGCCGTCGTTGACGGTGACCGACTCGCCGACCTCGAAGTCCACGTGGATCGCGGGGGCGGCGGGCGCACCGGACTCGGCCGCGGCGGGGACGGCCAGACCGGCCTTCTCGGCGGCGCGGGCGGCCTCCTGGATCACGGACGGGGCGAGCATGTCGTACACCTCGTCCAGGCTGAGCGGCTGCGGGTGGTGGGCGTCGTTGCCCACGAAGCCCGTGACGCCCGGGGTGTGCCGCACGACGCCCCACGAGGCGTCGTCGAGGTCCATGCGGACGAGCACGTAGCCCGGGATGCGCACGCGCGAGACGATCTTGCGCGTGGTGTTCTTGATCTCCACGACCTCCTCCATGGGGACCTCGATCTCGTAGATCGAGTCCTCCATGTCCTGGGTCAGGATGCGGGCCTCGAGGTTCGTCTTCACGCGCTTCTCGTAGCCGGCGTAGGTGTGGACGACGTACCAGTCGCCGGGCTGGCGGCGCAGGCGGGTGCGCAGCTCCTCGGCGGGGTCCACGGCGGGCTCGTCGTCGGACTGCTCCTCGACGGGGGTCGGTGCGTCCTCGCCCTCGGCGACGGCCAGGTCGGCCTCCTGCACGGTGGCCTCGGCGGTCTCGTCACCGCTGCCGGCGACCTCGTCCAGGGCGTCCTCGACGGGCGTGCCGGCGTCCTGCGCGGTCTCGGCGGTCTCCTCGGCCACGGCGTCCTCCGACATCGGGACGGACTCCTCGGCGGGCTGACGATCCAGTTCCTGCTCGGACACGGTTCCTGCTTTCTGCTGACGGACGGCGGGCCCTGCCGTCGGGGAGGGCCCTCACGGGCGTGCGGGGGACGCGTCCTGCGACGTCGGGACCGTCCGCGCCGGGCTCAGAGGCCGCCGGCGCCGAACAGGAGACCCGCCACGGTGCCGAACACCCAGTCCAGCCCCATGACCAGCAGGATCATGAACGCCACGAAGGCGAGCACCACTCCGGTCGTGCGCAGCAGCTCCTCGCTCGTGGGGGTGACGACCTTGCGGAGCTCGTCCACCACCTGGCGCAGGAACAGCGCGATCCGCGCGAACAGCCCGCGACGCTGCCTGCTCGGCGTGGGGGCGGGCCCCCCGCCGTTCGCCGCCATCTCAGTCACGTGGCCTCACTCGTCGGATCGCCGAATCGCTTTCTACACGTCCGATGCCGAGCACGAGGCCCGGCATCGAGCAGGGCAGACAGGACTCGAACCTGCAACCTGCGGTTTTGGAGACCGCTGCGCTACCAATTGCGCCACTACCCTTCGGACCGACGGAGCCGGCCGAACCCTCGCGGGATCGACCGTGATCGCGGTACCGGAGATCCAGGATACGCCATCGGGCGGCGGGAGTCGAACGGGCCCCGGGCAGTCAGTACCCTGGCAGGACGGAGCCCCGCTCCGCCCCGCCCTCCCCGTCGAGCTCGAAGAAGGTCCCCATGGCCGCGCCCGCCCGCCGCGTCTCCGCCCGTCTGTCCGCCATCGCGCCCTCCGCCACCCTCGCCGTCGACGCCCGCGCCAAGGAGCTCAAGGCCGCCGGGCGCCCGGTGATCGGCTTCGGCGCCGGCGAGCCCGACTTCCCCACCCCGGACTACATCGTGGAGGCCGCCGTCGCCGCGGCCCGGGACCCGAAGAACCACCGCTACTCCCCCGCCGCCGGCCTGCCCGAGCTGCGCGAGGCGATCGCGGCCAAGACGCTGCGCGACTCCGGCGTGTCCCTCGAGGCCGCCCAGGTGCTCGTGACCAACGGCGGGAAGCAGGCCGTGTACAACGCCTTCGCCGCCCTGCTGGACCCGCAGGACGAGGTGCTCGTCCCCGCCCCCTACTGGACCACCTACCCGGAGGCGATCCGCCTGGCCGGCGGCGTGCCGGTCGAGGTGTTCGCCGGCCCCGAGCAGGGCTACAAGGTCACCGTGGACCAGCTCGACGAGGCCGTCACGGACCGCACCAAGGTGCTCCTGTTCGTCTCCCCCTCCAACCCCACCGGCGCCGTGTACTCCCCCGAGGAGACGGCGGCGATCGGCCGGTGGGCACGGGAGCGGGGGCTGTGGGTGGTCACCGACGAGATCTACGAGCACCTGACCTACGACGGCATGCCGTTCACCTCGATCGTCCGCGCCGTGCCCGAGCTGGCGGAGCAGTCCGTGATCCTCAACGGCGTCGCCAAGACCTACGCCATGACGGGCTGGCGCGTCGGGTGGATGGCCGGCCCGCTGGACGTGGTCAAGGCCGCCACGAACCTGCAGTCCCACGCCACCTCGAACGTGGCCAACGTGTCGCAGCGGGCCGCGCTGGCCGCCATCGCCGGCCCGTTGGACGCCGTGGCGGAGATGAAGACGGCGTTCGACCGCCGGCGCCGGGCCATGGTCGAAGCCATGGACGCCGTGCCGGGCTTCCACTGCCCCACCCCGCAGGGCGCGTTCTACGCGTACGTGGACGTGCGGGAGGCGCTCGCGAAGACCTACCGCGGCGGCGTCACCCCCGCGACGTCGGCCGAGCTGGCCGCCTTCATCCTCGACGAGGCGGAGGTCGCCGTGGTCCCGGGCGAGGCGTTCGGCCCGTCCGGCTATCTGCGACTGTCCTACGCGCTGGGCGATGCGGACCTCGCCGAGGGCGTCGAGCGCATCCGCGCCCTGCTCAGCGCCTGAGCCGCACACCCCACCCCTGAGCCCCGCGACGCCGCGTGCCGCGGGGCTCAGGCGTATCCGCGGCGCGCGGCCCAGCGGGTCAGCTCGTGGCGGTTGGAGAGCTGGAGCTTGCGCAGCACGGAGGACACGTGGGTCTCGACCGTGCGGTCCGAGATGAACAGCTCCGCCCCGGCCTCCCGGTAGGTGTAGCCGCGGGCGATCAGCCGCATGACCTCCCGCTCCCGTGCCGAGAGCCGGTCGAGGTCCTCGTCGGGGGCCGCAGCCCCGCTCGTCGCCGCGGCGGGGACGAGCGGGGGCGCGGGCGCCGTGCCGCGGAAGGCGTCGAGGACGAACCCGGCCAGCCGGGACGAGAACACCGCGTCGCCGTCGGCCACGCGGACCGCCGCGTCCGCCACCTCCGCGCCGGAGGCCGTCTTGGTGATGTAGCCGCGGGCCCCCGCACGGATCACGGCGACGACGTCCTCGGCCGCGTCCGAGACGGACAGGGCCAGGAACCGCTGCGCGGGTCGGCGCGCGAGGACACGCTCGGCCACCTCCGCTCCCCCGCCGCCGGCCCCGCCGGGCAGGTGCACGTCCAGCAGCACCACATCCGGCGCCAGGTCCAGCACGGCGCGGACGGCCTCGTCCACGTCCCCGGCCTCGCCGAGAATGGCCAGTCGGTCCGGGTCCAGGTCGGCGCGCAGGCCGGAGCGGAAGATCGCGTGGTCGTCCACGATGACGGCCGTGCGCGGGGCGGGGTCGGTCATGGGTGCTCCTGTCCGGTGCGCGCTCGCGCACCCTCGGGCTCGGCCAGCGTCAGGTGGACCTCGGTGCCGCCCGGGCCGGACCGGATGCGGGCGGTCCCGCCGGCACGGCCCATGCGGCCGAGGATCGACTCCCGCACGCCGAGCCGGTCGGCCGGGACCGTGGGCAGGTCGAAGCCGGGGCCGCGGTCCCGGACGAACACCTCCGCGACGGTGCGGCCGCGGTCGTCCTCACCGGCCTCCGCGAAGACCTGCGCGTCGCCGGCGTGCCGGGCCGCGTTCTGCATGGCCTCGCGTGCCGCGGCCGCGAGCGGCTCGAGCCACGCCCCCGCGGCCCGCCCCACGGCCACGACCTCCACCCGGGCCCCGTGGGCGTCCTCGACGGCGGCGGCGTGCTGGTCGAGCGCCTCCGCCAGGGAGTGCGGGCCGCCGCGGGAGTCCAGGGCGAGGAACTGACGCAGCTCACGCTCCTGGGCGCGGGCCACCCGGGCCACCACGTCCGCGTCCTGGGCGCGCCGCTGGATGAGGGCGAGGGACTGCAGCACCGAGTCGTGCAGGTGCGCCGCGATCTCGGCGCGCTGGGCCTGCACCGCGAACGCGGTCCGCTCCGCGTCGCGTCGGCGCAGCCAGGCCAGGGCGTAGGGCATGGCCACCAGCGCCGCGCCGGCGAGCATCGCGACGGCGGCCAGCAGAGCCCGCCACAGCTCGCCCGAGCTCACGGCGCCCAGGACGATGGCCAGCACCGCCAGCAGCACGAGGGCCGTGCCGAGCACGAGGCGGACCAGTCGTCCGCTCCGCCCGGCCCGGGGCCCGCCCGCCAGGTCGAGCTGCATCCAGGCCAGGCCGAGGCCGATCACGAGGACGGCCACCGGGCCCACGAGCGCCCAGTCGACGGTGAGGCCGAGGCCGTCCGCGACGGTCAGCACGCCCACGCCGAGCACCACGGCGGCCAGCAGCACCGGCCAGCCGCCCTCGCGCACCCGCTCGAGCACCTCGGGGGCGCGACCACGCAGGGTGGGGGCGTCGGCGGCGGGGGCGCCGTCCGGACCCTCCTCCGGCATGAGCAGCCAGAGCCACACGTACAGGGCCAGGCCCGCGCCGCCCAGCAGGCTCAGCAGCGCCAGGGCCGCGCGGACGCGGCCGGCGGGCATCCCGAGGTGCCGGGCGAGCCCCGCGGCGACGCCGGACACCGGACGGTCGGCCCCGTGCCGCATCAACGGCGGACGCGGGGCCGGCGCGGGCGCGGACGGGGTGGGCATGCCCCCATCCTGCCGTGTCGGACGGGGCGGCACATCCGGGGAGGATTCCGGGAGTTCCCGGATGGGCGGGGGCCGCAGGCGGACGAGGATGGAGACATGACGAGCACACACGACCCGTTCACCGGCCCCGGCCCCCACGTCGCCCCCGACGGAGCCGCCTCGGGCGAGACCGGCCCCGACGGACTGGACGCCCTGCCGGGCTGGCTGCGCCGCGCCGTCCTGAGCTGGGGCGTGCGCCGCTCGCCGGCCTCGTGGGTCGGCGGGGTGCTCGGCGGGGTGGCCGAGCGCTACCGCATCGACCCGCTGCTCGCCCGCGGCGTGTTCGTCGCCGTGTGCATGGTCTCCGCGGGCCTGGGCCTGCTGGCCTACGCGGCCGCCTGGGCCGTGCTCCCCGACGCCGACGGACGCGTGCAGTTCGGCCGCCTGCGCCGCAGGGAGTGGCAGGACGCCACCGTGGCCATCGGCGTGATCGGGGCGATCGGCGCCCTCAACCTGCTGCTCGGCGCCGGGTTCACCCTCATCGCCCCGGCCGTGGGCGGCCCCGGCTCCCTCCTGGGCCTGGGCGCGCTGGCCGTGCTCGTCTGGTGGCTCGTGACCCGCTGGGACGGCCGGGCGCAGGCCCGCGTGGCCCCGGGCCGGGCCCCCGACGCCGACCAGCCCAGCCACGCCGTGCCGCGCCCGGCCTGGTACGTCGGCGGAGGTCCGCGCGAGCGGGCGGCCGAGGTCACCGACCCGCACGGCTTCCACCCCGAATGGATCGACCCCGCGACCGGCACCTGGCGCGACCACGTCCACTCCCGCGAGCGGCGAGCCGCGGCGCGCCTGGCCGAGGAGGCCCCCCGGGCAGCCACCGCCCCGACCGGCTCGGGGTCCGCAGCCACGGCCGCGAAGCCGCGCCTCGGGCCGATCGCGCAGGCCGCCACCTACGCCGGGGCCGTCCTCGCCGCGCTCGCCGCCCTCGGGATCAGCCTGCTGCTCGGTGTCGGTCCGACCCCCACGCTGCTGGCGGTGCCGATGCTCGTGGCCGCGCTCGCGGTGATCGCCCCCGTCCTGCTGGGCGCTCTGCTCAGCGGCCGTCGTCCCGGCACCCTCGGCCCGGCGAGCGGCATCCTCGTGGGTGCGACGGCCCTCCAGGTCGCCGTCCTCGTGGCCCTCGGCTGACCCGCCGCCCGTCGCCCGTCCCCTGACGCGACGCGGCGGGCACGCCTAGGGTGGTGCCGACCCCCACGAGAACGCCCGAGAGGACCCCCATGCGCGTCGGAATGCTCACCTCCGGAGGCGACTGCCCCGGCCTCAACGCCGTCATCCGCTCCGCCGTCCTGCACGGCATCAAGTCGTACGACATGGAGATGGTGGGCATCCGCAACGGGTGGTCCGGCCTGATCGAGAAGGACGTCGAGGACCTGCCCCGCTCCCGCGTGCGCGGCCTGGCCCGCACCGGCGGCACCATCCTCGGCACCTCCCGCACGCACCCCTACAACGCGGAGGGCGGCGGCCCGGAGAACATGCTCCGCAACCTGCGCGAGCTGGACATCGACGCCGTCATCGCGATCGGCGGCGAGGGCACCCTGGCCGGCGCGAACCGCCTGGCCGCGGACGGGCTGCCGATCGTGGGCGTGCCCAAGACGATCGACAACGACCTGCAGGGCACCGACTACACGTTCGGCTTCGACACGGCCGTGCAGATCGCCACGGACGCCATGGACCGGCTGCGCACCACGGGCGAGTCCCACCACCGCTGCATGGTCGCCGAGGTCATGGGCCGCCACGTCGGCTGGATCGCCCTGCACTCGGGCATGGCCGCCGGCGCCCACGCGATCCTCATCCCCGAGGTCCGCACCCCGATGTCCCAGGTCGCCGAGTGGGTGCAGCAGGTCCACGACCGCGGTCGCTCCCCGCTGGTCGTGGTGGCGGAGGGCTTCGTCCCCGAGGGCCACGACGATCCGCTGGCCGAGGCCGGGGTCGAGGCGTCCGGCCGGCCGCGTCTGGGCGGCATCGGCGAGTGGGTGACCCGCGAGATCGAGGAGATGACGGGCATCGAGACGCGCAGCACCATCCTGGGCCACATCCAGCGCGGCGGCGCCCCCACCGCCACGGACCGCGTGCTCTCCACGCGCTTCGGCATGGGCGCCGTCGACCTCGTCGCCCAGCGCCGCTGGGGACAGATGGTGGCGGCCAACGGCACGGAGATCATCTCCATCCCCATGAGCGCCGCCCTCAAGGGCCTCAAGAAGGTGCCGGTCTCGCGCTACGACGAGGCGAAGATCCTGTTCGGCCGGTGAGACCCGACCACCCCGCCGTCGGCGTGCTGGCCCTCGGGCTGGCGCGTCGGCTCGGCCTGCCCGACACCGCGCTCCTGCCCGGCGACGCCCCGGCGGCGGGCGCCGAGCCGCGCCGCATCGAGGTGGCCCGGCAGGGCGTCGCCGAGGCGGAGGTGCTGGCCCTGCCCTGGGCCACCGTCGTGGCGGGGCCGGCGTGGTTCACGCGTGCCTGCCGCGGCGTGCCCGCCGAGGCGCTGGGCGTGGAGTCGGCCCTGCTGCGGACGGCGGTGCGCGCCGCCGCCGGGGAGGCCGTGCGCTCCCGCGGCGAGTTCACGCTCTACGCCGCCGAGGAACCGCCGCCGGTCGACCCCTCGCGCACCGTCAACGTGTCCGACGACCCCGCCCACGTCCACGCCGTGGTCGCGCAGGCCCCCGCAGACGACGTGGCCGAGGCGGGTGTCCCCTCCTGGGAGTCCTCGGTCGCGCTCGTTCCCGACGACGGCGCGGGACGGGCGATCGAAGCCGCGGTGGCGGCGGCGGGGCATCGCGTGACGGGCGGCGTGCTGGCCTCGCTGGGCACCCTCACCCCACCGCGGCTGCGCGGTCGTGGGCTCGGCCGCTACGCGGTGGCCGTGGCGATGGACCGGGCGGCGCTGGAGGGGCTGCTGCCGTTCGCCGAGGTGCCGGCGGGCCACACGGCCGCGCACCACGTGGCGATCGCCGTCGGGCTGGAGGCGGCGGGCACGCGGACCGTCCTCGCGCTGGACTGAGCCGGCGAGTCGGTCAGCGCAGGCGGCCCACGCCGCGCGGTCGGCCGACGACCTGCCCGGCGTCCGGGGACACGAGCGGCTCCTGGCTCGCGGCGATCCAGCCGCCCTCGGCGGCACCGTCCTCGCCGGGAGCGTCCTCGCGGACCAGCAGCTCGGCGTCCACGGGCACCGTGCGCTTGAGCAGCGCCAGGGCGACGGCGCCCGCCTCATGGTGCTGGGCCGCGGCGGTGACCGTCCCCACCGGACGGGCGGCGGCGCGGGCCTCGGGCGTGTCCTCGGCCGGCCGGAGGATCACGGGGGCACCGTGCTCGGGGAGCGCGTGGACGGAGCCGTCCAGGAGCAGGCGGGTGAGGCGGCGGGGCGGGCGGCCCAGGTTGTGCACGCGCGCCACGGTCTCCTGACCGCGGTAGCAGCCCTTCTCGAGGTGCACGGCGGTGCGCAGCAGGTCCAGCTCGTGCGGGATCGCGCGGTCGTCCACGTCGAGGGCCCGGCGGGGGCGGCCGGCCTCGATGCGCAGCGCCTCGGCCGCCGTCGTGCCCGCCAGGGACCAGCCCGCGAGCACGCCCGTGCCGAGCGCGCGGACGGTGGCCTCGAGGTCGGCCCGGGTGACGAGGTACTCGCGCCAGGACCAGTCCGCACCCGGGTGGGTCGCCGGATCCGGATCGGCCGTGTAGGCCCAGCCGCCCGCCCCGACGCGCGGCCACGGGTCCAGCCACACGGTGCGGTCCTCCCAGCCGGGCACGGGCGCGGTGGCGCCCACGACGGCGACCGCCCCGGTGTGGTCCCGCAGCGTGACGTCGTGGGAGAAGCGCATCGAGGTGAGCCACGCGGCGAGGCCCGGGCCGTCCTCGCGGTCCGTGACGAGCCAGGCCGCGGCGCCGTCCTCGAGCAGGTGGGCGGCGTGCTCGATCCGCCCCTGCACGTCGAGGAAGAGGATCTCGGTGCTCGTGCCGGGGGGCAGCGTCTCGACGTGCTGCGTGCCGAGCGTGTGCAGCCAGCTCAGCCGGTCCGGGCCGGACACGGAGAGCACGGCCCGGTGGGAGAGGTCCACCAGGGCGCGGCCCCGGGCGAGGGCGCGCTGCTCGGGCAGGGGGCGACCGTAGTGCGCGGCGACGCCGGCGTCCGGGCCGAGGCCCTCGACGACGCCGCCGGCCGGCCCCTGCGGCTCGGCCACGGCCAGGTCCAACAGCGGGCTGCGGGAGGCTGTCACGACTGCTCCCCGCGAGCCCCGCGAGGACGCTCGGCCCCCGGGGCGAGCCGACCCTCGGCCGCGCTCGGCATGCGGTCCAGGATGGCGGAGGCGTGCGCCTCGAGCTCGGCGCCCGCGGCGTCCGCGACGTCCCAGCGCCAGAACAGCTGCCCGTTCACGAGACCGGCCATGCGGGTGGCCCGGTGGTACGGGCCGGCGGCGGAGCCACTCAGGACCGCGTCCGTGGCCAGCTGCAGCTGCGGGCCCTTGATGCGGCCGTAGTACAGCTCGGACAGCGAGCCCGGATGCGTGATGGTGGCGGTCAGGCCGAAGCCCTCGTCGCCGGCGCGCAGCCGCTCGACGTCCTCGGCGGAGCGGAACGCGGGGACGATGTCCGCCGGGCGCATGCCGGGGCCGACGTCGCCGTCGCGCCGCGCCCGGTCCACCTGCCAGAAGCCGGACTCCACGGTCAGCGAACGCAGCAGCGTGCCGTCCGCCTCGCACAGCCACGACTCCGCGCGGTACTCGACGAACGGCAGACCATGCTCGGTGAAGTCCACCCGCTGGTAGAAGATCTCGGTGCCGGCGGAGCCGTCGCCGAGGCGGCCCTGGCCCTCCCAGCTGCCGATGAGCCAGGACAGGGGCGCGAGCTCGGGGGTGAGGTCGTACGGGAGTTCAGTCGCCATGGCAGATCACGGCGCGGCCCGACAGCGGGCCGCGCGTCCTCAGCGCTGGCCCTTGAAGAGGCCGCTGATGACGACCGCGGCGACGGCGGCCATGCCCAGGCCGGCCAGGACCACGAGGGCCAGGAAGAAGATCTCGAGCGCAAGAAGGGTATCCATGCGGGACATCCTACCGAGCGGGCCCGACCTGTCAGGCCAGGAAGCCCACCATGACGTGCGCCACGACGCCGGCCGCGCCCACGGGCGCCAACGCGAGGGCATAGCCCGCCCGGCGCGGGCGCAGGGTGGTGCCCACCGGCCGGTCCTCGGGCCGGGGTCGCGACGACGGCGCCGTGGCGGCGGTCAGGGACACGAGCACGGCCACCGCGAGCGCCGCGGCCGTGACGGCCGGCCGGTCCCGGGTGCCCACGCCGGCCAGCGCCGAGACGGGCCACGCGAGCACCGTGCCGAGGGGGATGACGACGAGCGCCAGGACCCCCGGCCGGCCCTGCATCCACGGGGTGAGGCCGACGAGGCAGACCGCGGCCACCGTGACCGCCAGCGTGATGACCAGCCCGGCGACCGCGGGGGTGTCGGTCCAACGTGAGACGGCCACCCAGCACGCCGTCACGACGGCCATGAACGCCCCGCCCATCGTGGCGACGGTGGACTCGAGGCGCAGCGGCCGGCCGGTCCCGCGCACCAGCTGGACGACGAACGAGGCCATGGTGCTCCAGGCGACGACGACGGCGAGCGGCTCGAAGAGCGTCCAGGCCCCGCTGCGCCCGTCCTCGAGCGGCGGCCACAGCAGCATGAGCAGCACCGCGACGGCCCCGGCGACGGCCAGGGTGACGCTGAGCGAGAGGCGCGCGGGCGCCCCCATCTGCCGCGGCCAGCCCCAGGCGATGACCAGGATCACGACGGCGGCGGCGAGGGCGGCGGGGACCGGGCCCAGCAGCGCGGCACCGCCCAGGACGAGGGCGGCGACGGCCGCACTCAGGGCCATGGACAAGCGCATCACCTGCCCCATCCTGCCAGGTGCGCACCGGCTCGGCCCTGGGCGGGCGACGGCGGGGCGCACCTCGCGGGCCACCGTCCTCCTTCCGTAGGGTGGCCGGCATGGCCGAACACCCCACCCCCACGACCTCCGACGCTGACGGCATGCCGCGCGTCGTCACCCCGCGCCCGGAGGAGGCGAGCGCCGTCCTGGACCTGGCCGACCGCGCCGGGGCGGCGGACGGTCATCCCCCGCTGTCGGACCAGACGCGCGTGCTGCTCGCCCGCGGCGGGCAGCTCTGGTGGGGGGCCACCCGGGGCCCGGACGGCGCGATCGACGGGGCGGCCGTGCTCGTGCCCGAGGGCGCGGCGGCGGTGCTCGAGCTCGTCGTCGACCCGGCCGCACGCCGCACCGGCCGGGGGTCGGCCCTGGCCGAGGCCGCGGCCGCCGCGGTCCGGGACCTGGCGCGGGAGGAGACCACGAGCGTCTGGGCCCACGGCATGCTCCCGGGGGCGGTCCGGCTCGCCCGGCGGCACGGCCTCGAGCCCGTCCGCGAGCTGCGCCGGATGCGCCTGTCGCACGCGGCGCTCGCGGCCCTGCCGGAGGTGCGGCTCGCCGACGGGGTGGCCCTGCGCGGCTTCGTCCCCGGCCAGGACGAGCAGGCCTGGCTGGACGTGAACGCCGCCGCCTTCGCGGACCACCCCGAACAGGGCAGCCTGACCCGCGCCGACCTCGACGACCGCATGGCGGAGGACTGGTTCGACGCCGACGGCCTCCTGCTCGCCGCCCGCGAGGCGGACGGGCGGCTGCTCGGCTTCCACTGGACGAAGGTGGAGCCGGATGCCGGAGCCGACGGCCCGCGCGTCGGGGAGGTGTACGCCGTGGGCGTCTCCCCCGACGCCCAGGGCCTCGGCCTCGGTCGGGCCCTGACGCTGGCGGGGCTGCACCGGATGGCGGAACAGGGAGTCGACGTCGTGGACCTGTACGTGGACGCGGACAACACGGCCGCCGTCGCGCTCTACGCGTCCCTCGGCTTCGAGCTGTTCGCCGCCGACGCCCAGTACCGCCGCCCCTGAGACCCTCGGGCGGGGGCCGGCCGGGCACATCCCGGCGGCCTCGTATCCTGGTGAGGCCGGCCCCCGTGGGGTCGGCCACGCCCCGTGCCCTGCCCCAGCAGTCGTCGCGGCCGCCGCACCCCGAGAGGAACCCGCCCCATGCCCTCGTCCCACGCCGACCGCGTCGCCCGCTGGTCCACGGAGGACCGCGCCTCGGAAGGCCCCCGCGCCGAGGTGCTGGCCGCCGGCATGCTGCCGTGGCGCCGCGTGCCCGGCGGCCTCGAGGTGATGGTGATCCACCGGCCCCGCTACGACGACTGGTCGTGGCCCAAGGGCAAGCTCGATCCGGGTGAGACGCTGCCGGAGTGCGCGGTCCGCGAGCTGCGCGAGGAGGTCGGCCTGGAGCTGCGGCCGGGCATCCCGCTGTGCGTGACCGCGTACGAGGTGCCCGGCAAGCGGGGCGTACGTCAGAGCAAGGAGGTCTGGTACTGGGCCGCCGAGGTCGACGGCCAGCGCGCCCTCCCCGACGGCGACGAGGTGGACGAGGTCCGCTGGGTCGGGCCGGACGAGGCCCGGCGGCTGCTGACGAACGACTCGGATCACGAACCGCTCGACCTGCTGCTGCGTGCCGCCTCCCGGGGGCGCCTGCGGACCGTGCCGCTGCTGGTGCTGCGCCACGCCAAGGCCAAGCCCCGCTCCTCGTGGTCCCGCGCCGAGCAGGAGCGCCCGCTGGCGGCGACGGGCCGGCGGCAGGCGCTCGCCGTCGAGGGCCTCGTGTCGGCCTGGCGGCCGGAGCGGCTGGTCTCCTCCCCGTGGCGCCGCTGCGTGGAGACGCTGGCCCCGCTCGTGAAGTCCAGCCGGCTGCCGCTGAAGACCAAGGGCGCGTTCACGGAGACCACGGCCCGGGAGAAGCCCAAGAAGACCCGCAAGGTGATGGCCGAGCTCATGGGCCGCTCCCGGCCGCTGGTCGTGTGCACGCACCGGCCGGTGCTGCCGACCCTGTTCGAGGTGGTCGAGGACGCGGCCGCCGGCCAGGCGGACCGCGTGCTGCGGGCCCTGCCGACCGAGGATCCGTGGCTGCGGCCCGGCGCTGTGCTGGTGGCGCACCGCGCGCTCGACCTCGACGGCGACGTGGTGGCCGTCGAGGTCTACGACCCCTGGGACGACTGAGCCGCCCGCGCCGGCCTCGGCCCGCACGACCGGGCCACCGTTGAGCGGGCCCGCCCCCGGCCCTAGGCTCGGGTCATGGAGAACACCGCCGCCCAGAGCCAGCCCGAGAAGATCGTCCACGAGCGCCTCACGGTGACCCGGGACCCGGACCGTCAGCGCTTCGAGCTGCGCCAGGACGGGACCTTCATCGGGTTCCTCGGCTACGACCAGGAGACCGTGCGCGGCGCGGACGGCGAGGACACCGTGGTCCTGCGCCTGCAGCACACCATCATCGACGAGCAGTTTGGCCGCCGCGGTTATGCCCGCGCCCTCGTGACCATGGTCCTGGACCGGCTGCGCGCGGAGGGTGACCGGATCGTGCCCGAGTGCTCCTACGTGGAGGACTACCTGCGCCGCTACCCCGAGTACCAGGACATGGTCTTCCACGGCTGACCGGGGGCGGGGCCCTGCCCTGCCGGTACCCGCCTCCGCCGGGCCGTCGACGACGCTCAGCGCGTCCGCTCGGATCGCTAGAGTGGACCGGGTGAGCATCCCCACCCCCTACGAGGACCTCCTCGCCGACGTGATGGCCCACGGGGCCGTCAAGACGGACCGGACCGGCACGGGCACGCGCAGCGTGTTCGGCCGCCAGCTGCGCTTCGACCTGGCCGAGTCCTTCCCGCTGATCACGACCAAGCGCGTGCACTTCAAGTCGGTCGCGCTCGAGCTGCTGTGGTTCCTGCGCGGGGACTCGAACGTGCGGTGGCTCCAGGAGCGCGGCGTGCGGATCTGGAACGAGTGGGCGGACGAGGACGGCGAGCTCGGCCCCGTCTACGGCGTGCAGTGGCGCTCGTGGCCCACCCCGGACGGGGGCCACATCGACCAGATCGCCAAGGTCGTGGAGCAGATCCGGACGAACCCCGACTCGCGCCGGCACATCGTCACCGCGTGGAACCCCGCCGAGGTGGACGAGATGGCGTTGCCGCCGTGCCACGCGCTGTTCCAGTTCTACGTCTCCCCCGGTCAGGACGGCGCCCCCGGGCGGCTCTCATGCCAGCTCTACCAGCGCTCGGCGGACCTGTTCCTCGGCGTGCCGTTCAACATCGCCTCGTACGCGCTGCTCACGGTGATGGTCGCGCAGCAGACCGGGTTGACGCCCGGCGAGTTCGTGTGGACCGGCGGGGACGTGCACATCTACGCGAACCACGAGGAGCAGGTGCGCGAGCAGCTCTCCCGCGAGCCGTACCCGTACCCGCGGCTGCGGCTGCGGCGCACCCCCGCGTCGATCTTCGACTACGACTACGACGACTTCGAGGTCCTCGACTACCGTCACCACCCCACCATCACGGCGCCGATCGCCGTCTGAGCCGAGGATGCGCAGCGACCCCATGAGCCGGGCCACCCGTCCCACCGAGCCCGTGATCGCCATGATCTGGGCCCAGACCCCCGAGCGCGTCATCGGCCGCGACGGCACCATGCCGTGGCACGTCCCCGAGGACCTCGCCCACTTCCGGGCCCACACGCACGGCCACCCCGTGATCATGGGCCGGCGCACGTGGGAGTCGTTCCCGGCGCGCTTCCGCCCGCTGCCCGGGCGCACGAACATCGTGGTCTCCCGCACCCTGACGGCCACCGAGGAGGCCGGCGCGGAGCTGCGGGCCGCGGGCGCCGTCGTCGTGCCTGACTTCGGGGCGGCCCTGGCCGCCGCGGCCGAGGCCGACGGCTGTGACACCGTGTGGGTGATCGGCGGGGCGACGCTCTACGAGCAGGCCCTCGACGTGGCCTCGCGCGCCGAGGTGACCGTGATCGACGCCGACGTCGACGGCGACACGCACGCCCCGCTGCTCGACGCCCGCTGGCGGCGCACCGCCGTCGAGCCCGCCCCCGACGCGTGGCTGGACTCCGCCTCCGGCCCGCGCCACCGCTTCGAACGATGGGAACGCGACTGACATGGCCCCGACCGACTCCGACCAGCGTCTGCTCTCCCCGCAGGCGGTCTCGTTCCTCGCGCTCGTCGTCCTGCCCGTGCTGGCGTTCGTGTGCGCCGTGTTCGGGCTGATCCTCGTGCTGCAGGGCAAGACCATCGCCGGGCTGGTGTTCCTGCTCGTGCTGACCCAGGTGTTCGCCGTGGGCGGTCTCATCGCGTGGAACAAGCGGAAGCGCGCGCAGCAGGGCCGCTAGCCTGGAGGGCATGACTTCCGCTGCCCCCGCATCTGTGAACGCCCCCGACGCGGCCGCCGTGCCCACCGTGGGCCTGGTCGGCTGGCGCGGCATGGTGGGGTCCGTCCTCCTGCAGCGCATGGCCGAGGAGGGCGACTTCGCCCGTATCCATCCCGTCTTCTTCTCCACGTCCAACGCCGGCGGTCCCGCGCCCGTGCTCGAGGGCATGGCCGGTGACCCGGGCGTGCTCCAGGACGCGTACGACGTGGACGCGCTCAAGGCCCTGCCCGTGATCCTCACCGCGCAGGGCGGGGACTACACGCAGGCCGTGTACCCGAAGCTGCGCGCCGCCGGCTGGGACGGCATCTGGATCGACGCCGCCTCCACCCTGCGCATGGCGGACACCTCCGTGATCGCACTGGATCCCGTGAACCGCGGCGTGATCGACGCCGCCCTGGCGAACGGGACGAAGGACTTCATCGGCGGCAACTGCACCGTCTCCTGCATGCTCATGGGCCTCGGTGGCCTGTTCAAGGCGGGCCTGGTCGAGTGGGGCACCGCCATGACCTACCAGGCGGCCTCCGGCGGCGGTGCCCGGCACATGCGCGAGCTGCTCACCCAGTACGCCGAGCTGGGCGGCGCGGTGCGGGCCGAGCTGGCCGATCCGGCGTCGGCGATCCTCGAGATCGACCGCAAGGTGATCGAGCTGCAGCGCGACGGCCTGGACTCGACGCAGTTCGGCGTGCCGCTGGGCGGCTCGCTGATCCCCTGGATCGACTCCGACCTGGGCGACGGCGTCTCCCGCGAGGAGCGCAAGGCCTACGACGAGACCAACAAGGTGCTCGGACTGACCGGGGCGGACCGGATCCCGTTCGACTCGCTGTGCGTGCGGATCGGCGCGATGCGCTCCCACTCGCAGGCCCTCACCCTCAAGCTCACCCGGGACGTGCCGCTGGACGAGGTCGAGCAGATCATCGCCGCGGACAACGAGTGGGTGCAGGTGGTGCCGAACACCAAGGAGGCCACGGTCACCGACCTGACCCCGATCGCCGCGACCGGCACCCTGCAGATCCCCGTCGGCCGGCTGCGCAAGCTCAACATGGGTCCCGAGTACCTCTCGGCGTTCACCGTCGGCGACCAGCTGCTGTGGGGTGCGGCCGAGCCCGTGCGTCGCATGCTGATGATCGCCACCGGCAACCTCTGAGCCGCGACGCCGGCGCCGCGGCGCGCGCGGGGACCCGGCCCCGCACCGGACCCCGGACCCCGGCCCCCGTTTTCGTTCGGGAAACGGCGGGTGTTCGCGCGTTGTCGTTCGGGCCGCCTCGGGGCGCCGTTTCCCGAACGAAAGCACTCCTGGGGGCGCCGTTTCCCGAACGAAAGTGGAGGGGGGTCAGAGGCTGGTGCCGATGATCATCGGCTCGGGGTGCAGCTCGACGCCGAAGCGTTCGCGCACACCGTCGCGCACGGTGCGCGCGATCGTCAGGACGTCCTCGGTGCTCGCGTCGCCGCGGTTGGTCATGGCGAGGGTGTGCTTCGTGGACACCGACGCGCGGCCCCCGGCCAGGCCGGTGCCGTCGACTCCGCGGCCGTCCGGACCGCCCTCGCGGGGCCCGACCTCGGGCAGCCCGAAGCCCTTCGCGAAGCCCGCGCGATCGATCAGCCAGGCCGCCGAGAGCTTCACGAGCGGCGTCCCGTCCTCGGCCTCCCCGGCGGCGAACGCCGGGGCGCCCTCGGGCAGGGAGGCCCGCACGGACGCGGGCACGATCGGGTTCGTGAAGTAGCTGCCCGTGGACCACGTGTCCGGGTCCGCCGGGTCGGACACCATCCCCTTGGCGGCCCGCAGGGCCAGCACCTCGCGGCGGACCACCGCGAGCGGGGCATGGGCGCCCTCCTCGACGTCGAGCGCGGCCGCCAGCTGCCCGTAGCGGACCGGCGCCGTCGGCTCGGCGTCGGAGGAGGCGCGACGCAGCCGCAGGTCGATCGAGAGCACGATCCACCGGGGACTCGGCGCGCCGGTCTCCAGCATGGAGCGCTTGATCACGGAGTCGCGGTAGCCGAGGCGCAAATCCGCGGGCGTCAGCTCGACGACGTCCCCCGCCTCCCGGTCCCACGCGCGCAGGGCGACGAGCACCTGCGAGACGTCCGCACCGTACGCGCCGACGTTCTGCACGGGCGTCGCGCCGGCCGAGCCCGGGATGCCCGAGAGCGCCTCGATCCCGCCGAGCCCGTGCGCCACGGTCCATGCGACGGCGTCGTCCCACGGATGGCCCGCCGCGACCCGCACGACGACGGCCTCCCCCTCGTGGCCCGCGAGCCGGGCCCCGTCGCCGACGGGCGGCGCCTCACCCTCGCCGGGCACCGGCCCGTCCAGCACCCCGATGCCCTCGAAGGCCAGCCGCACGACGGTGCCGGGGAAGCCGGAGTCCGCCATGAGGGTGTTGGAACCGCCGCCGAGGACGAACAGGGGCTCGCCCGCCGCGTCGGCGGCGCGCACGGCCTCGATCGCCTCAGCCTCGGTGCGCGCGGTGACCCACGCGCGCGCAGGCCCGCCGACGCGGGTGGTGGTGTGGTCCGCCAGCCGCTCGCTCACGCGCTCTCCCCCACGGGGTCGGCCAGACGGACCACGGCCTGCGCCTTGGTCAGCACGCGCGGCTTCGCCGCGTCCGGGTTGGTGACGTTCAGGTCGATCCGCACGGTCCCGGCGGCCTCGTCCACGGCGCCGACCGTGCCGACGACCTCGAGCGTGGCGCCGGGGACGGGCGCGCCGTCGTCGTCCGTGCGGACCGTGGTGTCCGCGACGGGCACCATGCCGGTGAAGCGGGTCTGGTAGTCGACGACGGCGCCCGGGTCGCCCGCCCAGTCCGAGACGAGCTGCACGGCCGCGCCCATGGTGAGCATCCCGTGGGCGATGACGCCGGGCAGGCCGACGTGCTCGGCGAACGTCGGGGACCAGTGGATCGGGTTGCGGTCGCCGGAGGCACCCGCGTAGGCGACGAGGTCGGCGCGGGTGAACGTGACGGTGCGCGTGCCGACCACCTCGCCCCGGGCGAGGTCGGACAGGCGGGGGGCGGTGCTCATCAGGACTCCTCTCCCCGGACCAGCAGGGTGGACATGACGGTGGAGACGGCCGCGCCGTCCAGATCCGCGATCTCGGTGACGGTGGTGACCATGCGGTTGCCGCCGAGGGCCTTCACGGCCTCGACCCGCACGGTCGCCACGACCTCGTCCCCGGCCACCAGCGGGCGGTGGTGGACGAAGCGCTCGTCCGCGTGGACCACGCGCGAGAAGTCGATGCCCAGCTCGGGATCGGCGACGACGGCGGCCTCGGCGCGCTGGGCGATGACGACGGCGAAGGTCGGGGGGGCGACCAGGTCGGCGTACCCCAGGGCCCGGGCGGCCGCGACGTCGTGGTGCGCGGGATGCTGGGCCTGCACGGCCTCGGCGAAGGCGCGGACCGCCTCCCGGCCGACCTGGAAGGGGGGCGCGGGCGGATAGCTCCGCCCGGCGACGTCGGGGTTCACGCTCAACTCGGGCCTCCTGCGGGACGGTTCTCGGCTGCCGTCCAGCCTAACGGCCGGGGCGCCGCTCCCCCTGCCGGCGGGCGGCCTGGCGGAAGCGCACGAGCTGGGCGGACAGGTGCACGGCGACGCCCGCGCCGAGCACGCCCAGGGCCGCCCCGGAGACGGCGAGGCGCCCGCTGGTGCCGCCGACGACGGCCAGCACGATGCCGACGAGGAACAGCGCGGAGCCGGTCAGCACGAGGGTCCGGTACAGCCGGGAGCCGTGCTCCCACGGGGAGACGAAGCCGCGGGGCGCGGTGGTGCCGCGGGCGGGCTGGCGGGCGGGGCGACGCGTGGACATGCCCGCCAGGCTACCGGGGCGACGGACGGGCCCCGGAACGCGAAAGGACCCGGCCCCTCCGAGGAGGTGACCGGGTCCGTCCGATTCCGTAGCGGCGGGGGGACTCGATCCCCCGACCTCACGATTATGAGTCGTGCGCTCTAACCAGCTGAGCTACGCCGCCACGACACGAGAACGCCCGCACTCACGGTTTTCACGCCGCGAGGGCGGGCTCTCATGTCAGAGCCCCGACCGGGAATCGATCCCGGGACCTCCATCTTACCAAGATGGCGCTCTACCACTGAGCTATCGGGGCAACGAGGTGAGACTCTACCAGGGCCCCGGGGCCGATGCAAAATCGGCCCCGGTCACGGCCTCCGGCGGGGTCGGCACCCCGGCCGGATCAGCGGCGGGCGCCCCGATCCGAGCGCTCCTGGGCGCCCCAGCGGGGCTTGCGGCCGCCGGGGCGTCCCCCGCGGTCGCCGCGGAAGCCGCGGTCGTCCCGGTCCTTGCGGAAGCCGCCACGATCCTCGCGGGAGCCGCGGTCGTCCCGGTCCTTGCGGTACCCGCCGCGCTGGCCGCCGTCGCGGTCCCCGCGGAAGCCGCCGCGCTCGCCGCGCTCGCCGCGGTCCTTGCAGAAGCCGCCGCGGCGCTCACCGCGGTCCTCGCCGTCGCGCTCGGCGCGGGTCGGGCGGCCGGTGTCCTTGCGCAGGCCGAGGCGACGGCCGTTGATCTCGGCGTTGGCCGCGGCCTCGAGCTGGGCCGAGGTCAGGTCTGCCGGCAGCTCGACGAGCGAGTGGTTGCCACGCAGGTCGATCGCGCCGATGGCCGAGGCGGGCAGGCCCACCTCGTTCGCCAGCGCGCCCACGATGTTGCCCGGCCGCACACGGTCCTGGTGGCCGACGGCGATCCAGTACGTCGCGTTGCCGGCCGCGGGCTCCCGGGCCGGGCCACGCGAGCCGCGGCCGTCGCTCGCGCCGCGCTCACGGCCGCCGTCGCGCCCACCCTCGCGACCGCCGTCGCGGTCCTTGCGGCCCCGGCCGCCGCCGGACGGGATCTCCTGTTCGCGGGCCAGCAGCGGGCGGCCGCCCTGGGCCATCATGCCCAGCGCGGCGGCCACACGCGCCGGCTCGACCTCGTGCTCGTCGACGTACGCGGCGACGATCTCACCGAACACCGCCAGCTCCTCCTCCGAGGCGCGCTCGAGGGTGCGGGTGATGCCGTCGGCGAAGCGGCGCTTGCGGGCCGCGTTGACGTCGGCGACGGAGGGCACGGCCATCTCCTCGACCTGCTGGCGGGTGGTCCGCTCGATCTGCTTGAGCAGGAAGCGCTCGCGCGGGGTCATGAAGAGCACGGCGTCGCCCTGCCGGCCGGCGCGGCCGGTGCGGCCGATGCGGTGCACGTAGGACTCCGCGTCCTGCGGAATGTCGTAGTTGACCACGAGCGAGATGCGCTCGACGTCGAGGCCGCGGGCGGCGACGTCGGTGGCCACGAGGATGTCCACGCGGCCGGCCTTCAGGTCCTCGACGGTCTTCTCGCGCTGCTTCTGGGCGATGTCACCGGAGATGGCGACGGCCTTGAACCCGGCGCGCGTGAGCTTCTGGGCGAGCTCCTCGGTGCCGGCACGGGTGCGCACGAAGGCGATCACGCCCTCGTGGTCCTCGGTCTCGAGGATGCGGGTCATGGCCTCGAGCTTGTACTGGTGGCCCACCTGCAGGTAGCGCTGGCGGATGGTGGCGGACGTCGTGGACTGGCGGGACACGGCCACCTCCTCCGGGGAGTTCAGGTACTGCGCGGAGATGCGGCGGATGGCCGGCGGCATGGTGGCCGAGAACAGCGCGGTCTGCTTCGTGTCCGGGGTGGAGGCGAGGATGCGGTCCACCTCCTCCGCGAAGCCCATGCGCAGCATCTCGTCCGCCTCGTCCAGCACGAGGGTCTGCAGGTCGGAGAGGTCCAGCGAGCCGCGCTCGAGGTGGTCGATCACGCGGCCCGGCGTGCCGACGACGACCTGCGCGCCCCGCCGCAGTCCGGCCAGCTGCGGGCCGTACGGGGAGCCGCCGTAGACCGCGAGCACGGAGACGTCGTCGAGATGCTTGGCGTAGCTGTCGAAGGCGTCGGCCACCTGGAGGGCGAGCTCGCGGGTCGGGGCGAGCGCGAGCACCTGCGGGGTGTCCGCGCGCCCGGTCACGTCCGTGGTCTCGGCGAGGCGGGACAGGGCCGGCAGCGCGAACGCGCCGGTCTTGCCGGTGCCGGTCTGGGCCAGGCCCACGACGTCGCGGCCGTCCAGCAGCAGCGGGATGGTCGCCTCCTGGATCGGCGAGGGGCGGGTGTAGCCCAGGTCCTCGACGGCGGCCAGCACGCGGGCGTCCAGGCCGAGGTCCAGGAAGGTGGGGCCGGCGGGCTCGGCCGGGGCCTCGGGGGCGGCGGGCTCGGCGGCGTCGACCTGCGGGACGGTCCCGGTGGCCTCCAGCTCCGCCCCGGCGAGCTCGGGGGCGACGGTCTCGGCCTCGGGGGCGGTCTCCACGGGCGCGGCGGTCGGGGCCTCGGCGGTGGTCTGGGGATCGAGGATGTCGGACATGGGTCCTCCTGTGGGGATGCGCGGGCGCACGCCGGAGGACGTCGGTCGCGGGTCGACGTCGTGGGGCGCAGGGGCCAGCTGGGTCAGATGATTCCGTCCACCCGGCAGCCCCCGAGGGCCACGACGTTCGTGGCCCGCACACACATCTGCACAGACATCTGCAGTCCGGCGTGGCACACGCGTCCACGCTCACTCATCACAGGGGGAGAGACCGGATCCGGTCCGCCCAGTCTACGCCACCGGACCCCGGGCCGGGCTGTGCCCTCGGACACCCCGGTCGCTCACCGGCCGGGACGATAGGCTCGGCACGTGCCCCAGAACAGCGAAGACCGCCCCCTCGCCCGCGGACTCGGCCGGGCCGCCGGCCGCGCCGCCCAGTCCTTCCGGGAGAGTCAGCGGGCCGACGACGCACGGCTGCGCGCCGTGCGCGCCCGCCTCACCGCCGAGGACGAGGAGCGCCTGGAACGGCGCCGCGCGGACCGCGAGCGCGACCTGGCCGAGCGGGACGCGGCCGAGTCCGACGCCGGCCTCGTCCACCCGCTCCTGAAGGTCGCGCGCATCTACTGGCTCGCGGTCACCGTGGTGCTGGTCGGCATCGCGGGCGCGTTCATCTGGAACGGGGCCCGCGCACAGGACAGCGGCGAGCCCGTCATCGATCCGCTCACCGGCATGGAGTCGGTGGGCGTGCTGGGCGGCGCGACGGGGCAGTTCACGATGGGCACCGCCGTCGGCCTGCTGGCCGCGGCGTCCCTGTGGGGCTGGATCGGTCTGCTGCGCCGCCGTCGCTCGGCGATCGGGACCCTGACGTTCATCGCCGTCCTGCTGGCCGCCCCCGCGTTCCTGCGGGCCAACGGCCTGCTGATCATCCTCGCCGTCGTGATGCTCCTGGGCGCCGCGCTCGTCTGGCTGCCACCCGTGCGCTCGCGCCTGCGGCGCTGAACCCGCGCGTCCCGCCCACGCCGCCGGGCGGCGGCGCCGCTCAGTCCTCCGCGGGACGGGCGGAGGCGACGACGGGCCGGGCCGTGGCGAGGTCGTACTCCATGACCTGACGGCCGCCGATCCACACGCTCAGGGCCCGCTGCATGACATCGAGCGGGTCGCCGGACCAGAGCACGAGGTCGGCGTCCTTGCCCACCTCGAGGGAGCCGATGCGGTCGTCCAACCCCAGCACGCGCGCGGGATGGAGGGTGATGGCGCGCAGAGCGGTCTCCCGGTCCAGGCCCTCCTTCACCGACAGCGCGGCCTGGTAGACGAGGAAGTCGATGGGCACCACCGGGTGGTCGGTGATGATGCTGATCTCGACGCCGGCCCGCGCCAGACGCCCCGGGTTGCGCATCGAGCGACCCCGCAGCTCCGGCTTGGACTTGGTGGTGAACAGCGGGCCGATCAGCACCGGCACGCCGCGGGCCGCGAGCTGGTCGGCCAGCGGGTGCGCCTCGGTGCCGTGGTCCAGGACGAGGTCGTAGCCGAACTCGTCGGCCAGGCGCAGGGCGGTGGCGACGTCGTCGGTGCGGTGGCAGTGCTGGCGCCAGGGGATCGTGCGCTCCAGGACGAGGGCGAGGGCGTCGAGGTGGGGGTCGCGGGTGAAGGGCTTGTCCTCGCGTTCGGCCTCCGCGCGGCGGGCCATGTAGCCCTGCGCCCGCAGGAACGCCTCGCGGATCACGAGGGCGGTGCCCAGCCGCGTGGACGGGGTGCGGCCCTTCTCCTTGTAGACGTTCTTGGGGTTCTCGCCGAGGGCGGACTTCACGCCCGAGGGACTGCGCAGCACCATCTCGTCCACGGTGCGTCCGTGGGTGTGCAGCGCCACCGCCTGGCCGCCGATCGGGTTGCCCGAGCCGGGGTTGACGTTCACGGTGGTCACCCCGCCGGCCAGGGCGTCCTTCCAGCCCGGCTCGTTCGGGTCGACGGCGTCGATCGCCCGCACCCCGGCCATCACCGGGTCCGTCATCTCGTTGACGTCCGCGGTCGCCCCGACCTCGCCCTCGGCGTGCATGCCGAGGTGGACGTGGGCATCCACGAAGCCGGGCAGCAGCCAGCGGCCCTCGCAGTCCACGACGTCGGCGCCGTCGGGTGCCTGGACGTCGGGGCCGAGCGCGGTGATCCGGCCGTCCTCGACGAGCAGGGCGCCGTCGAACGGCTCGGCGGCGACGGGGACGACGTGGGCGTTGACGAAGGCGGTGAGGGTCATGCCCGTCACACTACGCCGCCCCGTGCTCCCCACCCGTGCGCTAGACCTCTGGCGGACGTCGGCGGGTCAGAGGCTGCCCAGAGCCCGCTCCAGGTCCGCCACGAGGTCCTCGGCGTCCTCGATGCCCACCGACAGGCGCAGCAGGTCGTCCGGCACGGCCAGCTCCGTGCCGGCCACGGACGCGTGGGTCATCTCCGCCGGGTAGTTCATCAGCGACTCGATGCCGCCCAGGGACTCGGCGAGCTGGAACAGGCGGGTCGACTCGGCCACGCGGCGGGCCGCCGCGGCGCCGCCGGACAGGCGCAGCGAGACCATGCCGCCGAAACCGCGCATCTGCCGCTGTGCGAGCTCATGGCCGGGGTGGTCCGGCAGCCCCGGGTACAGCACCTGGGAGACCTCGGCGCGGCCGGTGAGCCACTCGGCGACGGCCTGGGCGTTGGCCTGGTGGCGGTCCATGCGCACCCCGAGCGTCTTGAGGCCGCGCGTGGTCAGGTACGCGTCCATGGGCCCGTTCACGGCCCCCGCCGCGAACTGCTGGAACTTCACCTGTTCGGCGAGTGCGGCGTCCGGGATCACGAGCGCCCCGCCGATCACGTCCGAGTGGCCGCCGATGTACTTCGTGGTGGAGTGCACCACCACGTCCGCGCCGAGGGCGATCGGGGACTGCAGGTACGGCGTCGCGAAGGTGTTGTCCACCACGAGCAGGGCGCCGTGCGCGTGGGCCGCCTCCGCGACCGCGGCGACGTCGGAGATCTTCATCATCGGGTTGGACGGGGTCTCCAGCCACACCATGACCGGCCCCGTGGCGGCGGCGCGCTCGACGGCGGCGGCGACCTGCTCGGCGTCCCCCATGTCCACGACGACGTGCTCCACGCCCCACGGGGCGAGCACGCGGGAGATGAGGCGGTAGGAGCCGCCGTACACGTCGTTGCCGAGCACGATCGTCATGCCCGGCCGGCCCGCGCCCATGATCAGCGCGGTCTCCGCGGCCAGGCCGGAGGCGAACGTGAGGCCGGTGGCCCGGGGGGCGCCGGACTCGTCGACGCCGGCCTCGAGCGCGGCCAGCTGCTCCTGCAGCGCGTCCCGGGTGGGGTTGGTGCCGCGGCCGTAGTCGTAGCCGCGCCGCAGCTCGCCGACGGCCGTGGGCGCGTAGGTGCTCGAGAGGTGGATCGGCGGGACGACGGCGCCGAACACCTCGTCCAGGTGCTGGCCCGCGTGCACGGCGCGCGTGCCGAAGCCTCCCCCCTGGGGGTGGGCGGCGGCGTCTTCGGCGCCGGTGTCGGGGGTGGTGGCGTGCGGGTCCTCGTGGACGTTCTGCTCGGTCATCTCGGGAGCCTCCTCGGAGAGATCGGGTCGGGTGGGGCGGGCGCGGCCGGTGCGGCCGGCCTCAGGCGGTGACGTGGGCGAGGACGTCGTGCAGGGTGACGACGCCCTGGACGCGGCCGGCCTCGAGCACCAGCAGCACGGGGTCCTGGGCGAGGCGCCGGGCCACGGCGCGCAGCGGGGTGCGCGCCCCCAGGCAGGGCAGCACGGGGCCCATGACGTCGGCCACGGGGGTCTGCGCGGTGGCCCGCCCCTCAGCGAGGGCGTCCGCGAGCGCGGCGGAGGAGACGGTGCCGCGGACCTCGCCGATCCGCAGGTCGTGCCGGGGCTCGAGGATCACGGGCAGGGCGTCGACGCCGTACCGGTTCATGGTCGCCACGGCGTCCGCCACCGAGGTGGTCGGGGCCGCGGTGACGAGGGTGGGCACGGAGCCCGGGAACAGGTCGGCCTTCTCGGTCAGCAGCTCCCCCGCCGTCGCGGACCAGCGGTCGGCCTCGGCGGGGGCGCCCGCGCGGGTCGCCGGCTCGGCGTCGGCGTGCTCGAGCACCTCGACGGGCGTGCCGGCCCCGCCGGCGGCCCCCGTGGCGCCGTCGTCGTCCATCTGCGGGACCGCCGAGCGGGTGCGCCCGCGCGCCCACGCCGGCAGCACGGTCTCGCGGACGTCGTAGTCGAAGCCGCGCTCGTCCATCCACGGGTCGTTGAAGATCTTGGCGAGGTAGCCGCGGCCCGAGTCGGGCAGCACGATCACCATGACGTCCTCCGGGCCGAGCTCGCGGGCGGCGCGCAGGCCGGCGACGACGGCCAGACCGGAGGAGCCGCCCACGAGCAGGCCCTCCTCGGCGGCGAGGCGGCGGGTCATGGCCAGGGCCTCGGCGTCCTCGACGGCGATGACCTCGTCCGGGACCGCGGGGTCGTAGTTGTCCACCCACATGTCCTCGCCGACACCCTCGACGAAGTAGGGCCGGCCGGCGCCGCCGGAGTACACCGAGCCGCTGGGGTCCGCGCCGATCACGCGGACCGGACCGGACGGGCGGTCCGCCGAGACCTCCTTGAGGTAGCGGCCGGTGCCCGTGATGGTGCCGCCCGTGCCGGCGCCCATCACGACGTGGGTGACGCGGCCGGCCGTGTCCTCCCAGATCTCGGGGCCGGTGGTCTCGTAGTGGGAGGCCGGGGCGGCGGGGTTGAAGAACTGGTTGGGCTGATAGGCCCCGGGGATCTCCCGCACGAGGCGGTCGGCGACCCCGTAGTAGGACTCCTCGGACGTCGGGTCCACGGCGGTGGGCGTGACGACGAGCTCGGCGCCGTACGCGCTGAGCACGTCCCGCTTCTCCTGACCCACCTTGTCCGGGGTGACGAACACGGTGCGGTAGCCCTTGAGCTGTGAGACCAGGGCCAGCCCCACGCCCGTGTTGCCCGAGGTGGGCTCCACGACGGTGCCGCCCGGGCCGAGCAGGCCCTCGCGCTCGGCCTCCTCGATCATCTTCAGCGCGATGCGGTCCTTCACGGAGCCGCCGGGGTTCAGGTACTCGACCTTCACCAGGACGGTGGCCTCGATGCCCTCCGTCACGGAGTGCAGCTTCACGAGCGGGGTGTGCCCGATCAGCTCGAGGACGTTCTCGGCGTACTGCATGGGCTGCGCAGGGGTGGGCGCGGGGGTCTTTTCACTCACGCACCCCACGCTACGCCAGGGGCCGGACGCCGAAGGAGGGCTCCGGACACGCGGGGCAACGCCCGGCGTGCGCGCCGTCACGGCCGACGTCGTCCTGTCCGGGCCCGGGTGTACGGTGCGGGCATGACCGCCCCGGACGCCGAGCGCCGCGTGCGCGTGCCCGTCCCCGTGGACGTCGCGCTCACCCTGCGCCCCCTGCAGCGCGGTGCGGCCGACCCCACGGTCCGCGCCACACCGCAGGGCGTCTGGCTCACTCTGCGCTCCCCCGCCCCGGACGTGGCGTCGGACGGCCCGGGCCGGCCGACGTCGTTGCTGGTCTCCGGCGTCCGGGAGGCCGCAGGGGGCGGCACCGCGGTGACGGCCCGCGCGTGGGGCGCGGGCGCGAGCGCCGCCGTCGCCGGCGTGGAACGCCTGCTCGGCCTGCACGACGACGGCTGGGAAGCCTTCGACGCCCTGCTGCGGCCGGACTCCGGCGCGCCCGCGCTGCCGCCGCACGTGCGCGAGGCGCGGCGGATGCGGGCCGGGCTGCGGCTGCCGGCGGCGGGCGCGCTGTCCCGGCAGCTGCTCACCGCCGTGCTCGAGCAGAAGGTCACCCACGACCAGGCGCGGCACGGCTGGCGCACCCTCGTGCGGCTGGCCGCCCGGATCGACGACGACGGGCCCGCCCCCGGCCCGGTGCCGCCGGGGATGCTGCCGCCGCCGACCCCGGCCGCCGTCCTGCGGATCCCCTCGTGGGACTGGCATGCGCGGGCCTGGGTGCAGCCCTCCCAGTCGCGGACCATGCTGGAGGTCGCCCGGCGGGCCGCGAGCATCGACCGGCTCGGCGACGCGGTCGCCCCCGGGGACACGGCCGGGGTGGCCGCGCTGGCCCGGCGCCTGGAGTCGGTGCCCGGGATCGGGCCGTGGACCACGGCCGAGGCGCTGCAGCGCAGCCACGGGGCGGCGGACCTCGTCTCCGTGGGCGACTACCACCTGGCGCAGTACGTGGGGCAGGTCCTCACGGGACGCCGGACCGACGACGCCGGGATGCTCCGCCTGCTCGCGCCATGGGCCGGGCACCGGCAGCGGGTGGTGCGGATGATCGGGCTCTCCGGAGAGCGCAAGCAGGCGTTCGGGCCCAAGCTCGCCCCGGCCGACCACCGCGCCCACTGACGCGACGCCGGGCCGGCCGAGGCCGTGCCGGCGCGTCCGCGCGACCCCTCCGCTCCTGCACAGGCCGCTGCTCCCGGCGTGTCCTCCCCAGCCCCGGCCGGGTCCGGCCGGCCGCCCGCCCCGGGTTCCTAGCGTGGGCGATGCCGCTCCGACCGGTGCGGCGCCGCCGGGACCCTGATGAGTCCCCACCCGGGAGGAGACCGCCATGACCACCGCCTTCGAGCCCCGCCCGCACACCGCCGCCGCCCCGCGCGAACCCGACCCGCACGGCCCCGGCACGCCCGGCTCCCTGCGTCCGGGCGAGCGCGGCTCCGTGCTCATCGTGACCCGCCACCCCGACCCGGACGAGGCCATGCGGCACGCGATGGCCTGGATCACTGCCTTCGAGGAGGACTGCGGCCTCGTGCTGGACACGGACGAGACCGCGCTCTACGCCGTCGGCCGAGCGGGCGACCTGGGTGAAGCCCTGCGTCGCGGCCCCCTGGTCCACGAGGACGGCAGCCCCGCCGACACCTCCGCGTTCGTGGACGCGGTGCTCGCGGACGGCACGTGGCGCCTGCGCGACGCCGACCCGCGGGCGTGGTCGACCACGTACCGTGCCACGATCCTGGGCGCCGCCCCCGAGGCGGTCTGCACCATCTGGGACGTGTTCCCGCTGCCCGCCGCCTGAGGGTGACGGTCGTCGTCAGCCCGCACCCTGGGCGTGGGCCTGGGCCTGGGCCTGGACGACCTTCGCGCCCTCTTCGCGCAGCTCGACCTTGCGGACCTTGCCGGAGACGGTCATGGGGAAGGCGTCGAGCACGCGGACGTAGGCCGGGATCTTGAAGTGCGCGATCCGGCCCGTGGCGAACTCGCGGACGGCGTCCACGGTGAGCGGCTCGACGCCGTCCTTCATGATCACGCAGGCCATGAGCTGCTCGCCGTACTTCTCGTCCGGCACGCCCACCACCTGGACGTCCTGGATGTCCGGGTGGGTGTAGAGGAACTCCTCCACCTCGCGCGGGGAGATGTTCTCGCCGCCGCGGATGACGAGGTCCTTGATGCGGCCCTCGATGCGCACGGAGCCGTCCTCGTCCATGGAGGCGAGGTCGCCGGAGTGCATCCAGCCGTCGGCGTCCAGCACCTCGGCGGTCTTCTCGGGGGCGTCCCAGTAGCCGAGCATCACGGAGTAGCCGCGAGTGCACAGCTCGCCCGTGGCCCCGCGCGGGACGACGTCACCGGTGGCGGGGTCCACGATCTTCGTCTCCACGTGGGGCATGGTCCGGCCGACGGTCTGGGTGCGCACCTGTAGGGAGTCGTCGCGGCGGGTCATGGTGGACACGGGCGCGGTCTCCGTCATGCCGTAGCAGATGGCGACCTCGGACATGTGGAACCGGTCGATGACCTTCTTCATCACCTCGACAGGGCACGTCGAGCCGGCCATCACGCCGGTGCGCAGCGTGGACAGGTCCAGCGCGTCCGCCTCGGGCCGGGCGAGCATGGCGATGAACATCGCCGGCACGCCGTACAGGCTCGTCGCGCCGGTGGCGGCCACGGCCCGCAGCGCCGAGACCGGCTCGAAGCTGCGCGCCGGGATGACGGCGAGCGAGCCATGGGAGACGGTGGCGATCACGCCGATCACCATGCCGAAGCAGTGGAAGAACGGCACCGGGATCACCACGGTGTCCTCCTCCGTGTAGCCCAGCAGCTCGCCGATGTGGAAGCCGTTGTTCAGCACGTTGCGATGCGTCAGCGTGACGCCCTTGGGGAAGCCGGTGGTGCCCGAGGTGTACTGCAGGTTCACGGGGTCCGCCGGCCGGGTGGCGGCCTCGCGCGCGGCCAGGTCCTCGTCCGAGACCCGCGCGGCCCCGGCCAGGAAGGCGGCCCACGTGCCCTCGGCCACGGGATCGGCGGCGTGCCGGCCGGCCACGTCACCGTCCTGCACGTGGGCGTAGGCGTCCTCGCCGCTCCCGGCCGGCAGCATGATCAGCTGCCGCAGGTGCGGCGCCGACTCACGGGCCACGGCCCGCGCGGTGGCGGGCGGGTCCATGCGTGCGTCCGCGCAGGCCACCACCAGCCCGCGCATGTCGCACTGCTCGACCACGTACGTCAGCTCGTGGGCGCGGTACGCCGGGTTGAGGTTCACGAGGATGACGCCGGCGCGTGCCGCGCCGTAGAGCAGCGAGACCCACTCGGCGACGTTGGGGCTCCACATCCCGATCCGGTCCCCCGCCTCGTAGCCCGCAGCCATGAGCGCCTTGGCCACCGTCACGGACTCCTCCCGCAGCTGCCCGTAGGTCCAGGTGCGTCCGGTGGCAGGGTCCCCGTCCGGTCCACACTCCAGGAGGGCGGCGCGGTCGGCGAACCGGCGGGCGGTGTCGTCGAGGTTCTGGGCCAGGGTCTGCTCGAGCAGCTCGACGTCGGTCGGTCCCTGGGTGAAGGACTCGGGGGCGGTGGACTCGGTCATCGGGCGCTCCTCGCGGACGGTCGGGCGACGCCGCACGGCGTCACGATGCACGGCCGTGCCGCCGCCGGACCGCGGAGGGCATCGGGTGTGACACGGACCACAGGCAGGCTACGTCGCCTGGCGGGAGGCCGCCACCTCCCGGGGCGGGGACGCGGGGTGTGCCACGGCCCCGGACGGCAGAAGACCCCGGGACCGTACGGTCCCGGGGTCTTCGTTCCGGTGGCAGATACTGGATTCGAACCAGTGAAGGCAGTGCCAGCTGATTTACAGTCAGCCCCCTTTGGCCGCTCGGGAAATCTGCCGTGCCACCCGGCGGCTGCTGGGCGTCTCGAGGACGACCGCACCGGTCGGGCGAGAGTCGACTGTACAGCATCTCCGCGCCACGCCGCCAATCGGCCCGGGACCGCGTCCGTCGTCCCCGGTAGGCTGGCCCGCAGAGCGCTCCGCGCGGCCCTGCAGTGGCCGTCGACGACGGGCGCACCCCGTCCGCAGACCCTGAAGGAGAGCACCCGTGGCCAGCGATTCCACGTTCGACATCGTCAGCAAGGTGGACAGCCAGGAGGTGTCCAACGCCCTGAACCAGGCGCAGAAGGAGATCGCCCAGCGCTACGACTTCAAGGGCGTCGGCGCCGAGATCGACTTCTCCGGCGAGAAGATCCTCATGAAGGCCTCCTCCGAGGAGCGCGTCAAGGCCGTCAAGGACGTGTTCGAGTCCAAGCTCGTCAAGCGCGGCATCTCCCTCAAGTCCCTCGACGCCGGCGCCCCGTTCGCCTCCGGCAAGGAGTACCGCATCGAGGCGACCATGAAGGAGGGCATCGACCAGCCCACCGCGAAGAAGATCACCAAGCTGATCCGCGACGAGGGCCCCAAGTCCGTCAAGGCCCAGATCCAGGGGGACGAGCTGCGCGTGTCCTCCAAGTCCCGCGACGACCTGCAGTCGGTCATCGCGATGCTCAAGGACTTCGAGGACGCGGACCTGCAGTTCGTGAACTTCCGCTGATCCGCACGCCGTCTCCCCTCCGAGCCCACCAGGAGTCCCCATGCTGTACCTGATCGACCCTCGCGGGGCCGTGTGGTCCGCCGACACCACGATCGGCCGGGCGCGGGCCCGGGCCCGCGTGGACGGCCGCCCGGTCGACGACCTGAAGTTCACCAAGGCCGCCATGCTCCTGACCTTCGAGGACCATGTGGACCTCGCGCTGCGTCACGGCATCGCCGCCCCGCGCGGCCTCCTCCTCGACCACGGGTTCGTGGCCCAGGTGCTCGCCCCCGCGAACCTGAAGGCCCAGCGCGCCAACCAGGACGCGATCGCCGAGCAGCTCGCGGTGGTGGAGCGTCGCACGGAGGACGTCGGATCGCTGCGCTCCCACCGGCACGCGGCCGCCTACGAGGGCGCGGACCAGGATCTGGAGCGCCGCATCAAGAAGGCGGAGGAGGCGGCCCGCGAGACGCTCCAGGCGGCCCCGGACGAGGACCTCGTCCGCCACTGGACGCGCCTGGGCGGCGCGGTGCCGGCCACGCTCCAGGCCGACCGCGACCGCTGACCCGCCGGCCGCCGTCGTCGTGGTGGCTCCCGTGGACGGCGGCTCAGGCTGCCGCGAGCCAGACGTTTCGGCGGTTTCGCGGCCCGATCTGCAGCAGAATCATCTGGCTCACGGGCAGAAACGTCTGGCTCGGCGCTCCTCGGCGGTCGCGGGCTCGCAGCCTCCCGCCACGGAACCCCGCGCCCGCTCAGGGTGTGGGGTTCCGCGCGTCGTAGCGCAGGAAGCCGGGCTGCCACCGCATCAGCGCGGTCACGCCGAGCATGCACAGCACACCGCCGGCCAGCAGGGTCGGCCCCTCCCCCAGGCCCACGGAGGCGCCGCCGGTGAGCAGCTCGCCCAGGCGCGGCCCGCCCGCCACCACGACGACGAACACGCCCTGCAGCCGGCCGCGCAGGTGGTCCGGGGTCGCGGACTGCAGGATCGAGCCGCGGAAGACGCCGGAGAGCGAATCCGCGGCCCCGCCCACCGCCATGCACAGCGCGGCGAGGGCGAACGCGAGCGTGAGGCGGGGATCGCCGTCGGGCAGGGACTGCGCCCACCACACCACGCCGCCGAACGCGGCCACCGCCGCGCCCCACACGAGGATCGAGACGTACACGCCCCAGCCCTGCGCATGCAGGCGTGTGAACGGCGCGGAGAACAGCCCCGCGAGGAACGCGCCCGCCGCCATCGCGGCCAGCAGCACCCCGACGGCGGCCTCACCGCCGCCGAGCACCACGGCGCCGATGGCGGGCAGCAGGGCGCGCGGGAACGCCGTCGTCATAGCCACGATGTCCGCCAGGAAGGTCATCCGCAGGTTCGGTCGCGAGCCGAGGAAGCGCAGGCCCTCGACCACCGAGGCCAGGCCCCAGCGCGTCCCCGAGGCGGTCGCGGTCTCGGCCCGCTGCGGCGGCAGGGACGGCAGCCGCCACACGGCGTACAGGGCGGCGAGGAAGGTGACGACGTCGATCGAGTAGGTCCACGCGTAGCCGACCGCCGCCACGAGCACGCCGCCCAGCACGGGGCCGACCATCAGGGCCACGGAGAACGTCATCATGTTCAGCGCGTTCGCCGCCGGCACGAGCGGCAGGCCCACGAGCGCGGGGATGATCGCGCCGCGGGTGGGCTGGTTGATGCCGGACGCGCCGGAGTGCAGGGCCACGAGGGCGTACAGCACCGGCACCGACTCGAACCCGGCCCAGGCCTGCGCGGCGATGCCGACCGTGGTCAGCCACATGACGGCCGACGAGGTCAGTGCGACGCGGCGGCGGTCGTGCCGGTCCGCGATCGCGCCGCCGTACAGGCCCGCGACCACGAGGGGCACGAGCGCGGCGAGGCCGAGCAGGCCCACCGCGAACGAGGAGCCGGTCAGGGCGAACACCTCGAGGGACACCGCCACGAGCGTGAGCTGCGTGCCCACGTACGCGAGCGTGTTGCCGAGCCACAGCCGCCGGTAGGCGGGTGAGACCCGCAGCGGGGTGATGTCGACGAGGAGGCGGGCCACCCCGGAAGCCTAGCGCCGGGGCGGCCAGGGCCCGCCCCGGATCAGGCGGTCGGGACGGAGGCCCCGTCGCGGGAGATGCGGGTCATCTCCTCCCGGTCCACGACCTTCACCCGCTCCCGCGCCACCGGACCGGCCTCCGTGGCCTGCGCACCCAGGGACTTCTCATGCTCATCCAGAGCATGCCAACCGGCCCACGTGGTGTACGGGACCTCACGGGACTCGAGCAGCTCGATCACCGACTCCTCGGAGGGCTCCTGGGCCGTCCACAGCCCCGGCTCGTCCTCGATCAGATGCTTGATCGTCTCCAGGGAGTCACCCTTGGTGTGCCCGATCAACCCCACCGGGCCCCGCTTGATCCACCCCGAGGCATACAGACCCGGCACCGGGGCGCCGTCCGCATCCAGCACACGACCCTCCGCGTTCGGGATCACCCCGCGCACCTCATCGAACTCCACCCCCTCCACGGGCGAACCGAAATACCCCACGGCCCGGTAGATCGCCTGCACCGGATAGTCCACGGTCTCCCCCGTCGGACGGACCCCACCGGAACCGTCCAACTCCATCCGGCGCATCCGCAGACCGTCCACCCGGCCGTCCCCGTCCTCGTCCAGGAACTCCTCCGGGGCCTGCAGGAAATGCAGGTGCAGCCGACGCGAGGCGCTCTGCTGACGGTCCTCCTGCTCCATGAGCCAGTTCGTCAACGTCCCCACCATCGTGCGGACCTGGTTGTTCTCCTCGATCGCCTTCTCCGAGGCCTCATCGAAGTCGAAGTCCTCCTCGTACAACACGATGTCCACATCCCGGGAATGCGCCAGCTCCCGCAGCTCCAACGGGGTGAACTTCACCTGCGCCGGCCCACGCCGACCGAACACGTGCACATCCGTGACCGGGGAAGCGGCCAGGTCCCGGTACACGTTGTCCGGGATCTCGGTGGGCAACAGATCCTCGGCATGCTTGGACAGGATCCGGGCCACATCCAGGGCCACGTTCCCGTTGCCGATCACCGCCACCTGCGTGGCCTCCAACGGCCAGTGCCGCGGCACATCCGGGTGCCCGTCATACCAGGACGCGAAATCCGCGCCACCGAACGAGCCGGCCAACTCCACCCCCGGCACGTCCAGGACCGCGTCCCGCACAGCCCCGGTGGAGAACACGATCGCATCGTAATGCCGACGCAGATCCGCCAGGCTCAGGTCCGTGCCGTAGTCCACGTTCCCCAGGAAACGGATGTCCCCGCGGTCCATGACCTTGTGCAGCGCGGTCACGATGCCCTTGATGCGCGGATGGTCCGGAGCCACCCCGTAGCGGATCAGACCGAACGGGGCCGGGTACCGGTCGAACAGGTCGATGCTGACACGGAAGTCCCGTTCCTCCTTGGTCAGGATGTCCGCCGTGTACACCCCGGCGGGTCCGGCACCGATGATGGCGATGCGCAACGGGCGGTCAGGGCGAACGGTCACGGTGGGTGGGTCCTTTTCGACGACGGCGGGGCACGCCGGCGGAGCGCGGGGCAAGGCCCGGCACCGGCGCGCGGGATCGACCCCCCAGTCTACCGCCGTGACCGGGAGGAACCTGGGTGAGAGTGCTCACCCGGACCGTACAGTGGTCCGCGTGAGCCCCTCCTCCCCCGCTGTCCGGCCCGGCGTGACCCCCGACGGCGCCGCCCCCGACACCGGCGCCCTGCCCACCGTCTCCCCCGCCCCGGCCGATGACCCGCGTGGGCTGGCCCTCGGCTTCACCGCCTACTTCGTGTGGGGCCTGCTGCCGCTCTACATGGCGGTGCTCGCGCCCGCCGGGGCCCTGGAGATCGTGGTGGTGCGCATCGGCTTCGCCCTGATCTTCTGCCTGCTGCTGCTGACCGTGATGCGCCGCCTGCGCGAGCTGGGGACGGCGCTGGCCACGCCCGGCCGCTGGGGCACCACGGGTCTGGCCGCCGGGATCATCGCGGTGAACTGGCTGCTGTACGCGGTCTCGGTCACCACGGGCAACGTGCTCCAGGCGTCGCTGGGCTACTTCATGAACCCGCTGGTGAATGTCCTGCTCGGCGTGCTCTTCCTCGGGGAGCGGCTGCGGCGGGGCCAGTGGGTGGCCGTCGGGATCGCGGTGGCCGCCGTCGTCGTGATGTCCGCGGCGATGGGGCAGGTGCCGTGGATCGCGCTCGGGCTGGCCACCTCGTTCGGGCTCTACGGCTTCGTGAAGAAGCGCTTCCCCTCCCCCGTGCACGCGGTGACCGCGATGACCGCCGAGACCGTGGTGCTGATCCCCGTGTTCGTGGTGGGCAGCGTGCTGCTGGCGCAGGCCGGGCTGCTCACCACCGTCACCGAGGGGCCCGGCCACTTCTGGCTCATGGCCGGGCTCGGCGTGCTCACCGCCGTTCCGCTCATCCTGTTCTCGGCGGCGGCCCGCTCCCTGACGCTGACCACGCTCGGGATGCTGCAGTACACGGCGCCCATCCTGCAGTTCCTCGTGGCGGTCACGGTCCTCGGCGAGCAGATGCCCGCGGCCCGCTGGGCGGGCTTCGGGCTCATCTGGCTCTCGCTGGCGGTCTTCACCCTCGACCAGCTGAACGCCTCCCGCCTGCAGCGTCGGGCGGTCCGGGCCGGGCAGGGCGCGCACGCCTAGACTGGCGGCATGCCCGCCAAGCCCCCCGCCCCCGTGTACCTCCCGGCCTTCCAGCGGCTCGTCCCGGACCTGCTGGGCGACGCCTGGGCCGAGGACGACGGCCTCGCCCCCGCCGACGTCGACGCCCGGCTGGCCCAGTCCCCCGCGGCGGAGCAGCTCGGCGCCGGGCTCATGATCCCGGCTGCTCTCCGCGAGTTCTACCTCGCCCTGGGCAACTGCGGCGACCTCATGGAGACGGACCACTACGTGTGGGACCCCGAGGACCTCGAGGTGCGGGACGGCTTCCTCATGTTCCTGGAGGACGCGGACGAGACGGTCGTGTGGGGCCTGCCGGTGGACAACCTGGCGCTGCCGGACCCGCTGGTGTGGCGGCGCTCCGCCGGCGCCGACGCGCCCGAGGGCGAGTGGCAGGACGAGGGCGGCACCTTCAGCGAGTTCCTGACGGACCTGCTCGCGTGGACCTTCGAGGACCCCGAGGACGACGGCGAGGGGCTGGACCGGTGACCGCGCCCGCCCCGGTCTCCCACGCCCCGGACGACTACGTCTGCCCGTTCTGCGGGCTCGTGGCCAGCGACGTCTCCGACCCGGGCAACCGCTGCGAGCTCGGGGACACCGTCTACCAGGACGAGGACCTGCTCGTGCTGATCGCCGTGGACGGGTTCGGCGACCACGAGGGCCACGCCATGGTCTGCCCGGCCGAGCACTACGAGAACCTCTACGACCTGCCCCCGCGCGTACTGCAGCGCATCGCCCTGATGGCCCAGCAGGTGGCGCTGGCCATGAAGCGCGCGTGGGCCCCGGACGGGGTCTCCACGCGCCAGCACAACGAGCCCGCCGGCAACCAGCACGTGTGGCACTACCACCTGCACGTGTTCCCCCGCTTCGAGGGGGACATGCTCTACCGGCAGCTGCGCCACCCGGTGGCCCCGGAGGTCCGCGCCGGCAAGGCGCGGGAGCTCGCGGCCGCGCTGGACCCCGCCCCGACCCGCCTGGACTGAGCGGCCTCCCCGGATCGAGGCGGCGACGCCGCCGACCGCGGCGTCAGGCCGAGCGCCCGACCACGTAGTCGGCGAACGCCTCGAGCGCCGCCTTCACGGCGGAGTCCGGCAACGGGTCGAGCGCCTGCTTGGCCTGCTCCGCCCAGCCGCGGGTGATCGCCCACGCCTCGTCGATGGCGGGGTGGCCCGTGAGCGCGGCGACGGCGGCGGCCAGCTGCTCGTCGGTGTCGAGCGGCCCGTCCACGAGCGCGCGCACCCGGCGGGCGTCCTCGGCCTCCGGCCCCTCGCCCTGCGCGGCGCGGGCCAGCAGCAGCGTGGTCAGGGTGGGCACGCGCTCGCGCAGGTCCGTGCCGGGGACCTTGCCGATCCGCTCGGCGTCGCCGGTGAGGTCGATCAGGTCGTCGGCGAGCTGGAAGGCCAGGCCCACCTTCTCGCCGTATGCGCGCATCACCTGGACGGCGGCCTCGTCGGCTCCGCCCAGCAGCGCGCCGAGCATGCCGGCCGCGGCGATCAGCGAGCCGGTCTTGCCGGAGAGCACCGCGTAGTAGTGCTCGATCGGGTCCGCGCCCTCGGCCGGGCCGCGAGTCTCCCACAGCTGGCCCTGCACGAGGCGTTCGAAGGTGTCCGCCTGGATCTGCACGGGCCGCGGGCCCAGCTCGGCCATGAGCTGGGAGGCGCGGGCGAAGATCAGGTCGCCGGCCAGGATCGCCGCCGAGTTGCCCCACAGCCGGTGGGCGGCGGGAGCGCCGCGGCGCACGGGGGCCTCGTCCATCACGTCGTCGTGGTACAGCGTGGCCAGGTGCGTCAGCTCCATCACGACGGCGGCCTGGCGGGCGGGCGCGTCCACGTCGGCGACCTCGCCGGAGGCCAGGGCGGGGTCGCCCAGGAGGGAGGCGAGCACCGTCAGGACCGGACGGACCCGCTTGCCGCCGGCGGCCAGCAGGTGGTGGGCGGCGGTGTCGGAGAACAGGTCGTCGAAGCCGAGGGCAGTGTCCAGCTGCTCCTCGACCTGCTCGAGCGCGGTCAGCACGACCTCCAGGACACGGCCGTGCTCGGCGAGGGGTTCGAAGCCGGAGGGCAGGGCGAAGCCGGGGTCTGCGGTGGTCACCGGGCAAGCCTACCCAACGGCGCGCCGCCCGCGGTCGTCAGCGCGGGGGTGAGCGCCTCGAGCACGCGGACGGCCCGGTCGACGGCGTCGCCGCCCCGCGCGTCCACCGTGTTGCCCATGACCTTCACCGCGGCCCGCAGCAGCGGGGGTGCGGCCATCCCGGCGCCCAGCGCCGCCTTCATCACCCGCGGATCGCCGATCAGGCGGGCGAACCGGGCGCCGAGGGCGAAGTGGCGGCCCCACAGGTGCTGGGTGATCACCGGGTAACGGGACAGGATCGCGTCCGCGGCGCCGTCGGTCCCGGCCGCGTGCGCCTGCACGGCCAGGTCCGCGGCGAGGCGGGCCGCCTCCATCGCGAACCCGATGCCCTCGCCGTTGAACGGGGAGACCATGCCGGCCGCGTCGCCCACCAGGAGCATGCCCGGCACGTGCTGCGGGGTGCGGTTGAACGCCATCGGCAGGGCCGCGCCGAGGATCCGCGAGGTGCGCGTCTGCTCGGCGATCCCCCAGTCCGCGGTGAGCGCCCCGGTCCAGGACTTCAGCAGCCCGCGGTAGTCCAGCTTCCCGAACTGCGGGGAGGTGTCCAGGATGCCCAGGCCCACGTTCACGGTGCCGTCCGCGAGCGGGAACAGCCAGCCGTAGCCGGGCAGCGGGTTGCCCTCGGCATCCGGCAGGCGCAGCCAGGACTCCATCCACTCCCCCCGGTCGCCGGGCGGGGCGGGGATCGCCCCGTCGACGGCGGCGCCGGCGGTGTAATAGGCCCGCACGGCCACGCCCATGGGCCGGTCCTCGCGGCGGTGCAGGCCCGCGGAGACGGCGGCACGGGCGGAGACGCCGTCGCACGCGAGCACGATCGGCGCGGTGAAGCGGGCGGTCTCCCCGGTCTTGCGGCCGTTCGGCGCGATCAGCTCCGCGTCCAGCCCGACCACGCGTCCGGCCTCGTCCCGCACGACGCCGGTGACGGCGTGCCGCTCGCGGACCTCGGCGCCGCGGGTGCGCGCCAGGTCCGCCAGGAGGGCGTCGAAATCGCGTCGGGTGCGCGTGAGCGCGTAGTCCGGCCACGTCTGGGTGGGCGCCCACGGCACGTCCACGCTGCGCTCGCCCGCGCGCAGCCGCAGGCCGCGGATGACGCGCCAGCCGCCGTCGTCGCCGGGCTCACCCCGGTGGGGCACGCCGAGCAGCTGCAGCTCCCGGACCGCCTGCGGGGTCAGGCCGTCGCCGCAGACCTTCTCACGCGGGTGCGCGGTCTTCTCGAGCACCACCACGTCCAGCCCCGCCGCGGCGAGGTGGGCGGCGGCGGTGGCGCCGGCGGGGCCGCAGCCGGAGATCAGCACGTCGGCACGGCGCACGACGGCGGGGGTCGAGGCGGGCGCGGGCGACGTCGGCGTGCCGGTCACTGGGGGGCCTCCTCGGCGGCGAGCTCGGCGGTGGGCGGGGCGGGGGCCGGGCCGGCGTCCGGCGCGGGGTCCGGGACGGGGCACGCGGGCGGGAACGTGGCGCGCACCGCCGCGGCCAGGGCGGCGGCGACGCGCGGGCGGTCGGCGCGGTCGCAGCGGACCTCGAGCAGACGCCGGCCGCGCACCGGGTCGGACAGGGCCCGGACGAGGTCGACGCGGTCGGTGACCCGCGTGTGCGGGAGGCCGTACGCGGCGGCCAGGGCGGCCAGGTCCACGCCGTGCGGGGTGCCGAAGAGCCGTTCGACGGGGTCCGCCATGCCGGGCGCCTCGGCCACGGCCCCGTGTTCGAGGCTCGCGAAGATCGCCCCGCCGTCGTCGTTGACGACCACGAGGTCGAGGTCCGGCTCGGTCTCGGTGGGGCCCACGAGCAGGCCGCCCGCCTCGTGCAGGGCGGTGAGGTCGCCGAGCAGGGCCACGGTCCGCCGTCCGCGCGCCAGTGCGACGCCCGCGGCCGTGGAGACGGTCCCGTCGATCCCGGCGAGCCCGCGGTTGGCGTACACCTCCGCGTCCGGCGCCGAGGGGGGCCGCCAGGTCAGGTCCACGTCCCGGATCACCGAGGACGAGCCCAGCACGAGCGGACCCCGGACCATGGCGGCGCTCACGTGCGCCACCGTCTGCGGGCTGAGCCGGTCGCCGGCGTCGGTGGTGACGAGCGCGTCCTCCACGGCGGCCTGGGCGCGCATCGAGGCGTGCTGCCACGCGGCGAGCCAGCCGGGCTCGCCCTGCCCGGCGAAGGCGGCGAGCTCCTCGAGGGTCTCCACGGGCGTCTCCCGGCGCCGGCCCGGCTCGAACCATGGTGCGGGCTCGGGGGCGTGCAGGGCCGTGGCGACGTCGGGGCGGGCCAGCAGGGCGTTGACCGTCCGGGTGAGCGTGGGCCGGCCGAACAGCACGACCCGTTCGATGCGGGCGGCAAGGGGGTGTGCGTCCGCGTCGCGCCCGCCGGCCGCGCCCAGCAGGAGCGGATAGGCGGCGATGGCGTTGGCGGAGAACCGCGCGTTCGACGACGGCTCGGCCAGCAGGGGCAGGCCCAGGGACAGCGCGAAGGCCGCGGCCACGGGGCCGGCGCCGTGGCAGGCCAGCACGACGGTGCGCCGCTGGTCCAGGCGGGCGACGTCCAGCTCGGGCAGCCCCGAGAGCACCGCCCCGGGCGCCCGGTAGGCCGACGCGGCGGCGGCCGGGCTCGCGCCGGTCGGGGCGACGGCCGGAGCAGGGGTGTGCGGCGCCGCGGCGGCGCCCATGGCGGCCGCCTCCTCAGGACTCGGCACGAGCGGGTCGCGGAAGTGCAGGTTCAGGTGGACCGGCCCGGCCGGGGCCTCTGCCATCGTCACCGGACCGGGCGCGCCGTCGTCGGAACCGGCCTCGGCGACGACCCCCTCGGCCGCCAGCAGGGCCCGGCGCACGGTGGCCCGCACGTGGCGCAGATGCTGCTCGGCATCCACGCCGTCGGCGGCGTCGCAGCCGAGGGAGGCGGCATGGCGGACGTGCGTGCCGAACACGCCCCTCTGGTCCGTGGTCTGGTTCGCGCCGGTGCCGTGCAGCTCGGGCGGACGATCCGCGGTCAGCGCGATCACGCGCGTGCCGGCGTGGATGGACTCCATCAGGGCGGGCAGCAGGTTCCCGACGGCGGTGCCCGAGGTGGTCAGCACGCCCACCGGGCGCCCCGAGGCCAGCGAGAGCCCGTGGGCGAGGAAGCCGGCCGAGCGCTCGTCCACCCGCACGTGCAGGCGGACCTCGCCGGCGCGCTCGAGGGCCGCGAGCGCGTAAGCCAGCGGGGCGGAGCGGGAGCCGGGGCAGACCACCGCGTCCCGCATGCCGGCGTCGATCAGGGCGGTGGCGACGGCGCGCGCCACGGAGAGGGAGTCGACGGAGGTCATGGTGGCCACCAGTCTAGGCCCGGGCGCGGACGGGCCCCGGACGCGGCGAGGCCGCCACGGTGACGCGGTGGCGCCGGCCGTGACGGCCTCGTCGAGGGTCCTCGCGGAGGCGGGGGTCAGCCCTTCGGGCCCTTGCCGTTGCCGTTGCCCTTGCCGTTGCCGTTGCCGTTGCCCTTGCCCTTGTTGCCCTTCTCCTTGCCGGCGCCCTTGCCGATGCCGTTGTTCCCGGTGGCGTTGAACACCTGGACGACGCTCGGACGCGGGGCCGCGACCTTGTCGCCCACCTGGACCGGGCCGGTCGGGCTCAGGAAGTCCGGGAAGGAGGAGGTGTGCGCGCCCCAGGTGCCGTCCTCGCCCGGGTGCTGGACGTTGACGAACACGGAGTTGTCGCGGTCGTGGATCACGGGGCCGCAGGTCTCGGCGTCGCGGGGGACGGCGAGGAACTGCTGGACGCGGCCGCGCTCGGCGCCGTCGAGGGTGACCTTGTGCAGCGCGTCGGCGTAGCCGATGGTGCCGGGCTGGCCGTCGGTGGAGATCCAGAGGTTGCCCTCCGAGTCGAACGCCAGGTTGTCCGGGCAGGAGATCGGGGAGACCTTCTCCTTCGGGTAGCCGGCGAAGTAGGCCGAGGAGGAGACCGCCGGGTCGCCGGCGAGCAGCAGGATGACCCAGGTGAAGGTGGTGGAGGTGTGATCCCCGCCCCGCTCGGTGATCTCGATGACGTGGCCGTCGCGGTTGCCGATGACCGGGTTGGCCTCGTCCACGGCGGTGCGCTTGGTGTTGTTGGTCAGGGCCGCGTAGACCTTGCCGGTGACCGGGTTGGTCTCGACGTCCTCCGGGCGGTCCATCTTGGTGGCGCCCATCTTGTCTGCCGCGAGGCGGGTGTAGACGAGGACCTCGGCCAGGGACATGCCCGGGACGAAGGACGTCTTCTCGTCGGCCAGGGCGATCCACTCGCCGGAGCCGTCGAAGGCGCCGTCCGAGGGCAGGGTGCCCCTGCCGTCGATCTGGGCGGCCGGGGAGTCGCCGGAGAACTTGGCCACGTAGAGGGTGCCCTTGTCCATCAGGCGCATGTTGTGCTTCTTGTCGCCCTCGCGGACCTTCTCGGCGGAGACGAACTTGTACAGGTAGTCGTGGCGCTCGTCGTCGCCGGAGTAGACCACGGCGTGGCCGGACGGGGAGATCACGGCGGTGCCGGCCTCGTGCTTGAAGCGGCCCAGGAGGGTGTGCTTCACGGGCGTGGAGGTCGGGTCCTCGGGGTCGATCTCGACGACCCAGCCGAAGCGGTTGGCCTCGTTCTCGTAGCCGCGCTTGGTCAGGTCGAAGCGGTCGTGGACCTTCTCCCAGCCGCGGCTGGTGGCGGCGGCGGAGATGCCGTAGCGCTTCTCCTCGGCCGTGCCGCGGCCCTTGAAGTACTGGTTGAAGTTCTCCTCGCCGGAGAGCACGGTGCCCCACGGGGTGGTGCCGCCGGCGCAGTTGTTCAGGGTGCCCAGCACGCGGGTGCCGGTCGGGTCCTCGACGGTCGTGAGCAGCGCGTGGCCGGCGGCCGGGCCGCGGACCTCGAACTCGGTGGTGCCGGTGATGCGGCGGTTGCGGCGGCCGCCGCGGACGTACTCCCACGGGGCGCCGCGCTTGGCGCGCTTGAGGTCCACGATGGACAGGCCGTGGGCCTGGAGGCCGACGTTGACGACGTCCTCGAAGTTCGAGGCGATGTACTCCGGGGAGAACATGATGTTCTCGTTGGTGTACTCGTGGTTGGAGACGAGGTAGCCGGAGCGGTCGTTGCCGCCGTCGGTGATGATGTTCAGGTAGTCGTTGTTGTAGCCGAACTGGGCGGCCTGCGACGCACCGGTCTGGTGCTCGATGTCGAACTCCGGGGAGTCGGCGAACAGCGGGTCGCCCCAGCGGATCACGGTGCCCCAGTCGTAGCCCTCCGGCACGGTCATGGTGTCCACGGTGCGGCTCACCGGCGCGATGGGCTCGAAGGGGAGCTTGCCGCCGCCGGTCGGGCGCCGGCCGTTGTCCGCGAGCGCCTCGGGGGCCTGGGCCACCTGGGAGCCGATGACGACGGCGGCGGCGAGACCGGTGCCGCCGACCAGGGCGGAGCGGCGCGAGATGGCGGTCTCCGCGATCTGCTGGAAGGTCGGGTTCGCCGAGGTGTTGGGCACCGGGTGGGCGCACGCGTTGCCGCACTTGAGCTCGCACGTGACGGCGGAGCGGTTGCCACGGGTGTGGCCGGCCATGGGGAGGAGGCGCTTCAGCATGACGGGGTCCTTCGCGTCGTGGGGATGGTCCGGGGTCCGGTGCCGGGCCGGAGACGACCCCGGGGTGAGACCGGCCGGGGCCGCCATCACCTTGGCCCCTCGCTCCGAGCGGCGAGCCACGCCCAGGTGGCCGCGAGTTGAACTCTTCCCGGCCGCCGGATTTCGCCCCGTCGACATGCTGTAATCCGGCTCACATGCCCCGCGTCGACGGGGACCGGGCGGGCTCGTCAGCCCTGCGCGGCCAGCACCGCGTGGGCCGCGCGCAGGCGGTCGGCCCACCACGCCTGCCGCGTCCCGTCCGCCCGGATGCGGTCGAGCAGCTCCGGGTCGGGGGCGGGTGCCCGCTCCCCCGGTGCCGGGAGGGCCCCCGCGCGCGGGCGCCAGGCCGGGGCGACGACGTCGTGCTCGAAGAGGGCCGCGGTGCCGAGCCCGCACGCGTGCGGCAGGGACGGCAGGCAGGCGGCGAGCGCGGCGCCGCCGGCGATGCCCACGGAGGTGTCCAGCGCGGAGGAGACCACCGCGGGCAGCCCCGCGGCCGCCACGATCGCCGCGGCGCGGCGCACGCCCCCGAGCGGCTGGACCTTCACCACGATCAGGTCCGCGGCCCCGGCGGCCGCGACGGCGAGCGGGTCCTCGGCCTTGCGGACCGCCTCGTCCGCGGCGATCGGGGTGGGGACGCCCCGGGCGCGCAGCTCCGCGCGGACCTCCGCGAGGGCGGTGATGCCGGGCACGGGCTGCTCCGCGTACTCGAGGCCGACGTCGGCCAGCGCGGTGAGCACGTCGACGGCCTCGGCGGGCGTCCAGCCGGCGTTGGCGTCGACGCGGACCTGCGCGTGGGGCAGCAGCGCGCGCACCCGCCGCACGCGGGCCAGGTCGGCCTCGCGGCCGCCGGGGACGAGACCGCCCTCGGGTCCGTGCTCGGCCACCTTGACCTTGACCGCGGTGATGCCGTCGCCGTAGCGGGCCAGGACGGCCTCGACGTCGTCCGCGGCCACCGCGGGCACGGTGGCGTTGACGGGGACGGTCTGGCGGACCGGGCCGGGCCAGCCCTGCCAGCCGGCCTCGATCGCGGCGGCCAGCCACGCGGCGCACTCGTGCGGACCGTACTCCGGGAACGGGGAGAACTCGGCCCAGCCCGCCGGGCCGCGCAGCAGCAGGGCGTGACGGAGGTCCGTGCCGCGGAACCGCACGCGCATCGGCAGGGCGACCGCGACGGCGTCGGCCAGCAGCTCCTCGACGCTCGGCAGGGCGGGACCGCCCGGCGCGCCGGGCAGCGGGGGCAGGGCGGGGGCGGTGCTCATGCGGCCAGTGTAGGAAGGGCGCTCGGCTCCCGTTCCGACGGGCGCCGGCAGCGTGGGGCGCCCGGGACGGCGCCGAGGCTCAGACGGCGCGGAGGTAGCCGAGGGCGCGGGCCAGGTCCACGGCGCGGTCGTGGGCGCCGAGCACCCCCTCCAGGCCGGCGACGACGGCGGCCGTCACCTCCTCGGTGAGATGCCAGTCGGCGGTGAACGGGTCGTCGAAGCGCGCCCACGCCGTGCCCACGGCCGCGAGCGCGCGGGTCATCTCGGTGAGGTCCCGGAAGACCGGTCGCGGCTCGTCCAGGCGGTCCTCCCAGCCCTCGTCTCCCGGGGCCATGAGCACCTGACCGGTGGAGGCCGCGTGGATGAACGGGTCGGCGCCCTGCTTGGCCACCACGGTCCAGTCGTCGTTCCAGTCCACCAGCAGCGCACCGGTGCGGTGGTTCCACCGGTAGCCGGCCTGCTCGTCCCACAGGCGGTCCAGCGGGAAGAACATCACGGGCAGGCCGAGGGTGTCGATCTCCAGCCACTCCGGCCCCACGTAGCGGTAGAAGTCGGCCAGGTCCGGGGCGAGGGGCTCCTCGGCGGCCCACTCGATGGGCTCCTGCCGGCTCAGCCGGCCGAACGGGGCCAGGGCGTCCCGGGCGGCCAGCAGGTCCTCGGCCGAGAGACGGGGCCGGGCGCCCGGTTCGACGCCCGGGCCGGGCGCCGAGCCGGTGGAGTCGCGGAGGGCCGGGCGATGTCCGTGGGCGGGGGGCACGCGGGTCATGGCCCCAGGCTAGGCAGGCGGCTCCGGGGCGCGGAGGACGGGACGGCGACGGGGGCGTGACCGTCCGATGAAGCCTGCATGACGGCTGCGCGTCCGACACAATGGAACCCATGCCCCCCACCGCCCGCGCCCCGCGCCGCCTCCCCTCGTGGACGTGGTGGCTGGCGCTGGCCGCGTGCGTGGCCGGCGTCGTGCTGGTCTACGCCGCCCTGGTGTGGTCCTCCGCCGGCCAGGTGCTCGAGTACCAGGTGTTCCGCGCCGTCGAGGAGCGCTACGGGGACACCGTGCCGGACGTGGCCTCCCAGGTGGTGCGGATCCTGCCGCTCGGGCTGGCGGTCGGCATGGCGCTGGCCTCGCTCGGCGCGCTCGCCGTGGCCCGGTGGCGGCGGCGGGGGCTGCTCGCCCTCCTCGTGCTGGTCGGGTCCAACCTCACCACGCAGCTGCTCAAGGCGGCGCTTCCGCGGCCCGAGCACGCCGACGGGGTCCCGTGGTCCGGCGGCAACTCACTGCCCTCGGGCCACATGACGCTCGCGACGGGCGCCGCGGTGGCCGCGCTGCTGCTCGTGCCCGCCCGGTGGCGACCGCTCACCACCGTCCTCGGCGCCGTGGTCAGCGCCTGCACCGGCGCCGTCGCCTACACGGAGGCCTGGCACCGGCCGTCGGACATGGCCGCCGCGGCGCTCGTGTCCACCGCCTGGGGGCTGCTCGCCGTGCCGTTCGCCCGGTACGACGGCGCACCGCGGCCCGCACCACGCGGCGCCCGCGGCGTGGAGGCCACGCTCTGGTCCCTGGGCGTCGCGGGCCTGGCGGCCGGGTTGACGCTGCTGGCCCTCACCCTCGACACCCCCGCGACCAGCGGCGCCGGCCCCCACCCGGCGGCCGAGCCGGCCGGGATCCTGCTCAGCGCCTCCCCCGCGGTCCTGCTGTGGGGCGCGCTCGGCACGGCCTTCCGCCGCGGCCGCGCGGACTGACCCCTCCCCGCACGCTCACCGCACCCCCGCCAGACGACGAGCCCTGCGATGTGGCGGCCATCCGCGAGGAATGGCCGCCACATCGCAGGGCTCGTCAGGGGTCGGGGCGGGCCGGGCCCGTCCGGATCAGATCCGGGCGAGGGCCGCCGTCGGATCGTGGAGGCAGTCCGCCACGAACGTGAGGAACGCGCTCGCGGTGGCGCCGTCGGTGACGCGGTGGTCGAAGGTCACGGTCATCTCGGTGACCTTGCGGACCACGATCTCCCCGTCCACGACCCACGGGCGGTCGATGATCCGGCCGATGCCGAGCATCCCGACCTCGGGCACGTTGATGATCGGCGTGGCGCCGTCCGTGCCCAGCGGGCCGTAGTTGTTCAGCGTGAACGTGCCGCGGGTGAGCTCGGCCGGGGCGGCCCGGCCCGCGCGGGCGCGGCTGACGGTGTCGTTGATCGCGGCGGTGAGCTCGTCCGCGGACAGCTTCTCCGCGTGCTCGACGGACGGCACCATGAGGCCGCGGTCGGTCTGCACGGCCAGGCCGAGGTGGACGCCGTCGACCTCCACGATCTCGTCCTTGCCGTCCGCCCCCGCCTCGATGCGCGCGTTCATCACCGGGTACCGGCGCAGGCCGGCCAGGGTGAAGCGGGCGATCAGGCCGAGCAGCGAGGGCGCGTTCTCCGAGTCCTTCGCCTTGAGCGAGGCCCGCAGCTCGAGCAGGGCGGTGACGTCCACGTCCAGCCACGCCGTGACCTCCGGGACCTCGCGGCGCGAGCGGGAGAGCTGGTCCGCGATCACCTTGCGCACCCCCGAGATCGGGGTGCGGGCGACGACGGCCAGGCCGGTCCGCCCGTCCACGGCGCCCGGCTGCGCGGCGGCCTCGGCCGCCGGGACGGCTGCGACCAACGGGGCCTGGGCCGGGGCGGCCTGCAGGGCGGAGCCCTCGGCCGCGGTGAGCACGTCGGCGCGGGTGATCAGGCCGTCCGGGCCCGTGCCGGTCAGCGCGGCCACGTCCACGCCCTTCTCGCGGGCGAGCTTGCGGACGATCGGGGAGGTCACGCGCGGGGCGCCGGCCTCGGCCGTGGGGGCCGGCGTCGGGCGGGTGGCGCCGTGGCCGCGCTTGGACGGACGACTGCGGGAGGTGGCCCTGTGGCCGGAGGTGCCGTAGCCGATGAGCACGGCGCCGGAGGCCTCGTCGTCGGAGCCGGCGACGTCGCCGTCGCCGCCGCGGGCCTTGTCCGGCTTCGGCTGGACGCCGGCCATCTCCTCCTCGCGGTAGCTCAGCGCGCCCGGGCGGGCGGCCTCGGCCGCCGCCGCACCGGTCGACGGCGGGACGGCGAGGGTCTCGGTGCCGGCGACGGGCGCGGAGCCCTCACCGGACTCGCCGGCCGCGCCGATGGTGATCAGCGGGCTGCCGACGTCCATGGTCTCGCCCTCGGCGCCGTGCAGGGTCAGCACGGTGCCGGCGTACGGGCTCGGCACCTCGACGAGGGCCTTGGCGGTCTCGACCTCGACCATGGGCTGGTCGACGGCCACGGTGTCGCCCTCGGCGACGAGCCAGCGGACGATGTCGGCCTCGGTCAGGCCCTCGCCCAGGTCGGGCAGCAGGAAGGTGTTGCTCATGCGCGGGCCTCCTCGGCGTCCAGGTCCCAGTTCAGGTCGTCGATCGCGTCCAGGTCCCAGTTCAGGTCGTCGATCGCGTCCAGGATGCGGTCGATGTTCGGCAGGTGGTGCTCCTCGAGCTTCGGCGCGGGGAACGGGATGTCGAAGCCGGTCACGCGGCCCACGGGCGCCGCCAGCGAGTGGAAGCAGCGCTGCTGGATCCGGGCCACCAGCTCGGAGGCCACGGACGCGAAGCCCTGCGGCTCGGCGACGACGACGGCGCGGCCGGTCTTGGCGACCGAGGCGGCCATCGTGTCCTCGTCCAGCGGGTTCACGGTGCGCAGGTCCACGACCTCCACCGAGAGCCCCTCCTCCGCGGCCGCGTGGGCGGCGGCGAGGCAGGTGGGGACGGAGGGGCCGTAGGAGACGAGGGTGACGTCCGTGCCCTCGCGGACGACGGCGGCGCGCGCCCAGGCCTCGCCGTGCTCCTTCTTGTCCTCGACGCGGGCCCAGCCCTCCTCGAACTCGGCGCGCAGCTGATCGAGGTCGAGCTCGGCCTTGGTCCAGTACATCTTCTTGGGCTCCATGAAGACCACCGGGTCGTCCAGGCGGATGGCCGAGCGCAGCATCATGTACGCGTCCTTCACCGAGGCCGGGGTGTACACCTTCAGGCCCGGGGTGTGCGCGTAGTAGGACTCGGAGGAGTCGCAGTGGTGCTCCACGCCGCCGATGCCGCCGCCGTAGGGGATGCGGATGGTGATCGGCATGGGCGTGGCGCCCTTGGTGCGGTTGCGCATCTTGGCCACGTGCGAGGCGATCTGCTCGAAGGCCGGGTACGCGAACGCGTCGAACTGCATCTCGATCACGGGGCGGGCGCCGCCGAGGGCCATGCCCACGGCCATGCCCGCGATGCCGGACTCGGCCAGCGGGGTGTCGAAGCAGCGCTCCTCGCCGAAGCGCGCGGTCAGCCCGTCCGTGATGCGGAAGACGCCGCCGAGGGTGCCGACGTCCTCGCCGAACACCACCACCATGTCGTCGGCGGCCATCTCGTCGGCCAGCGCCGCGTTGAGCGCGGCGGCGAAGGTCAGGGTCGCCATGCTCAGGCCTCCTGGTTCTCGGAACGGGACAGCTCCTCGGCCAGCTGCGCGCGCTGGGCGGCGAGCTGCGGGGTCTGCACGGAGTAGACGTGGTCGAACAGCTCGAGCGGATCGAGCTCCGTCTCGGCGTTCATGGCGTCACGCAGCTGCTGCGCGACGTCCTCGGCGTCGCGGGCGATCTGGGCCGAGACCTCCTCGGTGAGGGCACCGGTGGACTCGAGGTAGGCGGTCATGCGGCGCAGCGGGTCGCGCGCCTCCCACTCCTTCACCTCGGCCTCGTCGCGGTAGCGCGAGGGGTCGTCCGTGTTGGTGTGCGCCTGCATGCGGTAGGTGTCCGCCTCCACGAGGAAGGGGCCCTGGCCCTGCCGGCACAGCTCCACGGCGCGGCCCAGCACGGCCAGCAGGGCGCCGAGGTCGTTGCCGTCCACGCGCTCGCCGGCCAGGCCGTAGCCCACGGCCTTGTGGGCCAGGGACGGGGCGGCCGACTGCTTGGCGAACGGCACGGAGATGGCGAACTTGTTGTTCTGCACGAAGAAGATCACCGGCAGCTTGAACACGGCCGCGAAGTTCAGCGCCTCGTGGAAGTCGCCCTCGGAGGTGCCGCCGTCGCCGACCATGGCCAGGCACACGACCTCCTCGCCGCGCAGGCGGGCGGCCTTGGCCATCCCGACGGCGTGCAGCATCTGGGTGGTCAGGGGCGTGGACTGGATGGAGACGTGGTGCTTCTGGGGGTCGTAGCCCTGATGCCAGGTGCCCTGGTAGGCCACCATCACCTCGAGCGGCGGGACGCCGCGGGCGATCACGGCCACGGTGTCGCGGTAGGTCGGGAACAGCCAGTCGTCCTCGCCCAGGCAGACGGCGGCGGCGACCTCGGAGGCCTCCTGGCCATGCGAGGACGGATAGACGGCCATGCGACCCTGGCGCACCAGGGCGTAGGCCTGGTCGTTGACGCGGCGGCCGATGACGAGGTGGCGGTAGGCGGCCAGCAGCTCCTCGTCGGAGGGCAGGGGATACTCGTGGCCGGGCTCGGTGCCCTGCTCCTCCGGGGCCAGCAGAGTGCCGTCCTCGCCGATCAGCTGGATGCGGCGGGCGGCGGGGAGCAGGTACTCCTCGAGGGAGATGCCGAAGGCGGCGCCGGCGTTCGGGCGGGTCTCGGCCTCGTCGGTCCGGACGGCCCCGGGCACGGCGGGGGTGGGGTCACTCATGGCGGGTCCTCTCGATCTGTGGCCTTCAGTGTGCCCAAGAGGATCAATGTGTCGCGCGCTCGCCCGTGATCACGAGACAATCGGGTGCAAACCAGGCACTCCATCGGACGAACTGCTATGGTGACTCGTGCCACGTAGACGGTCCGCCGCCGCGTGGCCGACCCCGTCCGCCCCGCCCCAGGAGGAGCCATGGCCGCCGAGCCGCTGGACCGCGTGGACCGCGCGATCGTCCGCGAACTGACGCAGGACGGGCGGATGTCCGTCGCGGCCCTGGCCGAGCGCGTGCACATCTCCCGCGCGCACTGCTACTCGCGTCTGAACCGCCTGCAGGACGCGGGCGTGATCACAGGCTTCACCGTGCGGGTCGACCCCGTCAAGGTCGGCTTCGGGGCCTCCGCCCACGTGACCATGAAGCTGCGTCAGCACGACTGGCGAGAGCTGCGCGCCACGCTTCTGGCCATCCCCGAGGTCTCCCACGTCTCCCTCGTGGGCGGGAACATGGACGTGATCCTGCTGGTCCGCGCGCGGGACCCCGCCGACCTGCGCCGTGTGATCTTCGACGAGCTGCAGACCCTGCCGAGCGTCGTCGACACGCAGACGTACATGGTCTTCGACGACCAGGCCTCCGGGCAGACCATCCCCCCGGACGAGACCGCCGACTGAGCCGACGGTCCGGCGCCCCGGTCAGCGCGAGCGCACGACGACGGGCGGCGGGTCCGCCACAGCCCCCGGCCCGCGCGGCAGCACCGCGGCGAACACGACCGCTCCGACACCGCAGACGACCGCGAGGGAGCCGACGCCGACGGCCAGCCCGGCCGCGGCGGTCGCCCCGGAGAGCAGCAGCGGCCCGGCGAGCATCCCCGCGTCGGACATCGAGCGCCACAGACCGAGGAACGGGGCGCGCGCGTTCGGCGGCGAGTGGTCCGCCCGAGGGTCATCACGATCCCCGCGCCGAAGCCGTTGCCGATGCCCAGCAGCACCGCCGCCGCCGCGAACGCCGTCGGCTCCCGGGTGAGGCTGATCGCCAGGAACCCCGCCCCCAGCAGGGTCAGGCACGGCACCGCCACGGCGCGCCGGCCGAAGCGGTCCATGAGCCGGCCCGAGGGGTAGAAGAGCAGCAGGTCCGCCGCGCCGGCCAGGCCGAAGACGAGCGACGCCGTCGCCGCGTCCAGGCCCAGGTGCGTGGCCCACAGCGGGATGACGGCGTTGCGCGCCGCGCGGGCGGCGGAGACGGCCACGACACCGAAGCCGGCCGTGAGCAACGCCCCGCGCCGGGCGCGCGCCACGTCCCGCAGCCGGGGTCGACCGGCCGGGCCGGGCTCCTCCCCCGCCGCCGGATCGGACGCCGGCACCGGCAGATCCCGGATCCGCAGGCACAGCAGGGCGCCGACGGCCATGGCCGCGGCGGCCGCGGCGAACGCGCCGTCCAGCCCGAGCGGGGCCTGCGCGGCGGCACCCAGGAACGGGCCCAGGAACGTCCCGATCCGCACGGTCCCGCCGAGCGTGGACATCGCGCGGGCCCGGTGCGTGGCCGGCACCGCCACCGCCAGGTACGCCTGGCGGGCCAGGTTGAACCCGGCCCCGGCCATGCCCACGGCGAGCACCGCGGCCAGGAACAGCGCCAGCCGCCCCGGTTCGGCCACCCCCGCCGCCGACGGCCCGGAGGACACCCCGGCCGTCGTCGCCCAGGCCAGACCCGCGCCGACCGTGCCGAGCCCGGCGGAGACGACCATGGTGACCCGCTCCCCCGCCCGGGCCGCGAGCGCCGAGGCCGGCCCGTTGGCCACGAGCGAGCCGAGCCCCACCAGCAGCACGACGGCAGCCGCCCGCGCCGCGTCCAGGCCGAGGGCCAGCGCCGCCACCGCGAGCGCGGGCGTCATGGCGCCCAGGCCGACGGCGTAGACGGTGGAGGGGGCGTAGATCTGCACGGCGTCGCGCAGCGCCTCCCGGGTGCGGGCGGCGGAGGCGGAGCGGGGACGCATGCCCGCGAGCGTAGCGGGACGGCACGCGCGCGATCGTCGTGGGACCGGGTCACTACGCTGGTGCCATGGCCTCCCGCACCGCCTCTCCACCGCCCTCGCCCGCCCCGTCCCCCGCCGCTGCCCGCGGCGCCCTGGACCGGTACTTCCGCATCACCGAGCGCGGCTCGTCGGTGGGCCAGGAGTTCCGCGGCGGCCTCGCCACGTTCCTGGCGATGAGCTACATCGTGGTGCTGAACCCGCTGATCCTGTCCGGGCCCGACTCGGCCGGGAACACCCTGGGCATCCCCGCCGTGGCCGCCGTCACCGCGCTCGTGGCGGGCGTCATGACCATCGTCATGGGCGTGTGGGCGCGGCACCCGTTCGCGGTGGCCGCGGGCCTGGGCGTCTCCGCGTTCGTCTCCATCACCATCGCCACGACGCCGGGGCTCACCTGGCCCCAGCTGATGGGCCTCGTCACCCTCGCCGGTCTCGTGATGCTGCTGCTCGTGGTGACCGGCTTCCGCCGTGCCGTGTTCGACGCGGTCCCGGAGGCGCTGAAGTCCGGCATCGTGGTGGGCATCGGCCTGTTCATCGCACTGATCGGCCTCGTCAACGCCGGGTTCGTGCGGCGGCTGCCGGACGCCGCCGACACCACGGTCCCGGTGGGCCTGGGCACGGGCGGCGAGCTCGAGGGCTGGCCCGTGCTGGTCTTCGTCGTCGGGCTGCTGCTGACCGCGGTCCTCGTGATCCGCAAGGTGCGCGGCGCCATCCTGATCGGCATCGTCGCGGCGACGATCCTCGCCAACGTGCTGGAGGCCGTGTTCCACATCGGCCCCTCCGTGGACGCCGACGGGAACGCCGTGCCCACCGGCTGGTCCCTGATCGCCCCCTCCCTGCCCGAGTGGACCGCCCCGGACCTGCACCTGCTCGGCAGCGTGGACCTGTTCGGCGCCTTCACCTCCGTGGGCGGGCTGATGGCCTCCCTGCTCGTGTTCGCGATCCTGCTCTCCGTGTTCTTCGACGCGATGGGCGTCTCCGTGGGCCTGGCCCGCGAGGCCGGCACCGTGAACCCGGACGGCTCCATCCCCGACCTGAACCGGGTGCTCGCCGCGGACGCGCTCGCGGTCACGGTGGGCGGTGGCGCCTCCGGCTCGGCGCACCAGATCTTCGTGGAGTCCGGCACCGGCATCGGCGAGGGCGCCCGGACCGGCCTGGCCTCCGTGTTCACCGGCCTGTTCTTCCTCGCGGCCGTGTTCCTCTCCCCGCTCATCCACCTCGTGCCGTTCGAGGCCGTGGCCCCCGCGCTCGTGGTGGTCGGGTTCATGATGTGCCAGCACGTGGTGCAGATCGACTGGTCCGACCCGGGCGCGGCCTTCCCGGCGTTCCTCACGTTCATCCTCATGCCGTTCACCTACTCGATCGTCAACGGCATCGGCGCCGGCGTGGTGGCCTACGCGGTGATCCGCACGGGCCAGGGCCGCGGCCGCGAGGTGCACCCGCTGCTGTGGTTCGTGGCGCTCGCGTTCGTCGCGTACTTCGGGCTCGGCGTGGTCCGGGCGGCGCTCGGCCTGAACTGACCCGCCACCCCCGACGGCGGCGCACCGGACCGGTGCGCCGCCGTCGTCGTGTGCGGCGCGGGGTGTCGGCCCCGCCCCGCGCGGCGTGATGGGATGGGCCGCATGCCCCAGACCACGTCGCACGCCCCCGTCCCGCCGTCCGCCTGCGCCGAGCCCGTGACCCGCCGCCACCACGGCCACACGTTCCAGGACGACTTCGAGTGGCTGCGCGGCAAGGCGGAGCCCCGCGTGCTCGAGCACCTGGCCGCCGAGAACGCGTACACCGAGGCCGTGACCGCGGACCAGGCGCCGCTGCGCGAGGCGATCGTCGGCGAGATCAAGGCCCGCACGGTGGAGACGGACCGCTCCGTGCCCGCCCGCCGGGACGGGTGGTGGTACTTCGTGCGCACCCGCGAGGGCGCCGAGTACCCGATCCACTGCCGCGTGCCCGCACGCGACACCGGCGACCTCGAGGCCGACTGGACCCCGCCCGTCATCACCCCGGACGCCGCCCTGCCGGGCGAGCAGGTGATCCTGGACGGCAACGCCGAGGCCGAGGGCCACCCGTTCTTCGCGCTCGGCGGCCTGCACATCAGCCCGGACGCCACCCGGGTGGCCTACGCCGTGGACCACACCGGCGACGAGCGCTTCACCCTGCGCGTGCGCGAGATCGCCACGGGCGAGGACCTGCCGGACGCGGTCGAGAACGTGGCCCACGGCGTCCGCTTCGACCGCTCGGGCACCCGCGTGTTCTACACCGTGTGGGACGACTCGTGGCGGCCGTACCAGGTCAAGGCCCACGTGCTCGGCACCGACCCGGCCGAGGACGTGATCCTGCACGAGGAGGCCGACCCGGGCATGTGGACCGGCTTCGAGGGCGTGGCCGACCGCACCCAGCTGCTGATCGGCGTCGGCAACTCGGAGGTCTCCGAGACCCTCGTGGTCGACCTGCCGGAGGACCCCGCCGCGCCCCTGCCGGCCCCGCGCGTGCTGATCCCCCGCGCGTGGCGGATGCTCGCCGACGTCGAGCCCGTCACCGACGCCGACGGCGTCCGCCGGCTGCTCGTGGTCCACGACCGCGCCCTGGACGACGACGGCGCCCCCGTCGCCGCGCCCAACGGGATGCTCTCGGTGGTCGCCGAGGCGGACGTCGCCGACCGCGGCGCCTGGCGCACCGTCGTGCCGCACCGCGAGGACGTGAAGGTCGACGGTGTCATGGTCACCCTGACCCACGCCGCCCTGGCCGTGCGCCGGGAGACGACCCCGCGCGTCGTCGTCGCCGAGCTGGACGCGGTGCTGGCCGGGCGGGCCGCGCACTGGCGCGAGCCCGCGTTCGACGAGGAGCTCTACGCGTGCCATCTGTCCGCGACGGCGGCCGAGTCCCCGTTCCTGCGGCTGGCCTACACGTCCTGGATCACGCCCGCGCGCGTGCTGGACGTCTCGGCGGCGACCGGCGAGGTGCACCTGCGCCGCGAGACCGAGGTGCCCGGCTACGACCCGGCCGACTACGTGGCCGAGCGCGTGTGGGCGCCGGCGTCCGAGCCGTCGTCGGTGACCGGGGAGGACGTGCGGATCCCCGTCACCGTGATCCGGCGCCGCGACGTGGCCGCGGACGGGACGGCCCCGTGCGTGGTGTACGGCTACGGCTCCTACGAGATGTCCATGGACCCCGTGCTGGGTGTGGCCCGGCTGTCCCTGCTGGACCGGGGCGTGGTGTTCGCGGTCGCGCACGTGCGCGGCGGCGGCGAACTGGGCCGGCGCTGGTACGAGGACGGCAAGAAGCTGGCCAAGCGGCATTCCTTCACGGACTTCGTGGACGCCACCCGGCACCTCGTGGACCTCGGCTGGGCGGACCCGGCGCGCGTGGCCTGCATGGGCGGCTCGGCCGGCGGCCTGCTCATGGGCGCGGTGCTGAACCTCGCGCCGGAGCTGTACCGGGCGTGCCTGGCGGTGGTGCCGTTCGTGGACGCGCTCACCACCATCCTCGACCCGGAGCTGCCGCTGTCCGCGCTCGAGTGGGAGGAGTGGGGCAACCCGATCGAGGACGCGGCCGTGTACGAGGCCATTCGTGCCTACACCCCGTATGAGAACGTGCGGGCGGTGGACTACCCGGCCATCGCCGCGGTGACCTCACTGAACGACACCCGCGTGCACTACGTCGAGCCGGCGAAGTGGGTGGCCCAGCTGCGGCGGACGGTGACGAGCGACCAGACCACGCCCCTGGCCGAGGGCGGCGCCCCGATCCTGCTGCGCACCGAGATGGACGGCGGCCACGGCGGCGCGTCCGGCCGGTACCAGGGCTGGGAGGACACCGCGTGGGAGTACGCGTTCCTGCTGACGGCACTGGGGGCCACGGAGCGGGTGGACTGACCGGCCCGCCCGGCGATCCGGCCCCTCTCTCCGGGGAGCTGCAACCCTCACCGATTATCGAGGATGCCAGCGATACCCCTATGCTTTGAAGCACCGTGAATCGAACGCTGCGCTGACGCTGGGCAACCTGCCCGCCGGGCGGCTCCCCTACCATCGGAGAAACCCATGTCCTTCACGGACCCTCAGTCACCCGCCTCGCCCCCTTCCCTGTCCCGCCGTACCGTGGCCCACGGACTGGCCTGGACTGTTCCGGCCGTGGCAGCCGCCGCCGCAGCCCCGGCTTTCGCCGTCTCATGCGCGAACCCGGCCGCGTTCACGGGCAGGTTCACCCAGGCCAACGTTTATGGGACGCCCCCGTCCACCTACACGTGGTCAGCCGCAGGCCGCACTCCCATCACCCTGTCCCTGAACACCGTCGCCGACAGCGGCAAGTCTCTGACGCCCAACAACCTCACCTCGGCCGGCGGCATCAACCAGGGCTACAACGGACTCGGAGACCTGAGGGCGGACGGTCTGCTGCTCCAGCAGTCCGGCTCTGGCGGGCAGAGACTCACGATCACGTTCAGCCGCCCCGTGACCAACCTCCAGTTCACGATTGCCGACGTCGACTGGCTGGACAAGGGGTACCGTGACGCCATCGTGCTCGACCCCGAACCCACCAGCGTGACCAACGGCCCCCCCCTGCAGGGCAACGGGACGACCGGATCGCCCGTGAGGGCCGTGTCAGCCGGTGAGGTCAGGTCCGACACCGAGGCGAACCGGTCCGTGGTCACCTACGCCGGCCCGATCAACTCCTTCACTCTGTACTTCGCGTCCACCGATGGAACGACGGCCCAGCAGATCTTCCTCACCGGCCTGACCTTTTTTGCCTGCTGAGGTCGTCCGATTCAGGGAGGAGACCCCAGCCGCCCTCGCGCCTCTGGTACACAAGCTGGCCGATTGCCTGTTGCCACACGAGCACTTGGCCGGCTTCGCGCACCCGGGCGCTTAGTCAATTTCCCCTCGAGCCCCGATTCTATTTGGGAACTGGGAATTTCCCAGAACACTTTCATTCGGGAAACGGGTGCTTTAAAGGGCAGGTTGAAGTGGTGGATGCGACAGGATTTGATGGAATAATCTGGAAAAGCATGCTGCGTTTCTCTCCTGAGTTCGCCCAGACGTTTTGAGCGAGGAGCCCACGGCGGCGCCCGCCCGCGTCCGGGCACCGTCGCCGGCCCCCGTCCCCCACGGTGACACACATCACCTCGAGCGGTGGGGGTCCGGGGGGACACCTAGACTCGATGCCATGACCCCGCACAGCCCCGAGCACCCGGACCGCGACCGGCTTCCGGACAAGGTCTCCGACATCTTCGACCCCACGCGCTGGCGCGTGGTCGAGGGCTTCGACTTCGAGGACCTGACCTACCACCGCCAGGTGGAGCGCGACGCCGACGGCCGCTGGGTGCGCGACCTGCCCACGGTGCGCATCGCCTTCGACCGCCCCGAGGTCCGCAACGCGTTCCGCCCCGGCACCGTGGACGAGCTCTACCGCGCCCTCGACCACGCCCGCATGACCCCGGACGTCGGCACGGTGCTGCTCACCGGCAACGGCCCCTCCCCCAAGGACGGCGGCCACGCGTTCTGCTCCGGCGGGGACCAGCGCATCCGCGGCCGCGACGGCTACCGCTACGCCGAGGGGGAGACGGCCGAGACCATCGACCCGGCCCGCGCTGGACGCCTCCACATCCTCGAGGTCCAGCGCCTGATGCGCACCTCGCCCAAGGCGATCATCGCCGTCGTGAACGGCTGGGCGGCAGGCGGCGGCCACTCGCTCCACGTGGTCGCGGACCTGACCCTGGCCTCCCGCGAGCACGGGAAGTTCAAGCAGACGGACGCCACCGTGGGCTCCTTCGACGCCGGCTACGGCTCGGCCCTGCTCGCCCGGCAGGTGGGCCAGAAGCGCGCCCGGGAGATCTTCTTCACGGCGCGCGAGTACTCGGCCGAGGAGATGGTGGCCATGGGCGCGGTGAACGAGGCCGTGGACCACGAGCGCCTCGAGGAGGTCGCCCTCGAGTACGCCGCGGACATCAACCGTCAGTCCCCGCAGGCCCTGCGCATGCTCAAGTTCGCGTTCAACCTTCCCGACGACGGCATGGCCGGCCAGCAGGTCTTCGCCGGCGAGGCCACGCGCATGGCCTACATGACGGACGAGGCCGTGGAGGGCCGGGACGCGTTCCTGCAGAAGCGCGACCCGGACTGGTCCGCCTTCCCGTACCACTTCTGACCGACCACCACGGCAGGACGGAGACCCGCCCATGCTCGCACTGCTCAACGACCAGCCCATCCTCGTCCTCATGGCCACGGTCGCCCTGGGCGCCGCCGTCGGCACCATCCCCCTGGGCAAGATCCGCCTCGGCGCTTCGGGAGCACTGTTCGTGGGCCTGCTCGTCGGGGCGGTGCTGCCCGACGTCGGCGACCGGCTGGCCCTGTTCCAGAGCTTCGGCCTGGCCCTGTTCGCCTACCTGATCGGGCTCGGCGCCGGCAAGGTGTTCTTCCGGGACCTGCGCCGCAACCTGCCCCTGATGCTGGCCGCCGTCGTCGTGGTGATCCTCACCGCCTTCACGGTGCACCCCCTGGCCGCGCTGCTGCACATGGACCTGCCGACGGCGATCGGCGTGTGGACGGGCTCGCTCACCGCGACGCCGGCGATGGCGCTGGCGAACCAGCTCACCGGCGGGCAGGCCCCGGCCGTGGGCTACGGGCTGTCCTACCTGGTGGGCGTGGTCGGCACCATCATCGCGATCACCCTGCTCGCCGCCCGCCCGTGGAACAGCTCCCCGCGCGATCCGGCGCCGGTGACCGACGGCAAGCTGCGCTTCACCGCCGCGGCCGCCACCTCCGCCCTCGCCGTGCGGGAGATCCCCGGGATCTCCGACGGGCTGGTGCGCGTGGTGGCGCTGCGCCACGGCGGCGTGGCCCGGATCGCCGGCTCCGCCGACCGGATCGAACCCGGGGACGAGGTCGTCCTGGACGGCACGGAGAAGAACATCGACGCGGCCGTGCAGGCCTTCGGCCGCCGCACCGACGCCGACCCGGCGCAGGTGATGAACCCGCTGCAGACCTCCATGGTCATCGTCACGGCCCGCCCCCTGGCCGATCGCCGCCTGGGCACGCTGTCCCTGCGCGAGCGCTTCGGCACCGACGTCGCCCGGCTGCGGCGCGACGACGTCGAGTCGCTGGCCACCCCGCAGACCGAGCTCAAGGTCGGCGACCGGGTGCTCATCGTGACCACCGCGCCGCGGATGGAGGCGGTGCGCGACTTCTTCGGCAACTCGACCCGGGGGCTCTCGAACCTGGACTGGATCTCCCTGGGCACGGGCATGGCGCTGGGCTACCTGCTGGGCATGGTGACGATCCCGCTTCCGGGCGGGGCCTCCTTCTCCCTCGGCCCGGCGGCCGGGTGCATCCTCGTCGGCCTCGCCCTCGGTGCGATCGGCCGAACGGGACCCACGGTGTGGGAGCCGTCCACGGAGATCGCGCTGACGCTGCGGCAGTTCGGCCTCATGCTCTTCCTGGGCGTGGTGGGCCTGGCCGCCGGCCCGGCGTTCATCGAGACGGTGTTCACCCGGGTCGGCGGGCTGGCCATCCTGATGTCCGCCGTGCTCACCGCGCTGACCGCCGCCCTGCTCATCGCCGCGGCACGGCTGCTGGGGCAGTCCGTGGATCGCACGTTCGGGGCGCTGGCGGGCATCACGGGCCAGCCGGCGATCCTGGACTACGCGCTCTCCCGGTCCACCGACGCCCGCGTGACCGAGGGGTACGCCCAGCTGTTCGCGCTGATCATGGTGGTCAAGATCGCCACCGTGCCGTTCCTGCTCTGACCGGCCGGGCGGATCAGGCCCACCGGGCGGGTCCGTCCGACCGCCGGGCCTCCTACACTCGGGGCCATGCCCGCCACCGCCGACGCCCTCGCCCGCGCCACGGACGCCCTCGCCGCGGCCTTCGACGGCGGCGCCCCCGTCGAGCTGACCGCCGACGGCGCCGCGCGCCCCCGGCCCGAGGCCCGCGACCCGCGCCGCTGCGGGGACCCGGACGCCGTCGCCGTGGTGCGCACCTCCGGGTCCACGGGCACGCCGAAGCAGATCGTCCTGACCGGCACGGCCCTGCGCGCCTCGGCCGCGGCCACGGCCCGGCGGCTCGGCGGCGAGGGGGCGTGGCTGCTGGCCCTCGGCGTGCACTACGTGGCCGGGCTCGCCGTGCTCTCCCGCTCGATCGCGGCCGGGACCGCACCCGTGGCCCTGCCACCGGGCCCCTTCACCCCCGCGGCGTTCGCCACCGGGGCGGCCGCCCTGCCCGACGACGCCGGCCCCCGACTCGTCTCGCTCGTCCCCACCCAGCTCGCCCGCCTCCTCGCGGCCGACGCCGACCCGGCCGGACGGGCGGCCCTGCGCTCCTTCGACCGCGTGCTCGTGGGCGGCGCCCGGCTCGATCCCGCGCTGCGGGCCGCGGCCGAGGCGGCGGGGGTGCGTCTCACCGCCACCTACGGCATGGCCGAGACGTGCGGCGGCTGCGTCTACGACGGCGTGCCGCTGCCCGGCGTCGCCGTCGCGGTGGCCCCGGACGACCCCGACGCCCCGCCGCACGTGCGCCTGGCCGGGCCCATGGTGGCGGCCGGCTACCTCGACGACCCCGCCCGCACCGCCGCCCACTTCGTCCCCGCCGCGGACGGCGCCCGCGCCTTCCTGACCGAGGACACGGGCATGCTCTCCCCCACCGACGACGGCGGCGTGCGGCTGGCCGTGACCGGCCGCCTGGACGACGTCGTCATCACGGGCGGGGTGAAGGTGTCCGCGGCGGCGGTGACCGCGGTGCTCGAGGCGCACCCGGGCGTCGCGGCGGCCCACGTGGCCGGCGTGCCGGATCCCGAGTGGGGCGCCCGGCTGTGCGCCGCCGTCGTGCCCGCCCACCCGGCCGCGGCCCCCGACGAGGCCGTCCTGCGCGCCCACGTGCGCGAGGCGCTGGGTGCGGCCGCGGTGCCCAAGACGTGGCTCGCCCTCGACGCCCTGCCGTTGCTCTCCACCGGCAAGACCGACCGGCAGGCCCTGGCCGCCCGGTTCACCGCCGGCTGAGCGTCACCCCGCCCGCGTGGGAGAATGACCCGGGCCCGGCCGACGTCGGGCCCCGGCCGCGCTCCGCCGTCGACCCGGCCCGCCGCGCGCCGATCCCCACCCCGCTCCCCAGGAGGAACCCCCGCCCATGGCCGCCACGCTCTCCCAGTGGGTCGCCGCCGCGCGCCTACGCACGCTGCCCATGGCGATCGCCCCCGTGATCGTCGGTTCGGCCGCCGCCGCGGAGCTCGGCTCCTTCCACCTCGGCGCGGCGCTGCTGGCCCTCGTGGTGTCGCTCGCCCTGCAGATCGGCGTGAACTACGCCAACGACTACTCGGACGGGATCCGCGGCACCGACGACGACCGCGTCGGCCCCTTCCGGCTCACCGTCTCCGGGCTCGTGCCCGCGGCCCAGGTGAAGCAGGCGGCCTTCGCGTTCTTCGGCCTCGCCGGGCTGGCCGGCCTGGGGCTCATCCTGCTCTCGGGGCACTGGTGGTTCCTGCTGGTCGGCGTCGCCTGCGTGCTGGCCGCGTGGTTCTACACCGGCGGGAAGCGGCCGTACGGGTACCTCGGCCTCGGTGAGGTGTTCGTGTTCGTGTTCTTCGGGCTCGTGGCCGTCCTCGGCACCACGTACACCCAGGCCGACACCGTGAGCGGCCTGGCCTGGGCCGGCGCGATCGGCTGCGGGCTGATCTCCACGGCCCTGCTCATGGTCAACAACATCCGGGACATCCCCACGGACCGCGAGGTCGGGAAGATGACGCTGGCCGCCCGCCTGGGCGACGGGCCGGCGCGGGCGTCCTACGGCGTCATGCTGGCCGTCGCCCTGCTGCTGCCGCTGTTCTGGGTGGCGGCGCACCCGGGGCTGCTGCTCGTGCCGATCGGCGGCCTGCTCGCGATCCGGCCGATCCGCACGGTGCTGCGCGCCGACGACCGCCGGGCGCTGATCCCGGTGCTGCGCGCGACCGGCGTGATCGGGATCGTCTACGCGATCACGTTCACCCTCGGCGCGCTGCTCTGAGCCGCACGGGATGACGGCGGCGTCGGCGGCGGCGGCATCCGCCCCGTCGCCCCGCGGGGCTCACTCGCGGAACCGGCCCTCGGTGTAGGCGTCCTCGGCGTCCGCATCGGCGGTCTCGGTGCGGCCCCGGCGGCCCGGGCGGCCCTCCCACGCGGCGGACAGGTCCTCGGTGGCCCCCGTGCGCAGGCGACCGAGGAAGAGGTAGCTGACCGCGAACGTCAGGATCGTGGCCGCGATCACCCCGAAGATCATCCCGAGGTCCATCACGTAGTAGAACAGCGCCCACAGGGCGACGAAGACGACCACGCGGACCAGACCGTAGAAGAAGATGCGCACCGGTCCATCCTACGAGGACGGACGGCCCGTCCGCCGACCCCACAGCCCGCGCCTAGACTGGCGGGATGGGCCGCTTCATCATCCCCGCCGCGATCATCCTCGCCGGACTGACCCTCTACGCGCTGTTCGAGGCGCTGCTGACCCCCGCCCGCGAGGTGCGCAGCCTGCCGAAGACGGCGTGGGTGGCGGTCATCGTGCTCGTGCCGCTCGTGGGGCCGCTGCTGTGGCTGCTGCTCGGGCGCGCCCGCCCGGCCGGCGCGGGCGGACGGGCCGCACCCCGGCCCTCCGGAGCCCCGGACGACGACGAGGCGTTCCTGCGCAGCCTGCGCGTGCAGCGCCGCCAGGACGCCCGTGAGCAGGACCTGGACCGCCGCGAGGCCGAGCTGCGCGCCCGCGAGGAGGAGCTGCGCCGTCGTCGGGAGCAGGGCGACGACGACGCCGACCCGGAGGGCGACGGGCCGCGCGCCTGAGGGGCCCCGCCGGACTCAGCCGGGCAGACCCGCGTACGAGTGCAGGCCCGGGAAGTACGTGTTGACGATCGTGTAGTTGAACACGATGCACAGGAAGCCCACGATGCTCAGCCAGGCCGCGCGGGCACCGGTCCAGCCGCGGGTGGCCCGGGCGTGCAGGTACGCCGCGTAGACCACCCAGATCACGAAGGACCAGACCTCCTTGGTGTCCCAGTTCCAGTAGCGGCCCCACGCGGCCTCGGCCCAGATGGCGCCGGCGATCACGGTGAACGTCCACATCACGAAGGCGATCGCGTTGAGGCGGTAGGACCAGTTCTCGAGCCCCTGCGCGGCCGGCACGAGGCGCAGGAACGCCCACGAGCGCTCGCCCGCCGCAGCGCGCTTCTCCGCGCGGTCCTGCAGCAGCTGCAGCACGGACATCGCGGCGGTCAGCGCGAACAGCGAGCTGGCAAGCACGGCGATGGATACGTGGATGACGAGCCACGGCGTCTGCAGCGGCGGCTGGAGGTGGCCCACCGGCGTCGGGAAGCCCATGGTGGCCGCGCACATCATCGCCACGACGATGCCGGTGACGAACGTGCCCACGAAGCGCAGATCCTTGCGCAAGAGGAACAGCAGGTAGACGGTCGTGATCACGAGCGCGCCCGTGGTCATGAACTCGTACAGGTTGCCCCACGGCACGCGGGAGGCGGCGAGGCCGCGGGCGACGACGGCGAACGCGTGCAGCGCCCAGCCGACGGCCAGCACGGCCACCGCCACGTTGGCGACCGGGCGGCGGCCGCCGCCCGTGTAGTCCATGTCCTCGTCCACGAGGGCGCCGTCCGCGTCGACGCCGCGCTCGGCGGCGCCGGTCGGACGGGCCGCGTCGGAGGCGCTCGCGCCGACCGCCGTGGACCCGCCGACGGCGACCCCCACGGTCTCGCGGGCCGGAGCGGTGCGCACCTGCCCGCGCTGGGCCGCGAGGTCGGCCTCGAGGCGGCGGATGGTGGCCGAGGCGGTGGCCATGTCGATGGTGAACAGGATGAACGCCGCCGCGTACACGAGCGCGGCGATGAGCATGAAGAGGTCGCTGTACAGCGCCAGCTGCTCGTTCACGGGGGCCGTGGGGTTGAACACTGTCAGTCTCCTGATCGGGCGTCGGCGGGGCCGGCGGGGGTCTCGGGGGCGGTGGGGGTGGACTGGGGGGCGGCACCGGCCGCGGCGTCGTCGGCCGTCTCGGTGGCGGCGACGATGGGCCACCACTTCTCCATGGCGGCGCGCAGGGCCACGTGCTCCTCGTGGAGACCGAACTCCTCGCCGCGGGCGAGCAGCGCGTACTCCACGCGGGTGCGGCCGTCGTCGTCGGTGCGGGCACGCACCCACACGCGGCGACGGCGGACGAACAGACTGATCGCCAGGCCGAGCAGGGCGGTGCCGGCGAACACGCCGACGCCCCACTTGCCCGGGTCGTAGTGGATGTCCAGGCCGACGTAGCGGCGGACGCCGTCGAAGCTGATGGAGCCCTTGCCCTCGGGCAGCTCATACGTCTGGCCCGGGCTGAGCACGATGCCGCCGTTCTCGTTGGTGCGGCTGTTGAGCTCGGTGAGGGATGCGGTGTCCAGCACGTACACGTTCTGCGGGCGGCCGGTGTCCAGGCCGAGGTCCCCGTAGTACGAGTTCAGCTGCAGCTCCGGGTTGAGCAGCTCGGGGTCGGCCGAGAAGGCGGCGCCCTTCTCGTCCTCCACCGCCGTGGGCAGGAAGAAGCCGACGAAGCCCAGCTGGTCCGGCCGCGCGTCGGGGACCTTGATGGTGGCCTGCGAGCCGTAGTTCTGGTCGAACACGCGGGTGACCACGGGGCCCTGGAAGGCCACGTCCCCGGCGCCGTCGCGGATGGTCACCACGGGCGCGTAGCCGTTGCCCACGAGGTAGACGCGCACGCCGTCGATGTCCAGCGGCTGGTTGACCTTGAGGATCTGGCGCTGGAGCTCGGCCTCGCTGCCCTCGCGGACCTCCATCACGGCGGTGTAGTCCAGCGGCTGGCCGTAGTGGGTCTCGGACTCGCGGTCGAACACGGCGTCGAAGGAGTCGAGGGTGAGGGAGAACGGCTGGAGGTCGTCCGCGCTGAAGTAGGTGCCGGGGGTGAAGGAGTCGTAGGCCACGAGGTTGTTGGCGAAGCCCTCGCCCTCCACGATGATCTTCTGCCCGCCGTACTTGGTCATGCCGCCGTAGGCCATGAACACGAGCACGCCGATCAGCGAGACGTGGAACAGGATGTTGCCGATCTCGCGCAGGTATCCGCGCTCGGCGCCCACGGACGCGCCGCCGGCCTCGGGGCGGTGCTCCACGCGGTAGCGGCGCTTGCGCAGCCACGCCTGGGCTCTGGCCACGGCCTCCTCGGGGCTCGGGCCGCCCTCCTCGAGGACGACGACGCCGGAGGCCGGCAGGCGCGTCAGGTTGCGGGGGGTGCGGGCCGGGGGCTGGCGCAGGGCCTTGGCGTGCTGGATGGCGCGCGGCCACACGCAGCCCACGAGGGAGACGAACAGCAGCAGGTAGATGGCCGAGAACCAGACGGAGTTGTAGACGTCGAAGAACTGCAGGGCGTCCAGGACGGGGCCCCAGAAGGGGTGGTCCGCGATCCACTGGTCCACGATCTCGGGGCCGGCGCGGCGCTGGGGCACGAGGGAGCCGGGCACGGCGGCGACGGCGAGCAGGAGCAGCAGCATGAGCGCGGTGCTCATGCTGGTCAGCTGGGTCCAGATCCAGCGCAGGGTCCCGGTGAGGCCCAGCTGAGGGAGGGCGACGTCCTCCGAGCGGGCGCGGTCGGCCTTCGAGCTCACAGGGGCATCCTCCATTCGTTGGCGAACCAGAACTGCAGCTGCGTGGTCCAGTGCGTCCACACGCCGGTGACCATGAGCAGGCCGAGCAGCACCAGCAGGGCGCCGCCGAGCCGCATGATCAGCACGCGGTGCCGCGTGAAGAACCCGACCGCCCGCATGCCGCGCTCCATGCCGACGGCGATGAGCACGAACGGCACGCCGAGGCCCAGGCAGTACAGGAACGCCAGGAGCGCCCCGCGCCCGAGCGAGCCGGAGCCCGCAGTGGACATGGCGAGCACGGCCGCCATGGTCGGGCCGATGCACGGGGCCCACCCGAGGCCGAAGGTCATGCCGAGCAGCGGCGCCCCGGCCAGGCCGGCGGCGGGCTTGAGGTGGAGGCGGCGCTCCTGCTGGAGACGTCCGCCACCGCCCATGAACACCAGACCCATGAGCGCCACGAGCACGCCGAGCACGCGGGTGACCCACTGGCCGTCGCGCTGCAGCCACACCATGGCCTGCGTGAAGACCACGCTGATCGCCACGAACACCACGGCGAAGCCGAGCACGAACAGCACGGCGCCGAGCACGAGGCGGCCGCGGCGCCGGGTGGTGAGGACGTCACCGCCCAGGCCGGTGACGTAGCCGAGCCAGCCGGGCACGAGCGGCAGGACGCACGGCGAGAGGAAGGAGATGAGCCCGGCGAGCAGGGCGATCGGGGCCGCGAGCAGCAGTGAGCCGTCCAGCGCGATATCGGCGAAGGGATTGTTCTGCATGGACACGGCGGCCACTCAGGCCGCGGCCTCGTCCACCACGGTGGTCAGCAGCGCGCGCAGGGTGGACTCCTCCACGGCGCCGAGCACCCGCGCGGCCACGCGGCCCTCGACGTCCAGGACGAGGGTGGAGGGCACGGCCTGCGGGGGCACGTAGTCGGTCATGTTCAGGAGCACGTCCCCGCGGGCGTCCTCGATGGACGGGTAGGGGATCTCGAAGGTGCGCTCGAAGGCCTGCGCGGTGGTGACGGTGTCCCGGACGTTCACGCCGAGGAACCGCACCCCCTGCGGGGCGAACTGCTCGTGCAGGGAGACGAGGTGGGGGGCCTCGACGCGGCACGGCGCGCAGGCGGCGTACCAGAAGTTCAGCAGGGCGGGGGTGCCGCGCAGGCTCGCGCCGGTCACGGGGGTGCCGTCGAAGAGCTCGGCGGCGAACTCCACGGGGGCGCCGCGCTCGGCGGGGGCGATCTCCAGGACGGAGCCGTCGCCGGCGATGTAGTTCTTGCCGTCCGCGTTGCCCGCCTGCCGCGCGAGCGAGTCGTCACCGCCCGAGCAGGCCGCGAGCGCCGGCGCCAGGCTGGCGAGGGCGAGGCCGGTCAGCAGGGTGCGGCGGGACGGACGGGGCGGGGTGTGCATGGCGTGACTGCCCTCCAGGGGATGCGCGGCGCTGGATTCCGGGGACCTGGGGAGTCTACTGTCCGCCCCGCATTCTGACTGAACCCTGGACGTCACACCCCCACCCCGTGGGAGGCCGCGGCCGGCGTCGTCGACGCCGGCCGCCGTCGGGGCCTCAGGCGCCCGGCAGGGAGGAGGCGTCCTTGAGCAGGGCCTGGTTCGGTTCGTGGTACTCGACGCGCGGCACCCTGCGCCCTTCCTCGTACACGAGCGAGGTCACGGAGGTCAGCGAGCACTCACGCCGGCGCGGGTCGTGCCACAGCGGACGGCCCTCGACGGCCAGGCGCGTCACCCAGATCGGCAGCTGGTGCGAGACGAGCACGGACTCGGCGCCGGGCCCCTCGGCGGCCACGGCCTCGCCGCGGAGCCGGTCGACGACGGCCAGCATCCGGGCGGCCTGCGCGCGGTACGGCTCGCCCCAGGACGGGCGCAGGGGATTGCGCAGCCGGGGCCACAGCCGCGGGTTCCGCTTCAGCGACGCCGCCACCTGGGACATGCCCTCGAAGGCGTTCTCCGCCTCGATCAGGTCCGGCTCGGTGACCAGCGGCAGGTCGAACGCGGCCGCGATGGGCGCGGCGGTCTGCTGCGCGCGGGTCAGCGGGGAGGCGGCGACGACGGCGGGCGCCCGGCCGGTCTGCGCGGCGCGCTCCGCGAACCACGCGGCCACGCCCCGGGCCATCTCGTGGCCGAGCTCCGAGAGCCCGAACTCCGGCAGGCGGCCGTAGAGGACACGATCGGGGTTGTGGACTTCTCCGTGGCGGACCAGGTGGACGGTGGCGAGCGTCTGCATGGGGCCAGTCTGGCAGAGGCGGACCGGTGGCCCCGGCGGTAGCGTGGGGCACAGCTCGGCGCGACCGCGCCGCCACCCCCGTCCGCACCGAGGCGCCGCGAGCGTCGGCGTCGCTAGGAGGCCCCATGTCCGGCACCTCGCCCACCGATCCCCACGGCAGCCAGAACCCGTACGGCACCGCCCCGCAGGGGCCGACCCCGGGCTCCCCTGACCCGGCGGGCGCGAGCCCGTACGGCCAGAACCCCTACGGCGCACCGCCGGCGACTCCGTACGGCGCCCCGGGCCAGACGGGGATGTCCCAGGCCCCCTCCCCCCACGGCCCGGCCGGCTGGCAGCCTCCCGGCCCGGTCGAGCTGCCCCCGCGGCCGCGTTCCCTGACGGCCGCGTTCTGGCTGATCGTCTCGGGCGGCCTCCTGCTGCTGGCGACGACCCTGCTGGCGGCCTTCGCCCTCACCCAGCCGGAAGGCCAGGCCGCGATCCAGCAGGAGCTGGACCGGTCCGTCGAGCAGATGGATCTGCCCGCCGACCAGGCGGAGCAGATGCGCGCCATGATGGACGGGATGCTCCCGACCCTCGCCACGACGGCGGCCGTGTTCGGCGTGCTCGCGTTCCTCGTCTACCTGTGGGTGGCGTTCGCGATCCGCGGCGGCTCGCGCGCCGCGCGCATCGTCGGAACGGTGCTGGCGGCCCTGTCCGTGCTGGTGCTGGTCTCCAACGCCGTGATGGGGGCGTTCAGCCCGCTGGACCTGGTGTGGGTGGGCCTCGGCGTCGCCGGCATCGTGCTCGCCTACCGCCCGGACGCCACGGAGTACATGCGGCTGAAGGCCTGGCAGCGCTTCGCGCGCCGCTGAGCCCGCTCAGACCCGCGGGGCGTCCAGGAGACGGCCCAGGCGGGCCGGGTCCACGCGCCAGAAGTCGCGCTGGACGCCGTCGACGAACAGCACGGGCACCTCGTCCGCGAACCGCTCGAGCAGGGCCGGGTGCGCGGCGCCGTCGACGGCCTCCCAGGCCTCGCCCCGCGCGTCGCACACCTGCGCCACCGTGGCCTCGGCCTCGGCGCACAGGTGACAGCCGGGCTTCACGAGCAGCTGGACGCGGGCGGTGGCGGCGGGCAGGTCGGCGGTCATGGCCCCACTCTACGGATCGCCGTCCACGACGAAGCCGCCGTCCCCCCGGAAGGGGACGGCGGCTTCGTCTCGTCAGCGCCCGGAGGGCGCGGGCGTCACTTCTTGTTGCGACGCTGGTGACGGGTCTTGCGAAGCAGCTTGCGGTGCTTCTTCTTCGACATGCGCTTGCGGCGCTTCTTGATCACAGATCCCATGGGGACTCCTTGAATCGGGGCGAGGGTCGGCGGTCGTGGGACCGCAGGCATCCGGGGCGCCGGACACGCCGACCCGCATTCCACCGGATGTGGAACGCCTGGAAACGTTCTCGGCCACAATACCGGCCGCACGGGCCGCGGTCGAACCGGGACGCGGGCCGGCTCAGTCGAACCAGGAGTCCAGCCCGTGCAGCGGGAACACCTCGCGGCGCGTGGCCATGATCGACTGGTCCACCGGGTCGGCCGGGTCGTAGCCCACCTCCCACGAGCGCCACCACACGTCCGCGTCCTCGCCCATCACGGTGGGGATCCGCTCGGCGTCGTCCCCCACGTGCACGGACATGTCCCCGGTCAGCTCGTCCGCGGTGAGGGCCCGGACGTGCTCGATCCAGGCGGCGGGGATCTCGCTCTTCACCGGGATCGGGGTCTGCAGGACGGCGGCGGTCAGGTGGGCCCACGCGCGCGGCACCACCCGCAGCGGGTTGTAGCCGCCGCCCCCGGTGGCCAGCCACCGGCCGTGCGCGAACCGGTCGGCCCAGTCGCCGACGTCGAACGCGAGCTGGCGCTGGCCGTCCACGGTCAGCCGCAGGTCGGCGAGCGGGTCCGTGAGGTGGCCGTCGCAGCCGTGCTGGCTGACCAGCACGTCCGGGGCGAACGCCTGCAGCAGCGGCGGGACCACGGCGTGGGCGGCGCGCAGGAAGCCGGCGTCGCCGGTGCGCGGGGGCAGCGCGACGTTCACCGCCGTGCCCTGGGCGGCCGCGCCGCCGATCTCATTGGCGAAGCCCGTGCCCGGGAACAGGCTGATGCCCGTCTCGTGCAGGGAGATGGTGAGCACGCGGGGGTCGTCGTAGAAGATCGACTGCGTGCCGTCGCCGTGGTGCGCGTCCACGTCGACGTAGGCCACGCGCTCCGCGCCGAGGTCCAGCAGGCGCTGGATGGCCACGGCGCAGTCGTTGTAGATGCAGAACCCGGACGCCGAGGACCGGGCGGCGTGGTGCATGCCGCCCGCGAAGTTCACGGCGCGGTCCACCTCGCCGGACCAGATCGCCTCCGCGGCCACGAGGGAGCCGCCCGCGATCCGGGCGGCGGACTCGTGCAGGTCCGGGAACACGGGACAGTCCTCGGTGCCCAGGCCGAAGCGGCCGTCCTCGGCCGACGACGTCGCCGCGGCCCGGCGGACGGCGGCGACGTACTCGGGGTCGTGGACGAGGGCGAGCTGCTCGTCCGTGGCCACGGGCGGCTCCACGATCCGCACGTGGGGCGCGTCCAACAGGCCGAACGCCTCCACGAGCCGGTGCGTGAGGTCCAGCCGCAGGGGCGCCATCGGGTGCTCCGCGCTGAACCGGTAGCGGAGCAGGCTGGAGTCCCACACCACAGCGGCGGGGGTGGGAGCGGGAGGGGCGGACGTGGTGCTCATCACGGTCCAGCCTAGGGCTCCGGGCGGCACGGTGGCGACGATCGCCTCGGATGTCTCGCCCGCGTGACGCGCGGGCCACGGGGCGCGCGATACTGGGAGCCGGTCCGTTCCCCGTCCCCCCGCGCAGGAGGTGCCCCGTGGCAGGTCCCCGTCCGACTCCGCACGCCCGCCGACACGGCGGGGTGCGCCGGCCCGGCGGCCTCCCCCGGCCCGGCCAGGCCTCCACGCTGGAGTCCTCGACCGACCTGCGCACGGTGCTGCGGCGCTCGGGCCGCGCCGTCAGCTCGGTGGTGGGCGGCTCCCCGGCCCGCGCCGCCCTCTCCGCCTTCGCCCTCATGGCCCTGGTGTTCACCGGGCTCCTCGCCCTGCCGTGGGCCGCGGCGGACGGCCACGCCACCCCCCTGCACGACGCCATGTTCACCGCGGTCTCCGCCTTCTCCGTGACCGGTCTGACCACCGTCAACACGGCCGCGCACTGGTCCCCCGCGGGCCAGGTGATCATCCTCGTGGCCATCCAGATCGGCGGCCTGGGCATCCTCTCGATTGCCTCGCTGCTCACGCTGGCCGTCTCCCGGCATCTGGGCCTGAGGTCGAAGCTGGCGACGCAGCAGGCGGGCATGACCTCCGGCAGTCTCGGCGAGGTCGGCCAGCTGCTGCGCGTCGTCGTCGTGACGGTGCTGACCGCCGAGGCCGCGCTGGCGCTCGTCCTCGTGCCGCGGTTCGCGGCCATCTCCGGCTCGTGGCTCACCGGCCTGTGGCACGGGGTCTTCTACTCGGTCAGCGCCTTCAACAACGCGGGGTTCACCCTGCACGTGGACGGCCTGCCGGAGATCATGCACGACCCGGTGATCATCACGGTGCTCGGCGTCGGTGTGTTCCTCGGCGCGCTCGGCTTCCCCGTGGTCATGGTGCTGCTGGAGAAGGGGTGGCGATTCCGGGAGTGGAACCTGCACACCAAGCTCACGGTCGAGGTGACGCTGGCGCTGCTGGTGCTCGGCGCCGTCGCCCTCTTCTTCTTCGAGGCGGGCAACCCGGCGACCCAGGCCGGGATGGGCTTCTGGCAGCGGGTCGGGCACTCGCTCTTCGGTTCCGTGATGACCCGCTCCGGCGGCTTCGCGATCGACGACACGAACGCGCACCGGCCCGAGTCCCTGCTGCTCATGGACGCGCTGATGTTCGTGGGCGGCGGGTCCGCCTCCACCGCGGGCGGCATCAAGGTGACCACGCTGGCGATCATGTTCCTCGCGATCGTGGCGGAGGCGCGCGGCGACCGCGAGGTGACGGCGCACGGCCGCACGATCGCCCCCGAGTCCCTGCGCGTGGCCATCGCGGTGCTCGCCCTCGGTGCCACCCTCGTGCTCGTGGCCACTCTGGCGCTGGTGCACATCACCGACGAGTCCCTCCAGCGGCCCCTGTTCGAGGTGATCTCCGCGTTCGGCACGTGCGGGCTCTCCGTGGGCGTCTCCGCGGAGAGCCCACCGACCGGCAAGTACGTCCTGACGGCCATGATGTTCGCGGGCCGCGTTGGTACGATCACGTTCGCCGCCGCCCTGGCCCTGCGCCAGCGGCGCGTGCTCTACCGCTTCCCCGTCGAGAGGCCGATCATTGGCTGACGCCCCGCAGCGCACCGATCCCAACGCCCCCGTGCTCGTCGTGGGGCTGGGCCGCTTCGGCGCCGCCACGGCCGAGGAGCTCGTCGCCCAGGGCCGCGAGGTGCTCGCCGTCGAGCGGGACCCCGTCCTCGTGCAGCGCTTCGCCCCCTCGCTCACCCACGTGGTGGAGGCGGACGCCACCGACCCCGAGGCCCTGCGCCAGCTTGGCGCGCAGGACTTCGCGACGGCGGTGGTCGGCGTGGGCACCTCCATCGAGGCATCGGTGCTGATCACCGTGAACCTCGTGGACCTGGAGATCCCCCACATCTGGGTGAAGGCGATCAGCGAGGCGCACGGCACGATCCTCAAGCGGATCGGGGCGAACCACGTGATCTTCCCCGAGCACGACGCCGGCGTGCGCGCCGCCCACCTCGTGAACGGGCGCATGCTCGACTTCATCGAGTTCGACGACGACTTCGCGATCGTGAAGATGTACCCGCCGGCCGAGTGCGTGGGCTTCACGCTCGCCGAGTCCCACGTGCGATCCAAGTACGGCGTGACCGTGGTGGGCGTGAAGACCCCGGGCGAGGACTTCACCTACGCCCAGCCGGACACCCGGGTGGGCCCGCGCGACACCCTCATCGTCTCGGGCCACACCGACCTCATCGACCGGTTCGCGGCCCGGCCCTGAGGCACGCCGGAACCGTCAGGCCCCGAACTCCTCGGCCATTTCCTTGTCGCGCTGCGCGGCCGCGTCCATGGCACGGTTCACGAGGTCGTCCATGCCGCCGTCCAGGAACGCCTCCACGGCCTTCTCGGTGGTGCCGTTCGGGCTCATCACGGCCTTGCGCAGAGCCTCGGCCCTGGCCCCCTCCTGCTGGAGCATGATACCGGCGCCCTTGACGGTGGCCGCGGCCATGGCCTCGGCGGAGGCGGCGTCCAGTCCCATCTCGGCGCCGTGGGCGGCGATCAGCTCGGCCAGCAGGAACACGTAGGCCGGGGCGGAGCCGGCGGTGGCCACCACGGCGGAGAGCTGCTCCTCGGCCACCGGCACCACCAGGCCGGAGCCCTCGAAGAGGGCGCGCACGGCGGCGGTCTGCTCCTCGGTGACGCCCGGCCCGGGGGCCATGCCGACGACGCCGGAGCCCACCGTCAGGGGCGTGTTCGGCATGGTCCGCACGATCGGCTGCCCCGCCGGCAGCACGGCGGCCATGGTGGCGGAGGTGACGCCGGCTGCCACGGACACCACCACGGTCTCGGGGCGCAGCGACGGCGCCAGGTCCGTGAGGGTGGCGACCATGTCCTTCGGCTTCACGCCCACCAGGACGATGTCCGCCTCGGCGACCGCGGCATGGTTGGCGCGTTCGTCCCGCTCCTGGGAGGTCACGGTGACGCCGTGCTGCGCGGCGGCCTTCTCGGCGGAGGCGGCGGAGCGGGTGGTGGCGGTGACGTCCTCGGCGCGCACGGCGCCGGCGTCGAGGGCTCCGGCGAGGATGGCCCCGGTCATGGTGCCCAGGCCCAGGATGGTCAGCTTCATGGTCGGTCCGTCTCCTTCGTGGTCGGGCGCGGGGCGTCGTCGTGGTGGTGGTCGGTCCCGCCGGCGGCCAGGTGATCGCGCGCGAAGGCGAGCGAGGCGGCGAGCATCTCCTCCCGCTGGCCCGCGTACTCCACGCCGCGCGTGCCCACCTCCACGCACACCGTGCCGGCCAGGCCCGCGGTCGCCAGGTGGCGCAGGGTCTCGGCCACGCGCTGCGTGCCCTCGCCGGGGGCCAGGTGGTCGTCCTTGCCGGAGTCGTTGCCGTCGGTGAGGTGGACGTGCCGCAGCCGCGGGCCGAGCTCGCGGACGGCCGCCAGGGAGTCCGCCCGCGCGATGGCCGCGTGGGAGAAGTCCCAGCAGATGTGCTCGTACGGCTCGGGCAGCGGGTTCCAGTGCGGCAGGTACATCTTGGCCTCGCGGCCGTAGGCCCGCCACGGGTACATGTTCTCCACGGCGATCACGACGCCGGTCTCCGCCATGAGCTCGTGGATGCCCTCGGCGAAGCGCACCGCGTACGTGCCCTGCCAGCGGAACGGCGGATGGGCCACCACGGTGGCCGCGCCCACGGCCTGCGCCAGCTCCACGGAGCGGCGGATCTTGGACCACGCGGAGCCCCAGACCTGCTGCGTGAACAGCAGGGTGGGCGCGTGGATGGAGTCGATGGGCATCCCGTGCCGCTCGGACAGCCGCGTCAGCCGCCGCGCGTCCTGGCTCCACGCGTTGTGCGTGACCATGACCTCCACGCCGTCGTAGCCGAGGTCCTCGGCGGTGGCGAACACGTCCTGGGTGCCCAGGGGGAACACGGACGAGGAGGACAGGGTCACGGGGATGTCCGCTCCGAAGCGCGCCGCGGGGGCCAGGTGCGCGGTGGAGTCCGGCATGGTCAGCGCACCCCCAGGCTCAGTCCCGGCAGGAGGGTGTCCGGGTTGAGGTTCACGTGGCCGACGCCGGGCCGGCCGTCCCGGGTGAGGTGGCCCTCGAGCATGAGCGCGTCGAGGCGGTTGAGGATCAGGCCCTCGCGCAGCGCCCACGGGCAGATCTCGAGCTGGGCGATGCCGAACGTGCGCATGGCCGTCAGCGCGACGATCGCCCCCGCGAACACCTGGTGCGCGCGCACGTCCGAGACGCCGGGCAGCTCCGCCCGCTCCGCGACGGTCATCGCCGCGAGGCGGTTCACCCACAGGTGCAGGTCGTCCGCGCGCAGGTGCCGCTTCACGAAGGGGCCCGCCGCCGACGGCGCCGCCCCGGTGATCCGGGCGAGGGAGCGGAACGTCTTCGAGGTGGCGGTGACCACCACGGGCGACTCGATGCGCGGGAAGGCCGTATACGCCTCCTCGAGTCGCTTCTCCACGTGCTTGCGGAGCTTCTTCACCGCCTTGGGGCTGGGCGGGTCCTCGAGCACCCAGTCGCGGGTGAGGCGGCCGGCGCCCAGCGGCAGGGACAGGGCGTGCGAGGGCAGCTCGTCCTGGCCGTAGGCGATCTCGAAGGAGCCGCCGCCGATGTCGAAGTTCAGGATGGAGCCGGCGCCCCAGCCCTGCCAGCGGCGCACGGCGAAGTACGTCATGGCCGACTCCTGGTCCCCCGTGAGCTCGGAGAGGTGCACACCGGTCTCGGCCTGCACGCGGGCCAGCACGGCGGCGCCGTTCGCGGACTCGCGGATCGCCGAGGTGCAGAACGAGATCATGTCCTCCGCCCGATGCTCCTCCGCGAACGCGGCGGCCTCACGGACGAAGTCCACGAGCTCCCGCTGTCCCTCCTCCGTGATCGCCCCGTCGGCGTCCTGGTAGCGGATCAGCGGAAGGGAGCGCTTGTGCTCCGCGTAGGCGACGGGGCGGGCCCCCGGGTGGGCGTCCACGAGCAGCAGGTGGACGGTGTTGGACCCGATGTCCAGGACGCCGAGGCGCATGGCGCTCAGGCCTTCTTCCGCGCGGTGGTCTTCTTGGCCGGGGCCTTGCGGGCCGCCGGCTTCTTGGCACCGCCGCGGGTGGCCGGGCCCTTGGCACGCTTGTCCGCGAGCAGCTGGTAGGCCTCCTCCGCCGTGAGCTCCTCGGGCTGACGGCCGCGCGGGACGGTGATGTTGGTGACCCCGTCCGTGACGTACGGGCCGAAGCGGCCCTCCTTCACGGTGACCTTCTTGCCGGAGACCGGGTCCTCGCCGAACTCGGCCAGCGGCGGCTTGGCGGCCCCGCGGCCACGCTGCTTCGGCTGGGCGTAGATCTCGAGGGCCTGCTCCTGCGTGATGCTGAAGATCTGGTCCTCGGACTCGAGCGAGCGCGAGTCCGAGCCCTTCTTCAGGTAGGGCCCGAAGCGGCCGTTCTGGGCGGTGATGACCTCGCCCTCGGCGTCCGCGCCCACGACGCGCGGCAGGGACATCAGCTGCAGCGCCTGCTCGAGGGTCACGGTGTCCACGGACATGCTCGTGAAGAGGGAGCCGGTGCGGGGCTTCTCCTTGGCCGGCTTCTTCTTCGGCTTGGGCTTGCCGTTCTTGTAGTACTCGGTGGGCTGGGCGTCGAGCCAGGCCTGCAGCTCCTCCTCGGTCATCTCCGGGATGACCTCGGTGACGTAGGGCCCGTAGCGCCCGTCCCTGGCGACGACGGTCCGGCCCGTCTCCGGGTCCGTGCCGAGCTCGCGCTCGGAGGGCTGGGCGGTGGCGAACAGCTCCTCGGCCTTGGCCGGGGTGAGCTCGTCCGGGGCCAGGTCCTCGGGGACGTTGGCGCGCGGCGGGGTGGCGCCCGCCTCCGCGTCGGCCGGCAGCGACCGCTCCAGGTACGGGCCGTACTGGCCCACCCGCAGGGTGATGTCCTCGGTGATCGGCAGCGAGTTCACGGCTCGCGCGTCGATCTCGCCGAGGTTGTCCACCACGTGCTTGAGGCCCTCGACGCCCTTCTCCGTCTCCGCGGCGGGGGCCCCGAAGTAGAAGGTCTGCAGCCAGGCCTCGCGGCCGAGCTCGCCCGCGGCGATCCGGTCGAGGTCGTCCTCCATGCGGGCCGTGAAGTCGTAGTCCACGTACTTCGCGAAGTAGTCCTCGAGCAGTCCGATCACCGCGAACGCGGTCCACGACGGGACGAGCGCGGTGCCGCGCTTGGACACGTAGCCGCGGTCCATGATCGTGGAGATCGTCGGGGCGTACGTGGAGGGCCGCCCGATCTCGCGGCGCTCCAGCTCGGCGACGATCGACGCCTCGGTGTAGCGGGCCGGCGGGGAGGTCTCGTGCCCGGTGGCCTCGATCGGGTCACCGGTGAGGCGCTCGCCCTGGGCCACCTGCGGCAGGCGGCGGTCCTTGGCCTCCGCGTTCTCGCCGTCGACCTCGGCGTCCCGGCCCTCCTCGTACGCGTCGAGGAAGCCCTTGAACGTGATGACGGTGCCCGAGGCGCTGAACTGCGCGAGGCGGCCGTCCTGCGCGGTGGCCGAGAGCCGCAGCGTGGCGGTGTAGCCCTTGGCATCGGCCATCTGCGAGGCCACGGTGCGCTTCCAGATCAGCTCGTACAGGCGGAACTCGTCCGGGCGCAGCTCGGCCTTGACCTGGGCCGGGGTCCGGAAGGAGTCCCCCGCGGGCCGGATGGCCTCGTGGGCCTCCTGCGCGGTCTCGTTGCGCTTGGCGTAGACGCGCGGCTGGGCCGGCACGGCGTCCGCCCCGTAGAGCTCGGTGGCCTGGCGCCGGGCGGCCTGCACGGCTTCCTGCGAGAGGTTCACCGAGTCCGTGCGCATGTACGTGATGTAGCCGTTCTCGTACAGGCGCTGGGCCACCTGCATGGAGACGCGGGAGCTCATGCGGAGCTTGCGGGCGGCCTCCTGTTGCAGCGTGGAGGTGGTGAAGGGGGCGGCCGGGCGGCGGGTGTACGGCTTGTCCTCCACCGAGTCGACCGTGAAGTCCGCCCCGCGCAGACCCTCGGCCAGCGAGCGGGCGCCGGCCTCGTCCAGGTGGGTCACCTTCTTGCCGGCGGAGGCCTTGAGCCGCCCGGCGTCGTCGAAGTCGCGGCCCGTGGCCACGCGCTCGCCGTCCACCGTGCTGAGGCGGGCCGTGAACGAGCTGCCCACGGCGTCCGCGGCCTGCGCGCCCTCGGCCACCGTGAAGGTGCCCTCCACGCCCCAGTAGTGGGCGGAGACGAAGGCCATGCGCTCCCGCTCGCGCTCGACGACGAGGCGGGTGGCCACCGACTGCACGCGGCCCGCCGAGAGCCCGCGGGAGACCTTGCGCCACAGCACCGGCGAGAGCTCGTAGCCGAACAGGCGGTCGAGGATGCGGCGCGTCTCCTGGGCGTCCACGAGGGCCGTGTCCAGCTCGCGGATGTTCTCCAGGCCTCGGCGCACGCCCTCCTGGGTGATCTCCCCGAAGGTCATCCGGTACACCGGCACCGTGGGCTTGAGGGTGTCCAGCAGGTGCCAGGCGATGGCCTCGCCCTCCCGGTCCGCATCCGTGGCGAGGTAGAGGGCCTCGGCGTCCTTGAGCTCGCGCTTGAGCTCCGCGACCTTCTTCTTCTTGTCCGGGTGCACCACGTAGTACGGGGTGAAGCCGTGCTCCGTGTCCACGGCGAACTTCCCGAACGGGCCCTTCTTCATGTCCGCCGGCAGGTCCGAGGGCTTGGGCAGGTCGCGGATGTGCCCCACGGAGGAGTCCACCACCCAGCCGGAGCCCACCGCGTTGAGGTACTTCGCGATGGACTTGCTCTTGGCCGGGGACTCCACGATGACCAGCTTCTTGCCCTCGGGCACGGGAGCGGTCACGGAAGCGGATGACGTGGACAAGGGGGTCCTCCTCGGACGGGGAAGGCGGTGGTTCCGGGCCGGTGCGCGGTGCACGCCGGCGTCGGGCGGACGTCCCCACATCGTAGGGGGCGCGGTGCCCACGATAACGCCCGGCGTCCCCGCGCCCGCCACCGCCCGATCGTCAGCCCTCCACCAGGAACCCGTCCTCGTACAGCTCCCGCAGCGCGGCCAGCAGGCCGGCCCGCCCGACGTCGTCCAGCTCCAGCAGCGCGGCGACCGCGCCCACCAGCTGCCCCACGGACAGCTCACCGTCGGAGGCGGACAGCACGCCCGCCGTCGCGGTGTCCAGGCGCGCCACGCGCCGGAACCCGGAGCCCTGCCGGGCCAGGATCACCTCGGGGTGCTCCGCCCCGAACCGCTGGTGGCGCTCCTCCGTGACGTCCGCGGCCACGCGCAGGTGCAGGCCGCGCAGCGCGGCCAGGGCCGGGTCCCCGACGGCGTCCCCCGCCCCGGCGCCGGCGGTGAGCCGGTCCCGGCGGGCGACGGCGGCGGCCCACGCGGTGCCGAGGGCCTCGTCCACGGCCTGGGTCAGCTCCTCGGCGACCACCCACCCCCGGCCCTGGGAGCCGTCCGCGGCGGGCCGACGCAGCCACACGTGGCCGAAGCCCACGCCCGCGACCCCGCGCGCGGCGAAGTCGTCCAGGTAGCCGCGGTAGGCGGCCTCATAGGCGGGCGGGTCGAGCTCGAGCGAGGAGTCCTGCAGCCACGTCTCCGCGTAGCCCGCGGGGTCCTGCCGGTCGCGCTGGAGGAACCAGGCCTGCATCCCCGGCGCCACCCACGAGCGCGGGCGCGCGTCCCACGGTGCGGTGTCGGCGTCGGCGGTGTCCCCCGCCGGGATCTCCCAGTTGGCGAGCAGCTGCGCGGTGCCGCCCTCGGCGAGCACGTCCGGCAGGGCCGCGATCAGCTCCGCGACGATCCGGTCGCCTTCGCGGCCGCCGTCGCGGTAGGTCAGCACGGGCGCGTCCGGGTCCGTGCGCGGGGTGATCACGAACGGCGGGTTCGAGACCACGAGGTCGAACCGCTCCCCCGTCACCGGCGCCAGCAGATCGCCGGCCGCCAGCCGGACCCGGTCCTCGAGCCGGTCCCGGTCGAGGCCGAGCACGTCCGCGTTGAGCAGCAGGTTGAACCGGGTGAATGCCAGGGCCCGCTCGGACAGGTCCGTGGCGGTGACATGGTCGGCGTGGGCGAGCAGGTGCAGGGTCTGGATCCCGCAGCCCACCCCCACGTCGAGGGCGCGGGCCACGGGACGGCGCTGCGTGGCGCCGGCGAGCGTGAGGGAGGCCCGGCCGACGCCGAGCACGTGCTCGGGAGGCAGCGGGCCGCGCCGCTGCTGGGCCGTCAGGTCCGAGGCGATCCACATCCGGCCCGGCTCGTCCGCCTCGTACGGCGAGAGGTCCACCGCGCCGCGCACGCGCCCGTCCGGCCCTTCCACGACGAGCCCGGCCGCCACGGCCCCGGCCAGGCCGAGGCTGGGCAGCGCGGCGTCGAGGTCGGCGGCGGGGACGGGGTCGCCGAGCAGCCAGGCCCCGACGGCGGCGGCGAGGCCCCGCGTGCCGTGCCGGTCGCCGGGGCCGGCTGCGTCGTCGTGCCGGCCGGGGCCCGCCAGGTGACCGGCGACGACGCGGCGGGCGGCCTCGGCGTGCGCGCGGTCCAGGGCGAGCGTGGCCACGGGTCCGAGCAGCCCCTCGACGGCGGCGGTGGTGAACGGCAGGGCCGCCAGGTCCGCGGCGAGGGCCACGGCCGTGGCCGGGGTCAGCCGCGGGGCGGGGGGCGACGGGGGTGTCGGGACGGGACTCATGCCTCGGTCCTCTCGGCGGGGTGGGGGCGGTGGGCGCAGACAGGACAGCGGTGCTCGGGGTCGTCGGCGGCGCAGGCCGCACAGCGGACCTCGAGCGTGGTGCAGGCCGGGTCGGCGCAGTTGCGCAGCGCCGAGGTCGGTGCCTCGCACGTGACGCACCGGCCGATGGTCTCGGCGTCGGCGGTGAAGCGGGTGGACAGGCGTCGGTCGAACACGGCCAGCTCGCCCCGCCACAGTCCGGCGTCGCCACGGGCCTCGCCGTAGCGGACGATGCCGCCGTCGAGCTGGTAGACCTCGGCGAAGCCGCGGTCCTTGAGCAGGGCCGAGAGGACCTCGCAGCGCACGCCGCCCGTGCAGTAGGTGATCAGCGGCGCGTCCTTGACGTGGTCCAGGGCCCCGGAGTCGACGGCGGCGAGCAGGTCGCGGGTGGTGTGCGCGTCCGGGACCACGGCCCCGTCGAAGCGGCCGATGGCCGCCTCCACCGTGTTGCGGCCGTCGAGGAAGCGCACGGGGTTCGCGGTGCCGGCCCGCTCGGCGACGAGCGCGTCCACCTGGGCGGGGGTGAGCCGCTCCCCCGTGCCGACGACGCCGTCCGCGTCCACGGTGATGCGCTCGGGGGCCCCGAACGCGACGAGCTCGGGCTTGACCTTGACGGAGAGGCGGGGGAAGTCCGCCGCCGAGCCGCCCGACCACTTCACCTCGAGGTCCCGGAACGCCGGATGCTCCCGCGTGCCGCGCACGTAGCGCTTGACCGCGTCGACCGGTCCGCCGACGGTCCCGTTGATCCCCTGCGGCGACACGATGATCCGGCCGGTCAGGCCGAGGGACGCGGCGAGCGCGCGCTGCCACAGCCGCACCGCCTCGGAGTCGGCGAGCGGGGTGAACCGGTAGTACAGCGCGATGCGCGAGAGGGGGGCGGTGCTCATCGAGGTCCAGGCTAGTGCGCGACCCCGGACGTGACGGCCGTGAGGGACGGGCGGGGCCTGGCCCGCACCGGCCTCACGCCTTACCCTTCAGACATGACTGAGCATCTGGATCCGGCACTGGTCGACATCTGGTTCGCGGCCTGGTCGCGATCGCGCGGCTACCGCGTCAGCCAGGAGGCGGGGCGACGCGCGGCCCTGCGCACCCCCCGCCCCGCCCACATGATCCCCGGCGGCTCCGGTCGCGCCACGGTGGACGTGCCGGCCACGTGGGAGCACGTGGTGGTGAACCCCTCCCGCGCGGAGCTGGAGGACCTGCGCGAGGCGGTGCGGGACCAGGAGCAGATCCTGCTCACCGTGTTCGGCGACGCCGGCGAGGACCCCAAGGCCATGGGTCTGAAGGCCCAGGCCGAGCCGGAGCGCTTCATGACCATGGACATGGACCCCGAGCTGCAGGACGTGGAGCCCCCGCTGCTGCCCGAGGGCTATGAGGCCCGCGTGGACCAGCCGATGGAGGGCAGCCGTCGCCTGCGCATCCTGGCCGTCGGCGCCTCGACCGCGCCCGAGGGCGAGGAGGAGCTCGCCGCCCTCGGCTGGGTCACCGAGGAGGACGGCACCGCCGTCTACGACCGGATCTGGACGTCCCCGAACCACCGTCGCCGCGGCCTCGGCTCCCTCGTGATGCGCTACCTGACCTCCGAGGTCATGAGCGAGGGTGAGATCAGCCGCGGCCTGCTCGTCGCCTCCCCGGACGGCCAGAAGCTGTACAGCCACCTGGCCTGGACCGACCTCGGCCCCGTGTCCATCTGGGGTCGCGGCCTGGCCGAGGACAACCCCACCGCCGAGCACACCGGCACCATGGGGGCGTGACCGGCCACCTGCCGGAGCACGATCCCTGGGCGGATCCCGCGGGCGGCTGGGGGCCGCCCGGCACGGCCGACGCCGCGCCGCCCGTCGACGACGCCGCCCCGGACTTCTCCGGACCGGAGCCGCAACCCGTCGGTGCGGTGGTGGCCGACGTGGTGGCCGGGCTGTCCGTCACGGCACCCGGAGACCTGCGCCCGGACACGCCGGCGGGGGCCGGGCTCCGTGCGGCGCTGGGTCGGACCGGGCTGCCCGAACAGATCCGCCACGTCACCGAGCTGCCCGCCCGGCAGGCCCGGCACACGGACTGGCCCGCGGACGCGCCGGAGGGCCTGGTCAGGGCGTTCGCGGCGCGCGGCGTCGAGCGGCCGTGGCTGCACCAGGTGCGCGCCGCGACCCTGGCCGGTGCGGGGACGCACACCGTGCTCGCCACGGGCACGGCGTCGGGCAAGTCGCTGGGCTACCAACTGGCGGTCGGCACCCGGCTGGCCGCCGACCCCCGGGCCACCGCGCTCTACCTCGCCCCCACCAAGGCCCTCGCGGCGGACCAGCTGACCTCCTGGCGCGCCCTCGAGCGGGACGGCGCCCCGGGGCTGCGCGCGGCCCCCTACGACGGCGACACCGCACCGCAGGACCGGATCTGGGCCCGCGAGCACGCCACCGTGCTCATGACCAACCCGGACATGCTCCACGTCGGGATCCTGCCGCACCACGAGCGGTGGGCCGCGTTCTTCCGGAACCTGGCGTTCGTGGTGGTGGACGAGTCGCACACCTACCGGGGCGTCTTCGGCTCGCAGGTGGGCATCCTGCTGCGCCGGCTGCGGCGCATCGCCGCCCACTACCGCGGGGACCGGCCGGAGACCGTGTTCATCGGGGCGTCGGCGACGTCGGCGGATCCGGCCGGGCACTTCGCTCGACTGATCGGGGCGCCGGCCACGGCCGTCACCGAGGACGCGTCCCCGCACGGGGCGGTCACGGTGGCGTTCTGGGAGCCGGAGCTGACGGACCGTCGGGGCGAGAACGGCGCGCCCGTCCGCCGCTCGGCGATGGCCGCCGCCGCCGACCTGGTCACGGACCTGGCCCTGCAGCAGGTGCGCACGCTGGCGTTCATCCGCTCGCGGCGCGGGGCCGAGGCCATCGCCAGCGCGGCCAAGCGGCAGCTCGAGGAGGTCGAGCCGGGGCTCGGCACCCGGATCGCGGCCTACCGCTCGGGCTACCTGCCCGAGGAGCGGCGGGAGCTGGAGGCGGACCTGCGCTCGGGTCGGCTGCTGGGCATGGCCTCGACGCCGGCGCTGGAGATGGGCATCGACGTCGCGGGGCTGGACGCGGTGGTGGTGGCCGGCTGGCCGGGCACCCGCGCGTCGTTCTTCCAGCAGATCGGCCGCGCCGGGCGCGGCGGCCAGGACGCGCTCGCGTTCTTCGTGGCCTCGGACGACCCCCTGGACACGTTCGTGGTGGACCACCCGGAGGCCGTGTTCGACCTGGGCGTGGAGGACACCGTGGTGGACCCGGAGAACCCGCACCTGCTCGGCCCGCAGCTGTGCGCGGCCGCCGCCGAGCTGCCGATCACGCCCGAGGCGTTCGGCTGGTTCGGGGAGCCGGAGCGGGTGCGCGCCCTGCTGGACGTGCTGGTCGAGCAGGGGCTGCTGCGCCGTCGGCCGGCCGGCTGGTTCTGGACGCACCCCGAGCACGCCGCCGGCATGGTCTCCCTGCGGGACGACGGCGGCGGGCCCATGGACATCATCGACGCCGAGTCCGGTGCCCTGCTGGGCACGATGGACTCGCCCCAGACCCACTACCAGGCGCATCCCGGCGCGGTGTACGTGCACCAGGACCGCACGTACCTCGTGGAGGAGCTGGACGAGGACGCGCACGCGGTGGTCGTCACGCGCGCCTGGCCGGACTTCACCACGCAGGCCCGGGACGTCACGGAGATCGAGATCGTGGCGGTGCACCGCCGCCTGGACGCGCGCGCGGGCACCCTGCGCTGGTGCCTCGGGGACGTGCAGGTCCGCACCCAGGTGGTGTCCTTCCAGCGCAAGGCCCTGGTCTCCGGGGAGGTGCTCGGCGAGGAGCCCCTCGACCTGCCGGCACGGGACCTGTTCACCTCCGCGGTGTGGTTCCAGGCAGCCTCGGACGAGCTCATCGCCGCGGGACTGACCACGGATCGCCTGCCCGGCGCCCTGCACGCGGCCGAGCACGCGATGATCGGCATGATGCCGCTCGTCGCCTCGAACGACCGCTGGGACATCGGCGGCGTCTCGATGGTCCTGCACCCGGACACCGGCTCCCCCGCCGTGTTCGTCTACGACGGCCGGCCCGGCGGGGCGGGCTTCGCCGAACGCGGCTTCGAGCAGGCGCGGCGCTGGGTCGAGGCGACGGCGGGGGCCATCGCGGCGTGCGAGTGCGCGGAGGGCTGCCCGTCCTGCGTGCAGTCCCCCAAGTGCGGCAACCGCAACAGCCCGCTGGACAAGGCCGGCGCGCTGACCGTCCTGCGGTTCCTGATGGACCACGCCGATCACCTCGTCCCGGCGGACGCCTCGACCGACGGCTCGGGCGGCGGTGCCTCCGGCGGGTCCGCGGACGCGGCGCCCGGGGCCTGAGACCGCGGCGGGCCCGCGACGGCGTCGGCCGTGGCCGCCGGCAGCGGGGCGCGGGTGAGCTCGACCGCGACGCGCACGGTCCCGTCCTCGCGCACCTCGCACGCCACGACGGCGGCCCCGTTGCGTTCGGCGGTCCGCCCGGCCAGCGCGCACGGCTCGTGGTCGGAGAGCCCGCGCCGGGCGTCGGAGGCGGCGAGCGCCGCCAGATCGGCGGCCCCGGCCGCCCGGGCGCCGGTGACCGAGGCCTGCCCCAGCGCCGCGACCGCCAGCAGCAGCCCCGCCCCCAGGGCGGCCGTGCCCAGGACGGACACGGTGCCCGAGCCGCGTTCGCCCCGCGCGGGCGCCCTCCCGCGGGTCATGACCGGTCCTCCGGCGAAGCGGCGGGCGTTCCGGGCCGCTGGTCGGGGGCGGCGGCGTGCGCGGTGAGGGTGAGGGCCTCGGCCCAGGCGAGCGGCCCGGGACCGGGCTGGACGACCTCGACGGTCACCCAGCCGCCCTCGATGGTGTGCGAGAGCGAGGCATCGTCGCCGGCCATGCGTGCCACCGCGTCCCGGGCCGCCGCCTCGTCATCGCCCCGGGCGAGGATGCGGGCGGCCGACGCCGCCGCGTCCTGACCCCGCACCTGCTGCACCGCGGCGGCGCCGGCCAGCAGGACGGATACGAGCACGAATGCGATCACGGGCAGCAGCACCGCGTACTCGGCGGTGACGGCCCCGGTCTCGCCGCCCCGGAGCGCCCGGGGCCGCCCCGCCGTCCGGGCGCCCGTGCGGCGCGCGGACGGCGGGGCGGAGGTCGGGTGCTCAGTCACGCTGGAGCGCCCCGGTGACGAGGTCCACGAGCAGCGACTGCACGTCCGGGCTGGTGAGCACGACGGCCAGCACGCCCGCGAAGCCCACGGCGGCGAGCGTGAGGATGCCGTACTCGGCCGTGATCGCGCCGGTCTCCTCGCCCGCGGCGTCGACGAGGCGGGCGAGGCGGTCGCGCTCGCTGGGGCGGGTGACGGAGGGCTGGGCGGAGTGGGAGCGGTGGGTCATGGTGGTCCTCCTGGAGTGGGCCCCGCGGTGCGGGGTGGTGGTGACGGCCCGGCCGGGCCGCTGGTCCCAGGCTGGCCCGGTGCGGGCCCGCGCGCCGGGTGCGGCGCGGATCCGGGGATGAGGCGGGGCGAACGGGGCCCTGTGCAGGACCGGACGCCCCGGTATCGCCGCCGCCTCAGGCCGGTCCCGCCCCGAGCAGGGCCATGACGACGGGCACCACGCCCCAGCACACGAAGGCGGGCAGCAGGCACAGCCCCAGCGGCATCACCAGGCGCACTGCGAGCTCCTCGGCCGCCCGTTCGTCGGCCCGCCGGGTCTGCTGACGGACGGCGGCGGCGGTCTCGGCCAGCGTGCGGGCGCCGGCCATTCCGGACCGGTGCAGCGGACGCAGTCGGGCGGCGGTCTCGGCCCACACCGGGTCCGTGTCGAGGCCTGCCCACGCCTCGTCCCAGTCCCGGCCCCAGAGCAGCAGCGCCGCCGTGGCCCGCAGTCCGCGGGTGCCCGGCAGGGTCCGGCCGAGGTCGTCCAGCGCGGCGGGCAGGGATCGGCCGGCGCTGAGCAGCGCCGCCAGCAGGTCCAGCACGACGGCGGCGCCCACCGCCGCCGGCTCGCGCGCGGCCGCACGCAGCAGCAGGCGCGTCCAGGACCGCCCGGCCAGCCAGAACAGCAGCCCCACCGCGGCGACCACGGCACCGAAGGGCGAGCGGACCAGGTCCCCCGGGGAGGTGCCGAGCAGCCACGCGAGGCCGAGGCCGCCCAGGGGCAGCCACTGCAGCAGGCGGGACGTCGCGCCCGGCCCCGCCGCGGCCGAGCGGCGGGCCCGGGCCGCGTCCACGTCCGCCTCAAGGCTGTGGGCCAGCCGCCGGGCCACGGCTGCGGGAGCGGCACCCGCCCGGGCCCCGGCCGCGAGCGCCGCGTCGACCAGCGCCCAGCCCGGGTCCCGTGCGGGGGTCCGCCAGGGCAGGGTCCCACCGCGGCGCGCCGCCTCCCCGGTCGGCGCATGCGCCGCCGGCACATCCCAGGCCAGCGCCTCGGCCCGGCGTCGGGCGTGGTGATGGGCACAGCAGGCGGTCCCCGCCTCGCTCGGCTCCGACCCACAGGCGGGCAGGGTGCACGCGGTCTCCCGCCAGGCCTGCTCCTCGGTCAGACCGGCCGCGACGAGGGCGGCCCAGCGGCGCAGCACGCCGATGAGCACCTCCGTCTCCTCCTCCAGCGGCACCCGCCCCGCCCGCCAGGGCAGCAGCGCCACGGCACGCCCGGCGTGGGACCGCCGCGCCGGCCCGGTGGCCGTCGTCGGGCTCACCGGCCGCTCCGCCCCGCCAGCCGGGCCGCGAGCGCGGGCACGCCGGGTCCCTCGACGGTCCGCCCGCCCGTCGCCTCCGTCCCGGGCCGCCACGTGAGGGCGGGCAGCAGGGCGAACCCGTCGGCGCGCGGGTCCGGGACGGCGAGCTCGACGGGGTGCCGCCCGTGGCCGTCCCGGGCGACGTGCAGCACGGCGTCCACGCCGGCGCGGGCCTGCGCGGCCACCGTCTCGGGCCGCCAGCCGGCCAGGGAGGCCATGGCCGTCAGCCGGGCGGGCACCTCGGCGGCGGCGTTGGCGTGCAGGGTGCCCCACGCGCCCTGGTGTCCCGTGTTCAGGGCGGTGAGGACGTCGGCCACCTCGGCGCCGCGGCACTCGCCCACCACGAGCCGGTCCGGCCGCATCCGCAGCGCGTGGCGGACGAGCTCGGCCAGTCCGACCTCGCCGGCGCCCTCCGCGTTGGCGGCGCGGCACTGCAGGGCGACCACGTGCGGGTGATCGGGCGCGGCCTCGGCCGTGTCCTCCACGACGACGATCCGTTCGTCCCCCGGCACCCGGCCGAGGGCCGCGGAGAGCAGCGTGGTCTTGCCCGCCCCGGTCGCGCCGCTGACCAGGACGGTGGCGCGGTCGCGCACGAGCGCCTCGAGGGCGTCGGCCCAGAGGGCGCCGTCCGGCCAGCCGTCGGCCAGCGCGGCCAGCGACGGCGTCGCCGCGGCCGGGATCCGCAGGCTCAGCAGGGTGCCGCCGCCGCTGACCGGGGGCAGGACCGCGTGGACGCGCACGCCGCCCACGCGGGCGTCGGCCAGCGGCACCGCCGCATCGAGGCGGCGGCCGGCCCGGTGCAGCAGCCGCACCGCGAGCGCCCGGGCGGCCTCGGGGTCGAGCCGACCGGGGCGGCGGACGAGGCCCTCGTCCCCGTCGGTCCACACCGCGCCCGCGCCGTCCACGAGCACGTCGGTCACGCCCGGGGTGCGCACCCAGGGTGCGAGCGGGCCGAAGCCGTCGAGCTCATCGACCAGCGCCGCCACGCGCGGGTCGTCGATCGGCGCGTCGAGGGCCTCGGCGATCAGCGGGGCCAGCGGCGGCTCCGCACCGTCCGCGGCCGACGCGCGGGCCTCGGCCACGCGTCGGCGCACGGCGGCGACGTCCAGCCCGCAGGGGCCTGCTGCGGGTGCGGCGAGCGGCGGCGCGGCGACCTGCGTGCGTTCCGGCTCGGCCGCACCGGTGCGGGGCCACGGGAACCGTCGGCCGACCTCGGGCGGGGCGAGGCGGGACCGTCGGCCCCGGGGCGGGCGGGCCGGGGCGGCGGGGACGAACGGGCGCATGGCGGACCTCCTGCGGGATGGGGGGCGGCCGCCGCGGTCCGCGGCCGCCGGCCCGTCCAGTCCACCGCCTCGCCCGCGCGCCCGCCTGCCCCGGTCGTCCGGCTGGGGACACGTGCCCACCCCCCGGCGCCTGTGCAGGAGCGGACGGCGCCGCGCAGCCGTCAACCGCGCAGGATCTCGTGGGTCCGCGCGTCGCGCACGCGGGAGTCGTCCCACGGCACGTCCCAGCCCAGCAGCGCCAGCACACGGTCCAGCAGCGCCGCCGTGAACCCCCACACCAGGCGCTCGCCCACGAGGAAGCCCGGCGTCTCGCCGCGGCGGCCGCCGGGCCGGGCCACGCGGCACCGGTTCGCGGGGTCCACCAGGTCCGCGACCGGCATCCGGAACACGGCCGCGGCCTCGGCCTGGTCGACCACCGCCACGCGACTGGGGTCCCGCCACCACCCGAGCACCGGGTGCACCACGTGCCCGGAGACCACCACCGGCACCGCCGGCAGCACGCCCAGGACCTCCACGCCGGCCGGGTCCAAGCCGGTCTCCTCCTGCGCCTCGCGCAGGGCCGTGGCCACGACGTCGGCGTCCTCGGGGTCGACGCGACCGCCGGGGAACGCGATCTGCCCGGCGTGCTGGCGCAGGGTGGCGGCGCGCTGGGTCAGCAGCACGTCCACGTGCGGGTGCACGCGCTCGGCGTCGTGACGGGCGGGGACGTCGTCGAGGGCGCCGAACAGGATCAGCACGGCGGAGGGGCGCGGATCGCCGGACCGGGGCCACTCGAAGCCCCACATCGGCACGGCCTCGGGCGGGATGGTGGTGAGCGAGGCCGGGTCGTGGTGACCGGGCGCGTCCGCAGGGGCCGTGCCCCACCGGGCCACGAGGTCCGCCAGCTGGTCCCGCGCACCCGTCAGCGACGCCTCGGACGTCCCGGCGGCGTCGCGGGAGGTCGGGCGGGGGCTCGCGGGGGTCTCAGGCATAGCCCCCACGCTAGCCGCCGGTCGTAGCCTCGGGGCATGACGGCTCCCCTGACCTCGCCCCCGGCGGACGCCGCGTCCCCGGATCCGGTGGACGTCGCGGTGATCGGCGCCGGACAGGCCGGACTGGCGGTCGGCTACTTCCTGGCCCGGGCCGCGCGGGACGTCGACCGCGGGCGCCGGCCGGGCCCGCCGCCGTCGTTCGTCCTGCTCGACGCGTCCGCCCAGCCCGGCGGCGCGTGGCCGCACCACTGGGACTCCCTGCGCCTGTTCTCCCCCGCCGAGCACTCCTCCCTGCCGGGCCGACCCATGCCGCCGTCGCCCGGTCCCGGCACCCCGGACGCCGGGCACGTCGTCGCCTACCTGGCCGACTACGAGGACCGCTACGGGCTGCCGGTGCGCCGGGGCGTGCGTGTCGCGGAGGTGACGCACGACGCCGCCGCGTCCCCGCCGTTCACCCTGCGGCTCGAGGACGGCACGGCCCTGAGCGCCCGCGCGGTGGTCTCCGCGACCGGCTCGTTCACCCGCCCGTTCGTGCCGGCTCTCCCGGGCGCCGACCGCTTCGGCGGCACGCAGCGGCACTCCGCCGCGTACCGCTCCCCCGACGCGTTCGCCGGGCGGCGCGTCCTCGTGGTGGGCGGCGGCAACTCGGGCGCCCAGATCGCGGCTGACCTGCTGCTGGCGGGTGTCGCCACCACGTGGGCCACCCGGCGTCCGCCCCGGTTCATGCCGGACGACGTGGACGGGCGGGTGCTCTTCGACCGGGCCTCGGCGCGCGTGCTGGGCCGCTCCGAGGCGCGCGTGGGCGACCTCGGGGACATCGTCATGGTGCCCTCGGTGATCCGCGCCCGCGACGAGGCCGGGCTCCACGCGGTCCCCGCGCCCACCGCGCTCACGCCGGACGGCGTCCGCTGGGACCACGACGCCGGCGCGAGCCACGGCTGGCCCGCCGCCAGCCGCGCCGCGGCCCGGGTGCGCGGCACCGAGCACCCGGTGGACGACGTCGTCTGGTGCACGGGCTTCCGGGCGGACCTGCGCCACCTGCGGAGCCTCGAGCTGACCCGCCGCCCCTCCGGGGCGCCGGCGACGGAGCGTGCGCTGCCGACCGCCTCGGTGGACGTGCCGGGGCTGCACCTGCTCGGCTACGACGACTGGTGCGGGGCCGCCTCGGCCACGCTCGCGGGCGTGGGGGTGCACGCGCGCCGGGCCGTCGACGCGATCCTCGCGGGCCTCACCGCGGGCTGAGCGGGTGGACCAGCCGGGCGGTCAGGCCTCCAGTCCGTGGCCGAGCGCGCGCAGCTCGCGGCGCGTCCGCCCCGCGCGCAGGAGCTCGAGCAGCTCCTCCCGGCCGGGCTTGAGCTCGTAGGCGAGCAGGGCGCGCGCCCGCTCGGGGTCGGTCTCCCCCTCGCCGTAGGACGGGCACCAGCGGGCGATCGGGCACGCCCCGCACGCCGGGCGGCGCGCGTGGCACACGCGGCGGCCGTGGAAGATCAGCCGGTGGGAGAGCATCGTCCAGTCACGGCGCGGGAACAGGGCGCCCACGGCGTGCTCCACCTTCACCGGGTCGGTCTCGTCCGTGAACCCCAGGCGTCGGGCCAGCCGGCCGACGTGCGTGTCCACCGTGATCCCGGGCTGGCCGAAGGCGCTGCCGAGCACCACGAACGCGGTCTTGCGCCCCACCCCGGGCAGCGCCACGAGGTCCTCGAGACGGGCGGGGACCTCGCCGTCGTGCCGGGCCACGAGCTCCTGGGACAGCCGCAGGATCGCCGAGGCCTTGTTCCGGTAGAACCCCGTGGAGCGCACGAGCTCCTGCAGCTCGGGCTCGGTGGCCGCCGCCATCGCGTGGGCATCCGGGAAGCGGGCGAACAGCGCCGGCGTGGCCGCGTTGACGCGCACGTCGGTGGTCTGGGCGGACAGCACCGTGGCCACGAGCAGCTCGAACGGCGTCTCGAAGTCCAGCTCGGCGACGGCGTACGGGTACGTCTCGGCCAGGATCCGGTCGATCCGCCGCGCCCGGCGCACCAGGGCCAGCCGGGTCTCCCCGGTCGGCGTGCCCGTCGACTCCGTCTCCATCCGCGCGTCCTCCCGCCCTCGTGCGATCCGCTCAGGTCCGACCATCCTAGGGAGCGGGGCACATGCCGACGTCCGCACCGCGTCCGGCCCCCGCTTCTGGGTGCGATGCGACACACAGGACCCGAGGATTTGTGGCGACGACGCCGCGCGCGGCATGCTGAGGCGGGAGACTAGTGTGGGACGCGTCACATCCGTGCCGCGCACCGACCGCACCACCCCGAAAGGACCCCGTCGATGGACGAGCAGATCCCCACGTTCCCGCCCCCGACCGAGTTCGCCGCCCAGGCGGTGGCCGGAGCCGACCTCTACGAGGAGGCCGCCGAGGACCGCCTGGCCTACTGGGCCCGCCGCGCCCGCGAGATCCTGCACTGGGAGCAGGACTTCACCGACGTCCTGGACTGGTCCGACGCGCCCTTCGCGAAGTGGTTCGTCGGCGGCACCACCAACGCCGCGTACAACGCCCTGGACCGCCACGTCGAGGCCGGCCACGGCGACCGCGTGGCCATCCACTTCGAGGGCGAGCCCGGCGACACCCGGACCTACACCTACGCCGACCTGGCCGCCGAGGTCCGGCGCGCCGCCAACGCGTTCGAGTCCCTCGGCGTGACCAAGGGAGACCGCGTGGCCGTCTACCTGCCGATGATCCCGGAGGCCGTCATCACGATGCTCGCGTGCGCGCGCATCGGCGCGGTCCACTCCGTGGTCTTCGGCGGCTTCTCCTCCGACGCCCTGCGCTCCCGCGTGGACGACGCCGAGGCCAAGCTCGTCGTCACGGCCGACGGCTCCTTCCGCCGCGGCAAGCCCTCCATGCTCAAGCCCGCCGTGGACCAGGCCCTCTCCGCGCCCGGCCACACCGCCGAGCACGTGCTCGTGGTCCGCCGCAACGAGGCCGAGGTCGAGATGACCGAGGGCCGCGACCTGTGGTGGCACGACGTCGTGGACGCCCAGTCCGACGAGCACGAGCTCGTGTGGCACGACGCCGAGCACCCGCTCTACATCCTCTACACCTCCGGTACCACCGGGAAGCCGAAGGGCATCCTGCACACCACCGGCGGCTACCTCGTGCAGGCCGCGGCCACCCACCACGACACCTTCGACCTGCACCCGGAGTCGGACGTCTTCTGGTGCACCGCCGACGTCGGCTGGGTCACCGGGCACTCCTACGTCGCCTATGCGCCGCTGGTCAACGGCGCCACCCAGGTGATCTACGAGGGCACCCCGGACTCCCCGCACCAGGGCCGCTGGTGGGAGATCGTGCAGAAGTACGGCGTGAGCATCCTCTACACGGCGCCGACGGCGATCCGCACGTTCATGAAGTGGGGCCGGCACATCCCGGACGAGTACGACCTCTCCAGCCTGCGCGTGCTCGGCTCCGTGGGCGAGGCCATCAACCCGGAGGCCTGGCGCTGGTACCACGAGGTCATCGGCGCCGGCCGCTGCCCCATCGTGGACACCTGGTGGCAGACCGAGACAGGCGCCCACATGCTCACCCCGCTGCCCGGCGTGACCACCCTCAAGCCCGGTTCCGCCCAGAGGCCGGTGCCCGGCGTCGTGCTGGAGGTCGTGGACGAGCTCGGCGAGCCCATGACGGACACGAGCGCGGGCTTCCTCGTGGTGCGCGAGCCGTGGCCGTCCATGCTGCGCGGCATCTGGGGCGACCGGGAGCGCTTCAAGGAGACCTACTGGTCCCGCTTCCCCGGCATGTACTTCGCCGGCGACGGCGCCCGCTACGACGAGGACGGCGACATCTGGCTGCTGGGCCGCGTGGACGACGTCATGAACGTCTCCGGCCACCGCCTGTCCACCACCGAGATCGAGTCCTCCCTCGTGGCGCACCCGTCCGTGGCCGAGTCCGCGGTGGTCGGCGCGAAGGATGAGACCACGGGCGAGGCGGTCGTCGCGTTCGTCCTGCTCACCGAGGACGCCGCCGCGGCCGATCGCGACGTCGCCGAGGTCGAGGAGGAGCTGCGGCAGCACGTGGGCAAGAACATCGGCCCCATCGCCAAGCCCAAGCGCGTGCTCGTGGTCCCCGAGCTGCCCAAGACGCGCTCCGGCAAGATCATGCGCCGCCTGCTCAAGGACGTGGCCGAGGGCCGCGACCCGGGCGACTCCACCACGCTGGCCGACCCCACGGTCATGCAGCGCATCGTGGAGACGCTCGCCCCGAAGGCCTGAGCCGGCACGACGACGCCGCCCCGGTCCGCACGCTGTGTGCGGTCCGGGGCGGCGTCGTCGGTGGGCGGGCCCGGCTCAGGCGCGGGCGGCCGCGTCCCGCCGGACCAGCTCCACGGCCTCGTCGGGCGTGTAGCCGAGGCGTTCGAGCAGGGTGTCGAGACAGCGGCGCACGGCCTGGTGCGCGGCGTCCGCGCGGGCGTCCGCCGAGGCGGCCACGAACGTGCCCGCGCGCCCCCGGGTGCGGATGGTGCCGTGCGCCTCGAGCTCCTTGTAGGCCCGGGCCACGGTGCCCGGTGCCACGCCGAGCTCGGCCGCGAGCGCACGCACGGGCGGCAGTCGGTCCCCGCGGGCGAGGGATCCGGAGGCGACGCCGGCCAGGACCGCGTCCACGATCTGCCGGTAGGGCGGGGCCGGCAGGCTCCCGTCCACCGCCACGACCGGCAGGGAGGCGGAGACCACGCCCGCGGCCCCGTCGGCGACCGAGGCCGCGGACGGGGCCGCTGCGGACGGACCGGGGGCCCTCATCGACTCACCGGTGCTGCGCGTCGAGACGGCCATCCTCGCGCTCCCACACGGCGGGGGCCAGTTCGTCCTCGATGGCGAGGTCGCCCGAGGAGTCGTCCGGGTGGCGGAGCAGGTGGACGGCGGAGACCGCGAGGCCGCCCCACACCAGGAGGATGGCCAGGGACATCATGACGATCGCTGCGGTGCTCATCGGTCAGAGCTCCTTCCGGGTGGCGGCCGCGGGCACCACCGGCAGGGCGCCGGTGGGGACGGTGCCCTCGGGCACGGCGTTGTGCGGGATGAGGTCGCCGTGGATCTCGCTGTCCAGGTCCTCGGCGTAGAGGTTGGACTTGCGGGACCACGGGATCAGGGAGAGCAGGATCGCCAGGGCGACGGAGCCGAGCGCGATGCCCCAGCCGAAGACGCCGAGGAAGTCGCCCGGGTAGCCCTCATAGCCCTCCGCGATCACCTTCATGATCCAGGAGAGCCAGATGTAGGCGAGCACGATCGGCATGAGCACGCCGATCAGCAGCACGTACCCGCGGCCGACCTTGAAGGAGGAGACGGCGTTGAGGTGCGCCGTGATGCGACGGGCCGAGCCCAGCGCACCGGTGACCAGGAGCACCGACAGGAGCGCCGCGCCCACGATGCCGAAGTTGTTGGCGAACGCGTCCATGGTGTCCAGCATCTGCAGGCCCGTGGTGGTGGAGAACAGGGCGAGGGAGACCACCCCGGACAGGCCGATCACCACGATCGTGGCCGTCCAGCGGCCCCAGCCGAGCTTGTCCTTCACGGCGGAGATGACGACCTCGAGGATCGAGATCAGCGAGGTGAAGCCGGCGACCACGAGCGAGCCGAAGAACAGCACGCCGATCAGGGCGCCGAGCGGGGCCTGCGAGATCAGGGTGGGGAAGGCGATGAACGCCAGGCCGATGCCGCTGCCGGCCACCTCGGCCACGGACACGCCGGAGGCCTGCGCCATGAAGCCCAGGGCGGAGAACACGCCGATGCCGGCCAGGATCTCGAAGCCCGAGTTGGAGAAGCCGACCACCAGGCCGGAGCCGGTGAGGTTCGTGCGGCGGTTGAGGTAGGAAGCGTAGGTGATCATGATGCCGAAGCCGACGGACAGCGAGAAGAAGATCTGACCGTAGGCGGCGATCCAGACGCCCGGGTCCGCCAGCGCGGCCCAGTTCGGCGTGAACAGCGCGTCCAGGCCCTGGGCGGCGCCCGGCAGGGTGAGGGCGATGCCGACGAGGATCAGGAACATCACGACGAGCAGCGGGATGCCGACCATCGAGGCCAGGGCCACGCCCCGGCGCACGCCGAAGCCCATGATGAGCAGCGTGATCACCCAGACGGCGAGCATGGGCCAGAAGACGCCCGAGACGACGTCGAAGGACGGGGACGGGTCGTCGGCGACCTGCAGGTAGTCGCCCATGAGGAAGGTCTCCGGGTCGTCGCCCCACCGCTGGTCCACGGAGAACCAGGTGTACATGATCGCCCAGCCGATGATCGCGGCGTAGTAGATCCCGATGACGACGCAGATGAGCACCTGCCACCAGCCGACGGTCTCGGTCCACCGGGACAGGCGCCGGAACGCCAGCGGCGCGGAGCCGCGGAAGCGGTGGCCGATCGCGTAGTCGAAGAACAGCAGCGGGATGCCCGCGGTGAGCAGCGCGATCAGGTAGGGGATGACGAACGCGCCGCCGCCGTTCTCATAGGCGACGTAGGGGAAGCGCCAGATGTTGCCGAGGCCCACGGCGGAGCCGATGGCCGCCAGGATGAAGGCCCACCGGCCGGTGAACTCCTCCCGGGTGCGCTTCGGCGCCGACGCGGGCGCGGAGACGGTGCTGGACATGCAGGACCTCCGGGGGTCGGGAAAAACTCGAGTGTGACGGAGGACACAATAGTCGACACGGGCCGTTGCCGGACAGTCCGGTCCGGAATGCGGGCATCAGGCGCGTGGCGCGGCGCCGGCTCAGCCGCCCGGGACGCAGTCCCCCGAAGGGACCGTGGCCGTCATTTCCGGGGCCGCGGCGACGACGGGGGCGATGGTGTCCGCCGTCAGGGCGTAGCCGACGGCGTCCGAGCCCGGGGCCCGGGCGAACACCAGACCGGCCAGGTTCCCGGCCGTGTCCACCACCGGGCCGCCCGAGTAGCCGTGGCGGATGTCCGCCGCGAGGGTGTAGACGTCCACCATGCTCGCGGCACCGGTCAGGACGTCGCCGAGCGGCACCTCGCCGACGGCCTGCACGGTCGCGGGGGTGGAGGCGAACGGGCCGCCGTCGGGATAGCCCAGGACGGAGGCCGACGCGCCGCCCGTCAGCTCGGCGCCGACCGGCATGACGGGCAGGTTCGCGTCGTCGACCGCCAGGACGGCGAGGTCGTGCGCCGTGTCCAGGTGGACGATCCGCGCCGCGTGCACGCCGCGGGCGCGGTCCGTCACGGTGGGGGCGTCCACGCCGAGGACCACGTGCGCGTTCGTGAGCACGCGGTCCGGGGCCACGGCCACGCCCGAGCCGCTCTGCACCTGGCTGCACTGCGCGGCCGTCCCGGTCAGCCGGACGACGGCGGCCGACGCCGAGGAGGCGGCGGGAGTCGAGGGGGCGGCCGTCGACGTCGACGAGGCGGGGGCGGTCGTCGTGGCCGACGGCGCGGCGGCGTCGTCGGGCTCCTCGGGGGTCGCCGAGGCGGACGGGGCGGACGTCGCGGTGTCGGACGGGGAGGAGGCGGCCGAGGGCAGACCCGGCGTCGCGGCCGGGGCCGGGGCGGCGCGGACGCCGTCGTCGGACTCCGGGACGGGGGCGGGCAGCTCGAGCTCCGGCAGCACGTCCAGGTCGGCGACGGCGGAGCGCGAGCGGGCGGCCCAGGCCAGGAGCGAGTCGGGCATCACGGTGTCCAGCGCCGTGATCATCTGCGAGCGGTTCACCTCACGGGTGACCGCGGTGGAGCCGGAGGCCGCGATGGAGAACGCCACGAGCCAGAGGACGAGGGCGCCCGCGAGACCGGCGGCGAGCGCGCCGAGCAGGCGGTCGACGAGTCGCAGGGCCGGCAGGTTCACGCGCAGCCGGATCGCCTCGCCGATGGCGGCGCCCACGTACTGGCCCGCCGCCACGAGCAGGACGAGGGTGGCGATCAGCGCGGCCCACCGCCACTGCGGCGCGGTGACGAACTCCGCCACCTCCGGCAGGGCGTAGAACGCGATCGCGGCACCGCCGACCAGGCCGACGAGGTTGCCCAGCACCACCCACAGGCCACGACGGTGACCTTGGACCAGGAGCATCGCGAGCGCGACGATGAGCAGGACGTCCAGCCACGTCAGACCCAGCGGCATGGGCGACCTCCTTCGGATGCGACGGCACCGGCCACGCACGGGGACCGCCCGCGCGCCCGGTCGAGGATCCAGGGTATCGGCCCGCACGGGGGTATGGGGCACAATGGACGCCAGTGAACCGGGCGGCTCCTCCGCCGCGGTGTGAGGAACTGCCCACAGAGAGGACACGCACACATGGATCTCGAGGTTCTGCGGAAGGCTCCGCTGTTCACCAACCTGGACGACGAGGTGTTCGCCATCCTCACCTCGGAGCTGACCGAGGTGGAGCTCTCCCGCGGCGCGTCCGCGTTCCACGAGGGCGACCAGGGCGATCAGCTGTACGTGATCATGTCCGGCAAGATCAAGCTCGGCCGCACCGCTTCGGACGGCCGCGAGAACCTCGTGGCCGTGCTCGGCCCCGGCGAGATCTTCGGCGAGATGGCCCTGTTCAACCCCGCCCCGCGCAACGCCACCGCCACCGCGGTCTCCGCCACGCGCCTGGCCGGTCTGCGCCACGAGAACCTGCGCCGCGCCATCGCCTCGTCGCCGGACGTGTCGGTCCAGCTGCTCCAGGCCCTGGCCCAGCGCCTGTCCAAGACCAACGAATCCCTGGCGGACCTGGTGTTCTCGGACGTGCCGGGCCGCGTGGCCAAGGCGCTCCTGGACCTCGCGGACCGCTTCGGCCGCCCGGCCGCGGACGGCCTGCTGGTGGCGCACGACCTCACGCAGGAGGAGCTCGCCCAGCTGGTGGGCGCGTCCCGCGAGACCGTGAACAAGGCCCTGGCCGAGTTCGTTCAGCGCGGCTGGATCCGCCTGGAGAACCGCGCCGTGGTCATCCTGGACCTGCAGCGTCTGCGCCAGCGTTCGCGCTGACGCCCCCCGCCGCCGTGGAGCGGGCCACCCCGGTCAGACCCGGGTGGCCCGCTCCACGCGCATCCGGGGGGTGCCGTCGTCGCCGGCCTCGGTGACCAGGTGGTATTCCGGCACGGGGCCGCGCCGGGCACAGGGCGTGACGGAGAGCAGGAAGGCGGCGGCCGTCCGGTGTGCCGCGACCCGACGCACGATCACCTGCGTCAGCGGGGTCGCCACCTGGTCGAAGGGTGCCGTGCCCTCCGCCCCGGCGGGTCCGGGCAGCCGCAGCGGGCCGGCGAGCGCGCGACGCGCGGACACCCACGCCTGAAGTTCGGGACCGGGTTCCTCGGATGCCGGCGCGGACTGCAGCGGTGGGGTCATCGTGGCGAACACGGCCGTGTCGAAGCGTCGGTGGACGTGGGGCGCGGATCGCCAGCGCATGACGGGGCGCAGCAGGTCGGCGCGCACCCCGAGGCCACGCGCGGCCAGCAGATGGGGCAGACTCTCCGAGCCCTCCTCGAGGGAGCTGCGGCCCCCGCCCCAGGTCTCGATGCGCGCCGTGGACACGACGTCCGTGTCGGAGCGACCGGCGAGGAGCACTCCGGCCTCGTCGTGGAGCTCACGGACGGCGGCCACCACGTGCTGCCGCGCACGCCGCCGGTCCGTGGTCCCGAACGTGCGGGCCCACTGGGAGGGCTCGGGCCCGTACCACGGGCAGGAGTCGGCGTCGGACTCGATGAGCGCGCCGCCGGGCAGACCCACGCGGCCGAGCGGGGTGCGTCCCGCGCGGTGACGGAGGAAGACCTCCGGGCCGTCGTCGCCGTCCCGCACGAGCACGACGAACGACCCGGGCCGGGCGGGGCGGACCTGGCGGAAGCGCCGGTCCAGCCACTGGCGGGTGAGGTCCTCCTCCTGCCCCGGGACCGGCAGCAGCAGGCCGGCCGGGTCAGCGGACACGGACGGTGATCTCCACCTCGACGGGAGCGTCCATGGGCAGCACGGCCACGCCGACGGCGGAGCGCGCGTGGCGGCCGGCCTCGCCGAAGATCTCGGCCAGCACGTCCGAGGCGCCGTTCACCACGCCGGGCTGACCGGTGAACGCGGGGTCGGAGGCCACGAAGCCGACGACCTTGACGACCTGGGCGACCCGGTCCAGGTCGCCCACCAGCTCGTGCACCGCGGCCACCGCGTTCACGGCGCATGCCCGCGCGAGCTCCTGGGCGCGTTCGGGGGTGACCTCCGCGCCCACCTTGCCGGTGGCGGGCAGGGCGCCGGCCACGAAGGGGAGCTGGCCGGAGGTCAGCACGAGGTCGCCGTCCCGCAGCGCCGGGACGTAGGAGCCGACCGGCGCCGCGACGGCGGGTCGGTCGATGCCGAGCTCCGCGAGGCGGGCCGCGACGGCGCCGTCGCCCCAGGTGGGGGCCGAGGACTGCTCCGTCACGTTCACGCCGCCTTCGGACGCTTGAGGTAGGCCACGGGGTTGTTCCCCTCGGGGCCCGGGATCACCGTGACGAGCTCCCAGCCGTCCTCGCCCCACTGGTCGAGGATCTGCTTGGTCGCGTGGATGAGGAGGGGGATCGTGGCGTACTCCCACTGCGTCTGCTGAGTCATGGGACCCACCCTAGCCACCGGCGCGGACCCCGGAAGAGGTCCCAGGCGCCCGCGCTACACTCGCGCCCATGGCCTCCCGCACGACCCGCTTCCCCGCGCCCTCGAGCGCCCTCGGCCGCCTCCTCGCCTTCGTGGGCCTCTCGGCGGTGGCCGGCCTGCTCGTGGCGGCCCTCCTGCTGCCCGTCGCGGGCCTGGCCGGTGTCGCCGCCGCGTCGGGCCGGGAGATGCTGGACGAGCTGCCGGACGAGCTGCCCACGGAGCCGGTCTCCGTGCCGTCGCGCATCCTCTCGGAGGACGGTGAGGAGATCGCCGTCTTCTACGAGGAGAACCGCACCCCGGTCCCGCTGGACGAGATCTCGGAGCACATGCAGCACGCGATCGTGGCCATCGAGGACGAGCGCTTCTACGATCACGACGGCGTGGACGCGCGCGGCCTCATCCGCGCGACCGTGAACAACGCCACCTCCGACTCCACGCAGGGCGCCTCCACCCTCACCCAGCAGTTCGTGAACAACATGCTGGTGAACGTGCAGCAGATCCGCGGCGACTCCCGCCTCACCCTCTCCGGCTCCAAGAACATCGCGGACAAGGTCAAGGAGATCAAGCTCGCCGTCGCCGTCGAGAAGCAGATGTCGAAGGACGAGATCCTCGAGGGCTACCTCAACATCGTGCTGTTCTCCGGCCGCGCCTACGGCGTCGAGGCCGCCTCGCAGTACGTGTTCGGCAAGTCCGCCGCCGACCTGGAGAGCTGGGAGGCCGCCACGCTGGCCGGCATGGTCCAGTCCCCCACCCGGTTCAACCCGGCCCGCAATCCGGAGGAGGCCACGGAGCGGCGCAACCTCGTGCTGAACGCGATGAAGGACAACGGCTACCTCTCCCAGGAGGAGTACGACCACGCCGTCGCCCAGCCGATGGAGGTGGTGATGGAGTCCCGCCCCTCGGGCTGCCTCTACGCCAAGTTCGGCGCCTACTTCTGCGACTACGTGGAGCGGCAGATCCTCGCCGACCCCACGTTCGGCCCGGACGTCCAGTCCCGCCAGGCCCTGCTGGACCGCGGCGGACTCACCATCCGCACGACGATCGACTCGACGCTCCAGAAGGAGACCGAGAAGAACCTGCGCGCCTCCGTGCCCAACAACGAGTCGCTGGGCGCCGGCCACGCGCTCACCTCGGTGGAGGCCGGCACCGGCAACATCCGCACCATGGCCCAGAACACCGAGTACGCCATCCAGGACGAGCTCGGCCACACCTCGCTGAACTTCAATGTGGACAAGCAGTGGGGCGGCGGCCAGGGCTTCCAGGCCGGCTCCACGCTCAAGCCCTTCGTGGCCCTGACGTGGCTGCGCAACGGCAACCGCCTGGTCGACTCCGTGGACGCCTCCCGGAACGTCTACCCCACGGGCACGCGCTTCGCGGCCTCGTGCCGCCCGGGCGGCTACACCACGATCGGCGGCACCTGGCAGTTCAAGAACGTGATCCCGAACATGCTGCGGCAGGTGCGCGTGGACGAGGGCCTCTTCTGGTCCGTGAACACCCCGACCGTCGCCACCGCGTACCAGCTGGACCTGTGCGACATCACGAGCCTCACCACCCAGCTGGGCATCACCCGCGCCCTGGACAGCTCCCCGCTGCAGCCGGACGACCCGTCCTTCCTGCTCGGCAAGGACTCGGTGGCCCCGCTCTCCCTGGCCGGCGCGTACGCCGCCATCGCCGCGAACGGCCTGTACTGCGAGCCGCGCGCTATCCTGGAGGTCACGGACACCGCCGGCAACCAGTACGACGTCGCCGACCCGCAGTGCGACCAGGTCATCGACCCGGACCACGTCCGGGAGCTGATGCCGGTCCTGCGCCACATCGGCGGCTTCAACATCGCCGAGGAGGGCGCCGGCTACGAGTTCGGCGGCAAGACGGGCACGAACGACAACGTGTCCTCCACGTGGTTCGTCGGATTCACCAGCAAGCTGGCCACCGCCGTGTGGACCGGCCGCTACAACAACCTGAAGTCCATGACGGGCGAGACCGTCAACGGCGAGGTCCGAAACCCGTTCTACTCGACCTCCATCAACGGCCCGTCCTGGCTCGAGTACAACCAGTTGGCCAAGGAGAAGTTCCCGCCGGGTGAACTGCCCGAGTGGGACGGCCCGCAGTCGGAGGACCCGGGCGAGGCCGGCGAGCACCCGGACGGACGCCAGTTCACCATCGACGACCTGGACCGGGGCGGGCCGCAGCCCCAGGCGGTCCCGGGCTTCTGACCGCGATGCGCCCCGCCGCCTCCCCCGCCCGGCGCATGTTCCGCGCCGCAGCGCCTGCCGCCGCCGGGCTGGCCGCGACGGCGGGCCTCGGCCTGGCCTGGGGCCTCGCCGAGGCCGAGGCCCGGACGGTGCGCACGCACCGACTGGCCGTGCTGCCGGCCGGGTCGGCGCCGCTGCGGGTGCTGCACCTCTCGGACATCCACCTGCTGCCCCGGCACCGGGCCAAGCGGGCGTGGCTGCGCGGATTGGATGCACTCGAGCCGGACCTCGTGGTCAACACGGGTGACAACGTGTCCGCCGCGGCGTCGGTGCCGCTCGTGCTCGACGCGCTCGGGCCGCTGCTGGCGCGGCCCGGCGTGTTCGTGCCCGGCTCCAACGACTACTACGCGCCCAAGGCGGCCAACCCCCTCCGGTACTTCGCGGGCCCCTCGCGCATGGACGCGGACCGGCCCCGGCTTCCCTCCGACGTCCTGTTCGGCGCGTTCCGCGCCGCCGGCTGGGCCGACCTGACGAACCGGGGCGCCGCTCTGGCCGTGCCGACCCGCGCCGGGACCACGCTCGAGGTCCTCGCCGCCGGCACCGACGACCCGCACCTCGGTCTGGACGCCTGGGCCGGCTTCCCCGGCTCCGCGCCCGACGACGGCGCCGGGCGGCCCGGCGACGACGGGCGGTTCCGGCTGGGCGTCACCCACGCCCCGTACCGCCGCGTGCTGGACGCCATGACCGCCGACGGCGCCGACCTGCTGCTCGCCGGCCACACCCACGGCGGGCAGGTGTGCGTGCCGTTCCTCGGCGCGCTCGTCACCAACTGCGACCTGCCCCGCCGACAGGCCTCCGGGGTCTCGACGTGGACGGCCGCGGGGCGGACCGTCCCCCTCGAGGTGTCGGCCGGCCTGGGGACCGCGCCGTCCGCGCCCGTGCGGTTCGCGTGCCGGCCCGAGGCCGTGGTGCTGGACCTGGTCCCGCGGGGCTGAGCCGCCTGTCCCGTCCGCGGCCGCGGGTACAGTGGAGCCCCGTGACCCGCGCCACCTCTCCCGCCGCCTCGTCCCTGCGTGACGCCCTGGGCGGGATCGCACCGTACCTCGAGGGCGTGCGGGCGCGCTGGGTGCTCGGGCTCGCCTCGGCCACGGCGGCGGGCCTCGTGGCCCTGGCCATCCCGCAGGTCATCCACCTGCTCGTGGACACCGTGTTCACGCAGACTGTGCTCGCCGGGCCCTCCTCCCCCGACTCCCGCGCGGACGTGTGGCGGGCCGCCGGCCTGCTCACCGTGCTCGGCCTCGCCGAGGCCGCGTTCATCGGCCTGCGCCGGTACTTCATCCTCCCGCCGGCCGCCGGGGTGGAGAACCGGGCGCGCATCGCCCTGTTCGAACGGCTCCAGCGCCTGCCGGTGGCGTTCCACGACGCGTGGCCCTCGGGGCAGCTGCTCTCCCGGGCCCAGGGCGACCTCTCGCTGCTGCGGCGGTGGATCGCGTTCGGCTCGGTCATGCTCGTGGTGGACGTGGTGACCATCGCCGTCGGCCTCGTCCTGCTGTTCCTGCTGTCCTGGCAGCTGGCCCTGCTCTACCTCGCCGCGGCCGTGCCGATCATGTGGGCGTCGTTCGGGTTCCGCAACGACTTCCGCGCCGCGTCCCGGCTCTCCCAGGACCAGGCCGGGGACCTCGCCACGTCCGTCGAGGAGTCGGTGCACGGCATCCGCGTCCTCAAGGCGTTCGGCCGCGGCGCGCACGCCCTCGACGGCTTCCGCGGGCGCGCCCGCACGCTGCAGGGCACCGAGGTGCACAAGGCCTCGGTGCTGGCCCGGTTCATCGCGCTCATCGTGGCCCTGCCGGAGACGGTGCTGGGCCTGGGCCTCGCCCTGGGCCTGTGGCTCGTGGCGACCGGGGAGCTGACGGTGGGCGCGCTCGCCGCCTACTTCGCCACCGCGGCCGTGCTGGCCGGGCCGGTCGAGTCGGTGGGCCAGCTGATGGGCATGACGCTCTCGGCCCGCACGGCGATCGACCGCCACGTGGACGTCCTCGCCACGCCCGTGGACATCGCCTCGCCCACCGGGGAGGCCGCCGTCGTGCCCCCGGCCACCGGCGCGCTCGCGTTCCGCGGGGTGCGCTTCCGCTGGCCGGACGCGGACCCGGGGCGCGGGGAGCGCGACCTGCTCGACGGCGTCGACCTCGAGCTGGTGCCCGGCGAGACGATGGCCCTGGTCGGCGCGACCGGCGCCGGCAAGTCGACGCTGCTGCAGCTGGTCCCCCGGCTGCTCGACGTCACGGCGGGCTCCGTCTGCGTGGACGGGATGGACGTGCGCCGGATGCCGCTCGAGGAGCTGCGCCGGCGGGTGTCCGTGGCATTCGAGGACGCCACGCTGTTCTCCGCGACCATCCGGCAGAACGTGCTGCTCGGCGCCCCGGCGGACGTGCTCGCGGACGGCCTCCACTCCCCCGCGGCGGACGCCCTGCTCGACCTCGCGCTCGAGACCGCGCAGGCGGGCTTCGTGGCGGACCTGGCGGACGGCGTCGAGACCGAGATCGGCGAGGAGGGCCTCAGCCTCTCCGGCGGACAGCGCCAGCGGATCGCCCTCGCCCGCGCGATCGCGGCACGCCCGGACGTGCTCGTGCTGGACGACCCCCTCTCCGCCCTCGACGTGCGCACCGAGGAGGCCGTGACCGCGCGCCTGCGCGAGGTCCTCGACGGGACGACCACCCTGATCATGGCGCACCGTCCCTCCACCGTGGCCCTCGCGGACCGGGTCGCGGTGCTGGCGGACGGGCGGATCGAGGACGTGGGGACGCACCCCGAACTGCTGGCCCGCAGCGCCGTGTACCGGCACATCATCTCGAGCCGACCGGAGGAGCAGGCATGAGCGCCGCCGACGTGAGCCGCGTGCGCGGCGTGGGGGCCGAAGAGGACCTCGACTACACCCGCGCGGAGCGCCGCCACATCCGGCGCCGATCCTTCCGCCTGCTCGGCGAGCTCGCGCGGCCGGTCCGGGGGACGCTGCTGCTCACCGTGGTCTTCGTGCTCGTGTCCAACGCGGCGCGGGCGGCCGGGCCGCTGATCATCGCCTGGGCGATCGACGCGGAGCTGCCGCGCGTCGTCGAGGCCGTGCGGGCCGGCGAATCCGTCTGGCCCATCCTCGTCCCCGTGGGCGGGGCGTACGTGGCGGCGGCCCTCATCTCCGGCGGCCTCCTGGGGGCGTACACGTGGCTCACCGCGCGGGCGAGCCAGGCCATGCTGCTGAGCCTGCGGCTGCGCGTGTTCCGGCACACGCAGCGGCTGAGCCTCGGCTTCCACGAGCGGTACACGTCCGGGCGGGTGATCTCGCGGCAGACCTCGGACCTGGAGGCGCTGCGGGAGCTGCTGGACCAGGGCGTGTCCTCGCTCGTGTCCGGGCTGATGTTCATGTCGTTCACCGCGGCGTCCATCCTGCTGCTGGACCCGCCGTCGTTCCTCGTGCTGCTGGGCGCGGCCGTGCCGGTGGCGATCGTGACGCGCTGGTACCAGGTGCGGTCCGAGGAGGCGTACCGGCGGTCACGGGTGTCCTCGGCGCGGTCGATCGTGCACTTCGTGGAGACCATGACCGGCATCCGCGCGGTCCAGGCCTTCCGGCGGGAACGGGACAACGACGCGCGGTACCGCGACTTGGCCACGGCCTACCGGGACGACATGGTGGCCACGCTCAACCTGTTCGGCATCCTGCAGCCGGTGCTCGTGGCGACGGGCAACCTGACGGTGGCGGCGCTGCTCGTGACCGGGGGCCTGCGCGTCCTCGACGGCGACCTCGAGGTGGGGGTGCTCGTGGCGCTCCTGCTGGCCGGACGGCGCGTGTTCCAGCCCATGGAGATGGTGGCGATGTTCTACTCGTCGCTGCAGTCCGCGACGGCGGCGCTCGAGAAGGTCTCCGGCCTGCTCGAGGAGGAGCCCACCGTGGTGGAGGCCGCCGAGCCCACGCCGCTGCCCGGGGCCGACGCTCCGGGGACGGGCGTGGCGTCCGGGCGGGTGGAGTTCCGGGACGCGGTGTTCAGCTACGGACCGGACCGGGTGGTGCTGCCGGAGTTCGACCTCGTGATCCCGGCCGGGCAGACCGTGGCCGTGGTGGGCCAGACGGGTGCGGGCAAGTCGACGCTGGCCAAGCTCATCGCCCGGTTCTACGACGTCTCTGCCGGCTCGCTGACGCTGGACGGGGTGGAGCTGCGCGAGCTCAGCCAGGCGGATCTGCGGCGCAACGTGGTGATGGTGACCCAGGAGGCGTTCCTGTTCTCCGGGTCGATCGCGGAGAACATCGCCCTCGGCCGGCCCGACGCCACCGAGGCCGAGATCCAGGCGGCCGCCCGGGCGGTGGGGGCGCACGACTTCATCCTGGGGCTGCCCGAGGGCTACGCGACCGACGTCGCCAAGCGCGGCGGGCGGCTGAGCGCGGGACAGCGGCAGCTCGTGTCGTTCGCGCGGGCGTTCCTCGCGGACCCCGCCGTGCTGATCCTGGACGAGGCGACGTCGTCGCTGGACCTGCCGAGCGAGCGACTCGTGCAGGCCGGGCTGGAGCGGCTGTTGGGGAACCGGACGGCACTGATCATCGCCCACCGGCTCAGCACCGTCGAGACCGCCGACCGGGTGCTCGTGATGCACGACGGCCGGATTGTCGAGGACGGCAGCCCCGCCGAGCTGGTGGCGGCCGACGGGCGGTTCGCGGCGCTGCACCGGGCCTGGGAGGACTCGCTCGCCTGACGGGTGGCGCGCCCGACGCGCTTTCGAACGTGGCAGAGGGCCTACCCCACGTTCGAAAGTCCGGGTCAGGCGTCGAAGGGGCGGCCCGTCAGGCGCTCGTACGCCTCCACGTAGCGGTCGCGGGTCTTGGCCACGACGTCGGCGGGCAGCGCCGGCGGGGCCTCCCCGCTGGTCTTGTCCCAACCGGAGTCGGGGCCCGTGAGCCAGTCGCGGACGAACTGCTTGTCGAAGCTCGCCTGGGGGCGGCCGGGCTCGTAGTCCTCGGCGTCCCAGAACCGGGAGGAGTCCGGGGTGAGGACCTCGTCGCCCAGCACCACCTGGCCGGTGGCAGGGTCCACACCGAACTCGACCTTCGTGTCCGCCAGGATGATGCCGGCCTCGCGGGCGATCGCCTCGGCGCGGGCGTACAGGTCCAGGGTGAGGAACCGCAGGCGCTCGGCGGCCTCGGTGCCCACGCGCTCGACCATCTGCTCGAACGTGATGTTCTCGTCGTGCTCGCCGACCTCGGCCTTCGCGGACGGCGTGAAGATCGGCGGGTCGACCCGCGAGCCGTCCACGAGCCCGGCGGGCAGCGGCAGGCCGGCCACCGTGCCCGACGCGCGGTACTCGGCCAGGCCGGAGCCGGTCAGGTAGCCGCGGGCGATGCACTCCACGGGGAACATGTCCAGGCGCTTGACGATCATCGCCCGCCCGGCCACGGCCGCGGGCACGTCCGTGCTCACCACGTGGTGCTCGACCGGCTCGGCGTGGGCCCCGTTGTAGCCCTCGGCCAGCTTCTCGAACCACCACAGGGTCAACCGGGTGAGGATGGCGCCCTTGTCCGGGATCGGCGGCTCCAGCACGTGGTCGTAGGCGCTGATCCGGTCGGAGGCCACCACGAGCAGCGTCGCGGACCGCCCCGGCTCGGCGTCAGCGGGCTCGTACAGGTCCCGCACCTTGCCCGAGTAGACGTGCCGCCAGCCCGGCAGCTCGAGGGCCTCGGCCCCCGTGAACCCCACGCGCTCCCCGCTCACTTCGCTCCCTCCGTCCCCGGCACGGTGATCTCGCCGCGCTCGGCCTTGAGTCCGATGTCCGTGCGCCACTGGGCGCCGTCGAACCGGATGCGCTCGACGCCCGCGTAGGCGCGCTCGCGCGCTTGGGCCAGGTCCGCCCCGCGCCCGACGACGGCCAGCACCCGGCCGCCCGCCGTCACCACGTCCTCACCGGACACCGCGGTGCCCGCGTGGATCACGTGCACGCCCTCGAGGCCGGCCGCGTCGGCCAGCCCGGTGATCACGTCGCCCTTCGAGGAGGAGGCCGGGTAGCCGGCCGAGGCCATGACCACGTCCACGGCGACGTCGTCGCTCCACTCGAGTCGACGGTCCGCGCCGAGCCGGCCGGCCGCGGCGTCGGCGAGCAGCCCGCCCAGGGGCGTCTCGAGGCGGGCGAGCACGGCCTGGGTCTCGGGGTCGCCGAAGCGCACGTTGAACTCGATGACCTCCACGCCCTCGGCGGTCACGGCCAGGCCGCAGAACAGCACGCCCGTGAACGGGGTGCCGCGGCGGGCCATCTCGGCGAGCACGGGGCGGGCCACGCGGTCCATGACCTCGTCCGTGAAGCCCTCGGGCAGCCACGGCAGCGGCGTGTACGCGCCCATGCCGCCGGTGTTGGGGCCGGCGTCGCCGTCGTGGATGCGCTTGAAGTCCTGGGCGGGGGTGAGGGCGACGGCGGCCTCGCCGTCGCAGATCACGAAGAGGGAGACCTCGGGGCCGTCCAGGAAGTCCTCGATCACCACGGTGCCGCCGGCGGCGAAGCAGGCCTCGGCGTGGGCGAGGGCCTCGGCGCGGTCGGAGGTGACCACGACGCCCTTGCCCGCGGCCAGACCGTCGTCCTTGACGACGTGCGGGGCGCCGAACTCGTCGAGGGCGGCGGCGGCCTCCGCGGCGGTGGTGCACACGCGGGAGCCGGCGGTGGGCACGCCCGCGGCGGCCATGACCTCCTTGGCGAAGGCCTTGGACGCCTCGAGCTGCGCGGCGGCCTGCGAGGGGCCGAACACGGCGAACCCGGCCTCGCGCAGGGCGTCGGAGACGCCGGCGGCCAGCGGGGCCTCGGGTCCGACGACGACGAGGTCGGCCCCCAGCTCGCGCGCGAGCTCCACGACGGCGGCCGGGTTGGTGGCCTCGACGGCGTGGAGGGTGGCGAGGTCGGCCATGCCGGCGTTGCCGGGCGCCGCGTGGAGGGCGCTGACCTGCGGATCACGGGAGAGGGCGGTGAGCAGCGCGTGTTCGCGGCCGCCGTTGCCGAGCACAAGGGTCTTCACGAGCCTCAAGCCTACGCGGTGGCCCTGGCCCGGCCCGGCCCGTGGCCCCTACGGTGGAGCGCATGACGATGCCTCCCCTCCACCACGGTCAGCCCGGCGACGACGGCGACCCCCGTGACCCCCGCCACCGGCCCGGCGCGGGGCTGGGACCCGGGCTGCGCTCGGCCTGGACGTTCGTCGGCGTGATGTTCACGTGCGCCCTGATCGTCTTCTGGACGCTGCGGGGGCTCGGCGTCCAGCGCGGCGACCTCAGCCTGCCCGCCGCGCTCGGCGTGCTGGCGCTGGCCGCCGTCGCCGCGGCGGTGATCACCCGGTACGTGCGGCGCCGCTGAGCAGGGCTGGGCCCTCCAGGGCCGGCCGCCCCGGCCTGTCCGTCAGCGGATGATGCGCCGTCGCCGGGCCTCGTCGACGGCGCGCGTGCGGTTGTCCACCCCGAGCTTCTGGAAGATGTGCACCAGGTGCGTCTTCACGGTGGCCTCGGAGATGAACAGCTCCTTCGCGGCCACCTTGTTCGTGGCGCCCCGCGCGATCAGCTCGAGCAGCTGGATCTCCCGCTCGGACAGCACCTCGGAGCCGCCGGACATGCGCCCCATCAGCGTGGCCGCGACCTGCGGGGCCAGCGCCTTGCGCCCCGCCGCCGCCTGCCGCACCGCCGAGGCGATCTCCTCGCTCGGGGCGTCCTTGAGCAGGTAGCCGGCAGCGCCCGCGTTCACGGCCGCGAGGATGTCCGCCTCCGTGTCGAAGGTCGTCAGGATCAGCACCTGCACCCCCGGCCACCGCTCCCGCACCGCGCGGGTGGCGGTCACGCCGTCCATCCCCGCGCCCATCTGCAGGTCCATCAGCACGACGTCCACCGCGGGCTCGCCCGCCTCCAGGACGCCGATCGCCTCCGCCCCGTCGGCGGCCTCGGCCACCACGGTCAGGTCCGGGTGCGCCTCGACGACGGCCCGCACCCCCGCCCGGACCACGGGGTGGTCGTCCACCAGCATCACGCGCACGCTCATGCGGTCTCCTCGCTCTCGGTCTGCTCGGGATCAGCGCTCCGGCCGGCCCCGGCGGCGACCAGCGGCACCCGCAGCGCCACCACGGTGCCCTCGCCGGGGGCCGACTCGACGGTGGCCTCGCCGCCCACCGCCGCGAGGCGCTCGCGCACGCTCGCCAGTCCCACGCCGGTCCCCACCCCCGGGTCGGCACCGGCGGCTCCGGCCCGGGCGCGAGCCGCGACGACGGCCGGGTCGAACCCCGCGCCGTCGTCGGCCACGTCCACCGTCAGCTCGTCGCCGAGGTAGCCCAGCGTGACGCGGGCGCGATGGGCGCCCGCGTGGGCGCCGACGTTCGCCAGGGAGGCCTGCACGGCTCGCAGCACGGCGGTCTCCACGGCCTCGGCGACCGCGACCGGCTCGCCCACGACCTCGACGTCCGCGGCCACGGGTGTCCCGGCGGCGGCCTGCCGGTCGGCGAACCCGGTGACCGCTCGTTCGAGCGCCTCGATGAGGGACGGTGCCCCGGTGCCGCGCAGGTCGCGGACGAAGCGGCGGGACTCGGCGAGGTTCTCGGCGGCCGTGGCGCGCACGGTCTCCATGCGCTGCCGGGCGAGGGCGGGGTCGGCGGCGTCGAGCGCGTCCTGGGCCGCGCGCGAGACCAGCACGATCGAGGCCAGCCCCTGGGTGAGGGTGTCGTGGATCTCGCGGGCGAGCCGCTCCCTCTCGGCGCTCACCCCCGCCCGGTGCTCGGTGCGCGCGAGCTCGGCCTGCGCGGCGCGCAGCTGCTCGGCCACGGCACGCTGGCGCTCGGACTCGGCGTGCAGGGCGCGGTACGCCCCGGAGAGCACCACGGCCACGGCGGCGCCCACCAGCGGACCAATGACGGCCGGCACCCGCACGCCGCCGGCGCCCGCCGCCATCCCGGCCACCACGACGACGGCCATCGCCACCACCAGCGCGGGCCCGACCACGTGGCGCACCCAGGCCTGCCGGGCCACCCGGTCGACCACGTGCAGGACGACGAAGAAGAGGGGGAAGGCGACCCACGCGAAGTCGCCGTGGTGGGCCACGAGCAGGCCCCACAGCAGCAGCACCAGGGCCAGCCAGGCGACCGCCGGACCGCGGCCGACGTCGTCGCCCCGGGCCCACCGGCGCCGCTCCAGCACGGTCCCGGCCAGGTAGACGCCCGCCAGCGCGGCGGTCAGCAGCACCAGGGTGGTGGCCGGGAACGGACCGGAGGACGCCTCCGGGGACCGGTCCGCGAGCGCGCGCGCCAGCCCCACGGTGAGCAGCGCGGCGAACGTGACGTGCAGGGCCACGCGCAGGCCGGCGAGCACGGCGGTGGTGCCGGTCTCGGTGGGCGCGGGGGGCACGGCGGCGCGGGGTGCGACGGACATGGCTCCACCCTAGGGCGCGCCCCGGACGCGACAACGGCCCGATGCCCCGGGGCCGCGCCGCTGCGCCGCCGGGATCAACCATTCGGTTGACCGGGTCCAGCCGCCGCGGGCGATGTGGCGACCCCTCCCCGCGCGAGACCGTGGAGGCAACCTCAGGACAGACCTCGTCAGGAAAGGACGCGCCCCGTGTTCCTCGCACTCCGCGACCTCCGCTTCGCCACCGGACGGTTCGCCCTCATGGGCTCCGTGGTGGCCCTCATCAGCCTGCTGCTCGTCATGCTCTCCGGCCTCACGGCCGGCCTGGGCGGGCAGAACACGGCCGCGATCGACCGCCTCGGCGAGCAGGGCGTGCAGCGTCTGGTCTTCGGCGGTGCGGCGGGCCAGGAGCCCACCGCGTCGTTCACCCAGTCCGAGTTCACCGTGGCCCAGCGCGACGCGTGGGCGGCCACGGACGGCGTGGCCTCCGTCGAGCCGCTCGGTGTGAGCCAGGGCCGGGCCATTGGCCTCGAGCACCCCGTGGACACGGACCCGCAGGGCCGCGCGGACGTGTCCGGCGAGCCCACCACCGGCGTGGCCACCACCGCGTTCATCGGTCTCACCCCGGGCGGCTCCGACGCGCCGGCCGGCGTCGAGCTCGGGCAGATCGTGCTCAGCCAGGACGTGGCCGACTCCCTCCACGCCCAGGCGGGTGACGCCGTCGCGGTCTCCGGCTTCGTCTACACCGTGGCCGACGTCGTGCCGACCGAGTACTACTCCCACTCCCCCGTGACGTGGCTGGCGCTCGAGGACTGGAACGCCATCTCGCACACCGCCGACGACGCGGTGCTCGGCACCGCCGGCCTCGTGCGCTTCGACGCGGGCGCCGACGTCGACGCCGTGGCCGCCGCCGGCGACGACGCCGCGGGCACCGTCGCGGAGACCGTGAAGGGCTCCTACGCCGCCCTGCCCAGCTACCGGTCCGAGAACGGCTCCCTGATGACCATGCAGGGCTTCCTGTACGGCATCTCGGCGCTCGTGGTGATCGCGTTCCTGTCCATCTGGACGGTGCAGCGCACCCGCGACATCGCGGTGCTCAAGGCCCTCGGCGGCTCGAACGGCTGGGTGCTGAAGGACTCGCTCGCGCAGGCCGCGTTCGTGCTCGTCGGCGGCGTGGCCGTGGGCACCGGGCTGGCCGCCGTGATCGGCGCGTTCGCGGGGCGGGCCGTCCCGTTCGAGCTCTCGTGGGCCACCACCGCGGTGCCCGCCGCCGGGGTCCTCGTGCTCGGCATGCTCGCCGCCGTCATCGCGGTCTACCGCGTCACCCGGATCGACCCGCTGGTCGCCCTCGGCGGCAACTGAGCGCCCCGACGACGGCGCCGCCCGGCGCCGTCGTCCCCCTCGGCTCCGCCTCGCCCCCGCCTGGAGAAAGGACCTCCCCATGACCACCCTCACCGCCCCGCAGGCCGACCTCGACGCCCTCCGCACCCCCGCCGCCGCGGCCGCCCACCGCGTCGCCGGCGAGCGCCCCGCCGCCGCGGCCGACGCCACCCCCGCGCTGTCCGTGCGCGACCTCGTGCTGGAGTACCCGGACGGCGAGCGCGGCGTGCTGCGCGCCCTGGACGAGGTGAGCCTGGACCTGCTCCCCGGCACGTTCACCGCGATGGTCGGCCCGTCCGGCTCGGGCAAGTCCTCCCTGCTGGCGGTGGCCGCGGGCCTGGTGACGCCCACCTCCGGCAGCGTGTCCGTCGCCGGCCGCGAGATGGCCGGGCTGTCCCGGAAGGAGCGCACGGCGCTGCGCGGCCAGGAGATCGGCGTGATCTTCCAGCAGCCGAACCTCATCCCGTCCCTGACCGCCGCCGAGCAGCTCGAGCTGACCGTGCACCTGGACCGCGACGCCACCCGCGCCGACCGCAGGGCCGCCAAGGCCCGGGCCATGGAGCTGCTCGAGCGTGTGGACCTGGCCGACCAGGCCGGCAAGCGCCCGCACCAGCTCTCGGGCGGTCAGCGGCAGCGCGTGAACATCGTGCGCGCGCTGATGGCCTCCCCGACGCTGCTGCTCGTGGACGAGCCCACCTCCGCGCTGGACCGTGAGCGCTCGGCCGCCGTCGTGGACCTGCTGGGCACGCTGACCCGCGAGGAGCAGGTGGCGACGCTCATGGTCACGCACGACCACGAGTTCCTCTCCGTCACGGACCGCACCCTGACCATGGTGGACGGGCGGCTCTCCGCGGAGTGAGCCGCTGACGCCGCCGGACCCGACCCGGCCCACCGGCCCCGGACGCCCGGCGCGTCCGGGGCCCTCGCTACCCTGGACCGCATGACCCACGCCACCGTCGCCCCCGCGGGCGAGACCCTCGCCCTGTCCGACGCCGTCGAGCTCGTGGAGACCGTCCGCAACGGCTTCGTCGAGTCCCGGACGGCGGGCGCCGCCGTCGTGACCGGCCCCGACGGGCGGGTGCTGGCCGGGCTCGGCCCCGCGGACGCGCTGATCTACCCGCGCTCCACGCTGAAGCCGTTCCAGGCCGTCGCGTCGCTGCGCCACGGGGCGGCGCTGGAGGGCGAGGCCCTGTCCATCGCGTGCGGCTCCCACCGGGGCACGCTCCGGCACCAGGCGCTGGCCGAGCGCATGCTCGCGGACGCAGGCCTCGACGCGTCCGCCCTGCAGTGCCCGCCGGCCTGGCCCGCGGACACCTCCGAGGTGGTCGCCCAGGTCCGCCGCGACGGCGAGTCCGCCGCCGCGACCCCGCTGGCCTTCAACTGCTCCGGCAAGCACGCCGGCTTCCTCGCGGCCTGCGCGGCGTCCGGGCACGACGTCGCCACGTACCTCGACCCGGCGCACCCGCTGCAGCGCGAGGTGGACGCGGTGATCGCCGAGTACTGCGGCGAGCCGGTGGCCCACACCGGTGTGGACGGCTGTGGCGCCCCGGCCGCCGTCATCTCGCTGGCGGGCCTGGCCCGCGGCATCGGGCGGGTCGCCGCGGCGCCCGGCCGCGCCGACGCGGATCCGCACGCGGCCGCCGTCGCCACCGCGATGCTCGAGCACCCGTGGGCCGTCCACGGGGAGACGAGCTCCAACACCGTGGTGATGCGCGAGCTCGGCCTGCTCGCCAAGGCGGGCGCGGACGGCGTGCTCGTCATGGCCGCGCCGGACGGCACGGCCGTGGCCGTCAAGGCGCTCGACGGCGGCACGCGGGCCGGCGACCTGGTCGCGCTCGCGCTGCTGGCCCGGTTCGCCCCGGACCACGTGGACCGGGCGACGCTGCCGGGCGTGCTGGCCGCCGTCGTGCCCCCGGTGCTCGGCCGGGGTGAGCCGGTCGGTGAGATCCGCCTGGCCGCGCCGGTGCGGGACCTCGTGGGGGACGTCCTGCCGGCCTTCGAGGCGCGGGCGTGACCACCGGCTCCGTGCCCCGCCGCCGGGTGCCTGTCGTCGAGGGCCACGCGGCGCTGCTGGCGTGGGCACGCGCCCACGAGGAGGACCCCGCGGCGGCCGCCGCGCTGCCGCGCCCCACGCGGGCGACGGCGGTGCGCTTCGCGCTCGAGGAGCTGGCGACCCGCGTGCCCGGGAACTCGGTGGAGGTGCGCGTGCCGCCCTTCGGCGTCGCCCAGTGCCTCCCCGGGCCCCGGCACACCCGCGGCACCCCGCCCAACGTGGTGGAGATGGACGCCGTGACATGGCTGTCCCTGGCCACGGGGCTGACGACCTGGGAGGACGCGACGGCGGCCGGCGGCGTGCGCGCCTCGGGCGTGCGGGCCGACCTCGGCGCGCACCTGCCGCTCGTGCGGCCGTGAGCGAGGGGTGTCCGGCAGTCCTCTCGGCGGCACCGACCGTTCGAACGTCGGCACCGTTCCTCGTCGCGGGATGCAGCTCTGCCGATCCCGCCCCGGACACCGCGGCGAAGGCACAGCTCGCCCGTGCCTGCGGGCAGGTCGTGCTCCCGCTGGAGGAGTATCAGGCCGCGGTCGACGAGCTCAACGTCACGCAACGCGCCGGCCAGAGCGTGCTCCGGGAGTGCCGCCACCGCCGCGGGCACGCGCGACTGGCCCCAGCGGCCGACTCGATAGACTGGCGCGCATGACCTCCGCCCCCGAGCCGACCCCCGATCAGCGCGCCTACACCGTCCGTCGCGCCCCGCGGCTGACCGCGGTGCTCGCGGTGGCGCTCGCGCTCGGCCTGCTGATCGCACTCGTGATTACCACCGCGGTCCACGCCTCCCCCACCCCGCCCGCGGACCCGTACTCCGGCATCCCGCTCTCCTTCTCGGAGACGTTCGGCTTCGCATCGCTGCTGAGCATGCTCGGCACGAGCGTGCTCGGGCTGCTCGTGTGGCTGCTGCTGGACCGCCGCTCCCGGTCGACCGCGCGCACCGTGGTCCTCGAGCGCACCGACGACCCGGCCGTGGCGGACGTCCGCCTGGACCGTGTGGACGCGGGTGCCCCGCCCGCCCGCACCACCCCCACCGAAAGGACCCCCGAGCAGTGATCGCACCGCGCACCCGACGAGGCGACGGCCGCCTGACCGCCGCCCTCGACCCCCAGGACCAGGGGCCGCAGGACGAATGCGGCGTGTTCGGCGTGTGGGCGCCGGGCGAGGAGGTCGCGAAACTGGCCTACTACGGCCTGTACGCCCTCCAGCACCGCGGCCAGGAGTCCGCGGGCATCGCCGTCTCGGACGGCGGGCGCATCGCCGTCTACAAGGACATCGGCCTGGTCTCCCAGGTGTTCGACGAGGCCACCCTGACCGCACTGAGCGGCCACATCGCCGTCGGCCACTGCCGCTACTCCACCACCGGCGTGAACAAGTGGGCCAACGCCCAGCCCACCCTGGGCGCCACCGCCGACGACGGCACGGTCGCCCTGGCGCACAACGGCAACCTCGTGAACTCCGCCGAGCTGCTGCGCATGGTGCACGCCGCGGACGGCCGCCACACCCACGGTGAGATGAAGCAGGGCAACACCACGGACACCGCCCTGGTCACGGCCCTGCTGCACGGCGCCCCCGGGGACCGCCTCGAGGAGACCGCCCTCGAGCTGCTGCCGAAGATCCGCGGCGCCTACTGCTTCGTGTTCATGGACGAGCACACCCTCTACGCCGCCCGCGACCCGCAGGGCGTGCGCCCGCTCGTGCTCGGCCGCCTCGAGCGGGGCTGGGTGGTGGCCTCCGAGCAGTCGGCCCTCGCCACCGTCGGCGCCTCGTTCATCCGTGAGGTCGAGCCCGGCGAGATGATCGCGATCGACGAGGAGGGCATCCGCTCCACCCGCTTCGCCGAGTCCAAGCCGGCCGGCTGCGTGTTCGAGTACGTCTACCTCGCCCGGCCGGACGCCACGATCGCCGGGCGCTCCGTGTACGAGTCCCGCGTGGAGATGGGCCGCCGCCTCGCGCTCGAGCAGCCGGTCGAGGCCGACGTCGTGATCCCCGTGCCCGAGTCCGGCACGCCCGCCGCCGTGGGCTACGCGGACGCCTCGGGCCTGCCGTTCCGCCAGGGGTTCGTGAAGAACGCGTACGTGGGCCGCACCTTCATCCAGCCGTCCCAGACGCTGCGCCAGCTCGGCATCCGCCTCAAGCTCAACGTCGAGTCCACCGTGGTGGCCGGCAAGCGCGTCGTAGTGGTGGACGACTCGATCGTGCGCGGCAACACCCAGCGCGCCGTCGTGCGGATGCTCAAGGAGGCCGGCGCCGCCGAGGTGCACGTGAAGATCTCCTCCCCGCCCGTGAAGTGGCCCTGCTTCTACGGCATCGACTTCGCCACCCGCGCCGAGCTCATCGCCAACGGCGCCGCGGTGGACCAGATCGCCGCATCCATCGGCGCCGACTCGCTGGCCTACATCAGCGAGGAGGGCATGATCGAGGCCACCGGGCAGCCGCGCGAGCGCCTGTGCACCGCCTGCTTCACCGGCGACTACCCGATCCCGCTGGCCGACGAGGGCGAGCGCGGCAAGGGCCTGCTGGAGCCGGTCGCCGTGTCGCCCGCGTCCACCGTGGTGTTGGACGAGGACGGCGAGACCACCACCGTGACCGCCACGGGCTGCGAGCCCGGCCCGGACGCCGACGACGAGAAGCTGCTCACCGAGACGGACAGGACCCCGCTGTGACCCCGAACCAGACCCCCTCCTCCGCCGCCCCGATCACCTACGCCTCGGCCGGCGTCGACGTGGAGGCCGGCGACCGCGCCGTCGAGCTGATGAAGGACGCCGTGAAGGCCACCCACACCCCCGAGGTCATGGGCGGCATCGGCGGCTTCGCCGGCATGTGGGACGCCTCCGCGCTGCTGCAGTACCGCAAGCCGCTGCTGACCACGTCCACGGACGGCGTCGGCACCAAGGTGGCGATCGCGCAGGCGATGGACAAGCACGACACCATCGGCCAGGACCTCGTGGGCATGGTCGTGGACGACATCGTGGTGGTCGGCGCCCAGCCCCTGTTCATGACCGACTACATCGCGTGCGGCAAGGTCGTGCCCGAGCGCATCGCGGACATCGTGCGCGGCGTGGCCGAGGGCTGCCGCCTGGCCGACACCGCGCTCGTGGGCGGCGAGACCGCCGAGCACCCGGGCCTGCTGGCCGCAGACGAGTACGACGTGGCGGGCGCGGCCACCGGCGTGGTCGAGGCGGACATGGTCCTGGGCGCGGAGCGGGTGCAGTCCGGCGACGTCGTGATCGGCATGGCCTCCTCCGGCATCCACTCGAACGGCTACTCGCTCGTGCGCCGCGTGGTGAACGCCGCGGGCTGGTCCCTGGACCGCGAGGTCACCGAGCTCGGCTGCACCCTCGGCGAGGAGCTGCTCGTGCCGACCCGCATCTACTCCCGCGCCTGCCTCGACCTGGTGCAGCGCCTCAACGGCCACGAGGGCGGCTCGGACCTGCCGGTGCGCGCGTTCAGCCACGTGACCGGCGGCGGCCTGGCCGCGAACCTGGCGCGCGTGCTCCCGCAGGGCCTCATGGCGACCGTCGAGCGCGACACCTGGTCCCTGCCGCCCGTGTTCCGCCTGGTGGGCGAGCTCGGCCGCGTTCCGCAGTCCGACCTCGAGCGCACCCTCAACCTCGGCGTGGGCATGGTGGCCGTGGTGGACCCGGAGGTGGCCGCGACGTCGATCTCCGTGCTCGTGGACGCCGGCATCGACGCGTGGGAGATGGGCACCATCGGCGCCCTCACCGACGACGCGGCGGCCGCAGGCCTGAACTTCGTGCAGGGCGCCAAGGGCGTCGACGGCGGCGCCGTGCTGATGCGCGGCCAGTACGCCGCCTGACCCCACGGGGCGTTTTCGTTCGGGAAACGGCGGCCTCCGGGGTGTTTTCGTTCGGGAAACGGCGGTTCACGACGCGAACACCCGCCCGCCGAGCCGGGCCCGGTGCGTCTGCACCTCGGCGACGACGCGCCGGAAGTCGTCCCGTGCGTCGTCCACCGTGGCCCAGATCTGCGTCCAGCCCGCGCGCGCCCATCCCTCGTCTCGCCACGAGTCCACCGCGAGCTGTGCCGGGTCGAGGTGGTGACCGCCGTCGTAGTGGACCACCAAGCGCCACTGCCGCCACCCCAGATCCGCGTCCGGTGACCGGGCCCGGCCCGGGTGCAGCACCAGCTGGAGCTCCGGCTCGGGCAGGCCGGCGTGGAGCAGGGCCAGTCGCAGGGCTGTCTCCTGCGGGGAATCCGCGCCCACCCGCACCAGCTCGAGTGCGGCACGGGCGGTGCGCACTCCCTTGAACCGTCCGGCACGCAGGAGCGCGGACCGCAGGGCCGCCGTCGTGGTCCGTGGTGAGCGACGCCCCTCCGGCGACCACGGCCGATGGATGAGGGCGTCCCCGGCCGCCACGACGGGCTCGAGCATGCCTGGACGAAGCAGCGCGGCCAGATCCGCCCAGGATCGCTCCAGGCTCGTCAGGCGGATCCCGTGGAGGGCTGTGACGTCCGCGGCCGGGACGAGGCGGGCATGCGAGGTGATCTCCGGTCGGACGCTCGCCCCGCGCGGGTGCGGCCGGGACACGTGCACCGTGCCGTCCTCCGCCAGGAACGGCGGCAGCGGCACGCGGTGCAGGAGCAGCGCCGTGAGGTGGGAGGCCACTCCCCCGCTCGCCTCCACGATCGCGGCCGTCTCCTCCGGCGCGAAGGGAGCGGGCGCCTCGGCGTAGCCGAGATCCGCCCACGAGCCGAGGTGGTCAGTCCGGAGCCGATGGACCCCATGCGTCACGCGCCGCACGTCACCGCCGCGGACCAGTCGCTCCGAGACCCCGGCCGCGCGCAGGTCGCCACGGGTGAACGGCCGGCCGGCCTCGGCGATGTCCGACAGGGGCAGGGAAGACGTGACCATGCCCGTGACGATGGCTCAACCCGGCCGACCCCGGCCGCGCGGGAGCACCCACCGTGGACGAGGACGTCGGCGGCGCCGCCTGTGCAGGAGTCGTGCGTGGCCCCGGGCCACCCGGTGTCCACACCCCCGGCGCCCGCCGTTTCCCGCACGAAAACGCCCCGGCGTCCGCCGTTTCCCGAACGAAAACGTGGGTGGGGGTCAGAGGCGGGCGTCGAGCCAGGCCAGCGCGTCGGCGACCGGGGCGCGCCAGCGCCAGCGGGCCTTGGCGTCGGCGCGGGTGGGGCCGAGGTTGATCAGCCCCGTCTCATGCCCGGCCCGCTCGGCCCGCAGCACGAACCGGTAGCCGCTCATCACGGCCAGCGAGGTGCCGACGGCGAGCACCGTGCCGCCGTCGTCGGCCATCGCCTCCGCGGCCGCGCGCCGCGCCGCGGGCACGGACTCGCCGAAGTACACGACGTCCGGCTTGAGCTTCACGGAGCCGCACACCCGGCAGCCGACCATCGTGAACTCCTCCACCCAGTGCTGGTCGAGGGAGACGTCCCCGTCGGGGTTCACGGCGTCCGGGTCGATCGCCACGCGCTCGAGGTAGCCCGGATTGGCGGCCTCGAGCCGCAGGTCCAGGTCACGGCGGGACTCGGTGGCCCCGCAGTTCAGGCAGGCCACGCGCGCCAGGTCCCCGTGGAGCTCGATCAGCCGGTCCTCCGGCATCCCCGCCGCGCGTCCGGCCTCGGCGTGCAGCCCGTCCACGTTCTGGGTCAGGACGCCGGCGATCCGCCCCTCGGCCGCCCAGCGCGCGAGGATGCGGTGCGCCTCGTTCGGGCGGGCCTGGTCCATGCGGCGCCAGCCCACGAACGAGCGCGCCCAGTAGCGGTGGCGGGCGGCCGGGTCGTCCCGGAACTCCTGGTACGTCATCGGCCGGTGGCGGTGCAGGGACCCGTTTGGCCCCCGGTAGTCCGGGATGCCGGAGTCCGTGGACACGCCGGCCCCGGTGATCACGAGCGGGCGGGACTCCTCCATCAGACGCAGCAGACCCCGAGACGCCGTCTCGGGGTCCTGCAGCGGTGCTGTCTCATCCACCACCCTGGCGATCGACCGCAGGGCGGCCTGATACCCGTCCAGGGCCGGATGCCGTGCGGGCGTCATCGCGCCCGCGCGTCGTCGTCCTCGTCCTCCGCGTAGAGGTCCGCGTACGGATCCTCGTACTCGGGCTCCTGGTCCTGCTCCGGGCCGCGCGTGCGTCCGCCCGTGAGCTCTCGCTCCAGTGCCGAGAGGTCTGTTCCAGGAGAGAAGTACTTCATCTCCCGTGCCTGCTTCGTGGCCTTCGCCTTCTGACGGCCGCGCCCCATGAGCGTGACCCCCTTCGCATCTCTCGCCGCCTCGGATCTGTGGCGCACAGGGGCCCGCCGAGGTCTTCACTGGTCAATATGGTTCGTGCGGACAAGGATACATGACCCGCCGGACGGCCTGTGGACGACGACGACCGGCCCGGTCCGGCGGGGCGTGCAGTGGCGCCGGGCGCGGCGCGGGCGGCCGCGACACGGGCGGCATCCGGCTGGACGGGCGTGACACACACCCTGTACGGACGCTGGACGACCGGCTAGGTTGCGTACGTCACACCCACTCCGACGATGAGGATGCCCATGCGCCGCACCCCCACCCTGCTGGCCGCCGCCACCCTGGCCGCCACGCTGACCGCCGCCCCCGTCTCACTCGCCGCCCCGGCCGCCCCGGCCGCCCCGGCGAAGGCCAGCGCCGCCACCGCGCAGACCGCCGACCGGGGCCTGGGCCCCGGCCAGAACCGTGCCGGCGGCAACCCGAACTCACCGGAGAAGCTGGTCCGATCCATCTCCTCGGACCACCTCCGCCAGGACATCGAGGCGTTCGCGGCCATCGCGGACGAGCACGGCAACCGCGCCGCGGGCACGCCGGGCTTCCAGGCCTCGCTCGACTACGCCGTGGGCGAGCTCGAGGAGGCCGGCTACGACGTCGAGCTCCAGGAGTTCGAGATCACCTACACCGAGACCCTGCGGGACCGGCTTCAGCAAACCGGACCCGTCCAGCGCGACCTCGAGCACACCGTCTTCACGTCCTCGCCGTCAGCGCAGGTCACCGACGCCCCGCTCGCCGCCCCCGCCGGCGCCGCCACCGGCTGCGCCGACGCGGACTGGGCCGACGCGGACCTGACCGGCAGCGTCGCCCTGGTCTCCCGGGGCGACTGCACCTTCGCCCAGAAGTCCCAGGTCGCGGCCGCCTCCGGTGCCGAGGCCGTCATCATCTACAACAACGCCGAGGGCGCGCTGAACGGCACCCTGGGCGCCGCGCCGGGCGACGTCGTCGGGACCGTGGGCGTGACCCGCGAGCTGGGCGCCGATCTGCTGGCCCAGACCCGCGCCGGCGGCGCCACCGTCACCCTGGACCTCGAGCAGCTTGTGGAGCAGCGGCCCACCTGGAACGTGCTGGCGGAGACGCGCACGGGCAGCGACGACGACGTCGTGATGCTCGGCGCCCACCTGGACGGCGTGCCGGAGGGCCCGGGCATCCACGACAACGCCTCGGGCGTCGCGGCGACCCTCGAGGTCGCGCGCCAGGCCGCCAAGGCCAACAAGGCCGAGAGCAAGGTCCGCTTCGCCCTGTGGGGTGCCGAGGAGATCGGCCTGCTGGGCTCGCACCACTACGTGGACACCCTGACCGCCGCGGAGCGCGAGGACATCATCCTCTACACCAACCTGGACATGGTGGCCCCGCTGGACCACCAGAACACGCTCGGCGTGCTCACGGCCGACTGGTCGATCGGTGCTGAGTCCCTGCTCGGCGCGCAGCTCGACCGCGACGGCCACGGGCACCAGCCCGAGGGCAGCAACGGCCGCTCGGACTACGCGCCGTTCGTGGACGCGGGCATCGCCTCGACGGGCCTGCTCTCGATCCGCGACGACAACTACCACACGCCCCAGGACGACATCGACAACGTCTCCATCACCACGCTGACCCACACGGCCCGCGCGGTGGCGAACCTGATCGGCACCCTCCAGCAGGACGCCGACGCCCTCGGCACCCGCTGACCCGAGGCGTCCGCCCGTCTCGCAGATGCCGTCGGGGGCGGTTTCGGGTGGTATCCAGGCCGGATACCACCCGAAACCGCCCCCGACGCGCCAGAGGGAGGAGGAACACGGTCCGTCGGTCCCGGCGTCAGCCCTTCCGGGTCACGGTGAGGCCGTTCTCGCCCTCGACACGGTCCACGACCACGGTGTCCCCGTCCGCGATCTCCCCGGCGAGGATGCCGCGGGCCAGGCGGTCGCCGATCTCGCGCTGCACCAGGCGGCGCAGGGGCCGGGCGCCGTAGGCCGGGTCGAACCCGGTCGCGGCGAGCCACGCCTTGGCGGCGTCGGACACCTCGAGGGTGAGGCGGCGGTCCGTCAGGCGCGCCTGCAGGGACTCGACCTGCAGGTCCACGATCCGCGTCAGCTCGGCCACGGTGAGCGCGTCGAACTGCACGATCTCGTCCAGGCGGTTGAGGAACTCGGGCTTGAACGCCCCGCGCACCACGGACATCACGGACTCGCGCTTGGCGGCCTCGTCCAGGGTCGGGTCCACGAGGAACTGCGAGCCCAGGTTCGAGGTGAGGATCAGGATCACGTTGCGGAAGTCCACGGTGCGGCCCTGGCCGTCGGTGAGGCGGCCGTCGTCGAGCACCTGGAGCAGGATGTCGAAGACCTCGGGGTGGGCCTTCTCCACCTCGTCCAGCAGCACCACCGAGTACGGGCGACGCCGCACGGCCTCCGTGAGCTGGCCGCCCTCGTCGTAGCCGACGTAGCCCGGAGGGGCGCCGACCAGGCGGGAGACGGAGTGCTTCTCCGCGTACTCGGACATGTCGATCCGCACCATGGCGCGCTCGTCGTCGAAGAGGAACTCCGCGAGCGCCTTGGCCAGCTCGGTCTTGCCCACGCCCGTGGGGCCCAGGAACAGGAACGAGCCCGTGGGCCGGTTCGGGTCCGCGATGCCGGCCCGCGAGCGGCGCACCGCGTCCGCGACGGCGACGACGGCGTCCCGCTGCCCGATCAGCCGCTCGCCGAGGTGCTCCTCCATGGTGAGCAGCTTCTCGGACTCGGCGGTGAGCATGCGCCCGGCGGGGATGCCGGTCCAGGCGGAGACCACCTCGGCGATGTCGTCCGCCGTGACCTCCTCGGAGACCATCGGCTCGGTGGCCGAGCGGTCGGCCTCGCGGGCGGCGCGGTCCGCCTCCTCGAGCTGCTTCTCCAGCGCGGGGATCTCGCCGTACAGCAGGCGGGAGGCCTCGGCGAGGTCGCCGTCGCGTTGGGCCTTCTCGGCGAGCGAACGCAGCTCGTCCACCTTGGCGCGCAGGTCGCCGGCCTGGTTGAGGGTGGCCTTCTCCGCGTCCCAGCGGGCGGTGAGGGCGGTGAGCTCCTCCTCGCGGTCCGCCTTCTCCGCGCGCAGGGCGTCGAGCCGCTCGATGGACGCGGGGTCCGTCTCGCCTTCGAGGGCGAGCTCCTCCATGGTCAGGCGGTCCACCTGGCGGCGCAGGACGTCGATCTCCTCCGGGGCGGAGTCGATCTCCATGCGCAGGCGTGAGGCGGCCTCGTCCACGAGGTCGATGGCCTTGTCCGGCAGCTGGCGGCCGGTGATGTACCGGTGGGACAGCGTGGCCGCGGCCACGAGCGCGGAGTCGGCGATGGCCACCTTGTGGTGGGCCTCGTAGCGCTCCTTGAGCCCGCGCAGGATGGCGATCGTGTCGTCCACGCTGGGCTCGCCCACGAAGACCTGCTGGAAGCGGCGCTCCAGGGCGGGGTCCTTCTCGATGTTCTCGCGGTACTCGTCCAAGGTGGTCGCGCCGATCAGGCGCAGCTCGCCGCGGGCCAGCATGGGCTTGAGCATGTTGCCGGCGTCCATGGCGCCCTCGGACGCGCCCGCGCCCACGACGGTGTGGATCTCGTCGATGAACGTGACGACCTGCCCCTCGGCGGCCTTGATCTCCTCGAGGACGGCCTTCAGGCGCTCCTCGAACTCGCCGCGGTACTTGGCGCCGGCGACCATGGCGCCCAGGTCCAGGCTGATCAGCGTCTTGCCGCGCAGGGACTCGGGGACGTCCCCGGCCACCATCCGCTGGGCCAGGCCCTCGACGACGGCGGTCTTGCCGACGCCGGGCTCGCCGATGAGCACGGGGTTGTTCTTGGTGCGGCGCGAGAGCACCTGCACCACACGGCGGATCTCGGCGTCGCGGCCGATCACCGGGTCGAGCTTGCCGGAGCGGGCGATCTCGGTGAGGTCCGTGCCGTACTTCTCCAGGGACTGGAAGGTGGTCTCCGGGTCCTGGGTGGTGACGCGGGAGTCGCCGCGCACCAGGGTCAGGGCGGCGGCGAGCGCCTCGAGGCTCGCCCCGTTCGAGCGCAGTGCCTCACCGGCCTCGCCGGAGTCCGCTGCCACGCCGAGCAGCAGGTGCTCGGTGGAGACGAACTCGTCCGAGCGCTGCTCGGCCTGGGTGCGCGCGTTCTGCACGACCTGCAGGGCGGCGCGCGAGAACTGGGGCTGGGCCACCGTGCTGCCCTGGGTGGAGGGCAGGCGTCGGATGGCCGAGGAGGCCGCCGTGGAGACGGCGTCGGGGTCGGCCCCGGCGGCCTTCAGGACGGCCACGGCGACGGACTCCCGCTGGTCCATCAGGGCCTTCAGCAGGTGGGCCGGCTCGACCTGGGGGTTGCCGGCGGTGGAGGCGTTCATGGCCGCAGCCGAGAGCGCCTCCTGGCTCTTGGTGGTGAACTTGGCATCCATGGACTATTGGCTCCTTCTCTCCCGTGTCCCGGGGTGTCGGACAACCGTCGACCGCGGGCCGTTCCCGCCGCAGACGAAGTTGAGTCTATATAGCTCAACCCTCCACGCACCAGGGCTATTCCCCCTCGCGCCGGTACGTTGGTGCCATGGCCGGCTCCACAGCGGCGCCCCGGCGCCTCCGCACGTACACCCGACCGCGGGTGTCCCTGCTGTACGTCCTGCGCCGCACCCTGCACCGGCTCTTCGAGCTGCAGGTCTGGGATGTGGCCGCCGCCATGACCTTCTTCGGGGCGCTGTCCCTGCTGCCCACCGTCATCGCCCTGCTCTCCGTGGTCTCGCTGCTGGGCGTCGAGGAGGAGACCGTGGACGCCGCGGCCCACCTGGCCGCCGAGATCTGGCCGTCGCTGACGCCCGACGTCGTCCGCGAATGGATCCTGACCCTCGGCTCGGCCGGGCCCGGCACCGGCGCCGTCGTCCTCGGGGCCGTCGGCACCGTGGTGTCCGCTTCGGGCGCCGTCGGCGCGTTCCACCGGGCCATGCACCGCATCCACGACACCCGCGAGGGCCGGCCCTTCCTCCACTTCCGCCTCGTGGTCTTCGTCGAGACGCTCGCCCTCATGCTCGGCGCCGTGCTGATCACGATCCTGGTGGTCGTCGGCGGCGACCTCTCCCTGCGCCTCGGCCAGGCCGTCGGCCTGCCGGAGGAGACGGTCCAGACGTGGAACGTGGTGAAGTGGCCGGTCATCCTCGTGGTGATCGCCCTGATCGTGACCCTCGCCTACCGCCTGGGGCCCAACGTCCGGCAGCCCCGCTACCGCCCGCTCTCGCTCGGCGCCGTGGCCGTGGTGGTCCTGCTCTTCGGCGCCACCGTGGCCCTGGGCTGGATCACGGACCGGTTCGGCCAGTTCGCCGTGGTCGGGCGGATCAACTCCGCGATCGGCGTGCTCGCCCTCGCGTGGGTGGCGTGCATCGTGCTGCTGGCCGGGGCCGCCTTCGACGCGGAGGTGCTGCGTGCCCGCCAGCTGGCCGTCGGCATCGACGCCTCCGTCGAGATCCAGCTGGCGACGCGGCACACCGCGGTGCTCGAGGCCTCCGAACGGCACGAGGCCCGCAACCGCCGCCTGGCCCGGCTCGTGGCCGACGCCGTGCGCGCCGGCGAGGACCTCACGATCGAGGCCACACCCCTGCTCTCCGAGGAGGGGCGCCTCCTCGCGGTCGAGTCGGGGCGGCGGGACCCGGAGGACGTCAGCTCGGGCAGCCCGTTCCACGCGGACCCGGTGTCCGACGATGGCGCCCGCCTCGAGCCGACGTCCCGGCCCGACGACTGACAGGTCAGCGCTCCCGGGCCTCGAACGCCTCGACCTGGGCACGCAGCGTCTCGGCCGCGATCTCCTCGTCGAGGCCCACCATGCCGAGGTACACGAGCTCGTCCCCGTCCGTGACGCCGCCGACGGTCATGGTGAACAGGGCCGTGTCCATGCCCGAGTTCCCCAGAGCGATGTGGACCGCGTCCGGCACGCCGGGCACCTTCGTGAAGGCCGCCTGGACGCCGTCCGGGTCGCCGAACGTGCCGCACGTGTCGGCCAGCTTGCCGAAGGGCGCCAGCAGATCGGTGCCGTCGTCGGTGACCGCGACCATGCCGAACGCCCCGGCCTGGGAACCGGCCAGGCCGGTGACGGCGGCCGGGTCCACCTCGTACTGGGCCAGCGCACCGCCGAGCCCGGGCGCCTGCTGCGTGTTGATCTGCTCGATGAGGTCCGCGCAGGCGCCCGTGGGGGTGACGCCCGTCAGGCTCAGGCTGGTGCTGATCGGCTCGCCGCCGCCGGCCTGGGTCTCCATGCCCGTGAACACGCCGCCGGGCGCGGTCTCCGGGGTGAGCAGGACGTCCTCGAGCGCCTCCACGCGCTCCTCCTGCTCGTCCGTGAGGTCCGAGCCGGCCCCCGTCGGGGCGGACTCGGACGCGTCGGCCGAGGAGGACGAGGCCTCGCCGCCTCCCCCGCCGCAGCCGACGAGCGCGAGGGCGCCCACGGCGAGCAGGGACAGGGCGACGGCGGGGCGAGCGGGGGCGGCGGGGCGGAGCATGAGAGACCTCTCAGACCGGGTGACGACGATGTGACCAGCCTGACAATCCCCACAGCGCAGGGCCAGCTTTCGCCTGCGGAGGCGGGTCGCGGCAGGGCCACCGGTCGATCGGCTCGCTCCGCGGCGACGAGCCGTCTCCCGGCGCCCGCGACGGGCCCGACGCACTACGATGACCACCAATCACGGCGGAACACGTCACTCTGCCGGCTCCCTCCGACCCGCCCCCTCCCGACGGCGACACAGAAGGCCCTCCATGACCCGCATCCACTCCCGCCTCCTCGGCACCGTGGGGCTCACCGCGTCGGCGGCGCTGCTCACCGGCTGCGCCGTCCTCGGCGGCGACGCCGGATCCGCCGGCATCGTGTCCGACGACGACCTGAGCACCTCGTACGGCCTCGTCCAGCCCGGCGTCCTGACGGTCTGTTCCGACGTCCCCTACCCGCCCTTCGAGTTCGAGGAGAACGGTGAGCTGACCGGCTACGACATCCAGCTGGTCGAGGCGGTGGCGGAGAAGCTGGGCCTCGGGGTGAACGTGATCGACTCCTCCTTCGAGGCCATCGAGTCGGGTGCCTCGCTCACCGGCTGCGACGTGAACGCCTCGTCGATCTCCATCACCGAGGCCCGTCAGCGCGTCATGGCCTTCACCCTCCCCTACCTCGACGACGACCTCGTCCTGGTCGCGAAGAAGGGCTCCGGCATCACCGACGTCGACTCCGCGAAGGGCCGCCGGATCGGCGTGCAGGCCGCGACCACCGGCGACGAATACGCCCAGCAGAACGGCCTGAGCCCCGTGCAGTTCGAGGACGGCGGCATGCAGGTCCAGGCCCTGCAGGCCGGCACCGTGGACGCCGCCCTGGGCAACCAGTCCGTGTTGCTCTACTCCCTCAAGGACGACGATCGCTTCGAGGTGGTCGAGTCGCTGCCCACGGGCGAGCAGCTCGGCATGGCGGTCGGCCCGCAGAAGGCGCAGCTCGGCTCCGCCGTGAACCGCGCGCTGCAGGAGCTGCGCAACGACGGCACCGTGGCCGAGCTCCAGGAGCGCTGGTTCGGTCAGGCACAGGAGGACTACCGATGAGCACGCAGGCCCCCGTCTCGCCGGCACCGGCCATGAAGCCCGGCCGCGCGCGCCGCCGTCGTCGGCTGTCCCTGATCATCCAGGCGGCCGTCTTCGTCCTCGCCCTCGTCGTCCTGGCCGTCCTCATCGACTGGGGCGCGCTCGCCGAGAACGTCCTGAACTTCCCCGCCGTGGCCCCGATGTTCCCCAACGTGATCCTCGTGGGGCTGGGCAACACGCTGTTCTACACGGTCACCTCGTTCGTCGTCGGCCTGCTGGGCGGCATCGTGCTCGCGCTCATGCGCCTGAGCTCGTTCGGCCCGTACCGGTGGCTGGCCACCGCCTACGTGGAGTTCTTCCGCGGCGTCCCCGCGCTGCTGGTGTTCCTCGCCTTCGGCTACGGGGTGCCCTTCGCGTTCGGGGTGTCCTGGCCGATCCCCGTCGTCGTGATGGTGGCCCTGGGCATGGTCTCGGCCGCGTACATCGCCGAGACCCTGCGTGCCGGCCTGCAGGCGGTGCCCCGCGGCCAGATGGAGGCGGCCCGGTCCCTCGGCATGCCGACGTGGCGGGCCATGGTCACCATCGTGATCCCCCAGGCGTTCCGCATCGTGCTGCCGCCGCTCACCAATGAGGTCATCCTCCTGACCAAGGACTCCTCGCTGGTCTACGTGCTCGGCCTGGCCGCGCACGAGTACGAGCTCACCAAGTTCGGTCGCGACGGCATCTCCGCCCTCGACGCCGGCATGACGCCGATCCTTGTGGCCGGCCTGTTCTACCTCGTGATCACCGTGCCGCTGTCCCTGTTGGCCCGCCGGTTCGAGGCCCGTTCGACCAAGAAGGGGCACTGAGATGGCCCAGCAGAACCCCATCACCGGATCCTTCGGCGCGGTGGCCGCCGCGGACGCCGCCGGCGTGCACGTGGCCGGCCTCAACAAGTCCTTCGGCGCCAACCACGTGCTGCGCGGCATCGACCTCGACGTCGCCCCCGGCGAGGTCGTGTGCCTGATCGGCCCGTCCGGCTCGGGCAAGTCCACCCTCCTGCGCTGCGTGAACCTGCTGGAGAAGCCCGACTCGGGCGTCGTCACGGTCGGTGAGTTCACGGTCACGGACGAGGACGTGGACCTGGACCTGCTGCGCCGCCACGTGGGCATGGTGTTCCAGCAGTTCAACCTGTTCCCGCACCTGTCCGTGCTGGAGAACTGCACCGTGGCCCAGCTCAAGGTGCTCAAGCGGGGCAAGGCCGAGGCGGTGGACATCGCCCGTCGGCAGCTGGCCCGCGTGGGCCTGGCCGAGCTCGAGGACCGCTACCCGGACCAGCTCTCCGGCGGCCAGCAGCAGCGCGTGGCGATCGCCCGGGCGCTGGCCATGGACCCGCAGCTGATGCTCTTCGACGAGCCCACCTCGGCCCTCGACCCCGAGACCGTCGGCGACGTCCTGGCGATCATGCGTCAGCTGGCCCGCGACGGCATGACCATGCTCGTGGTCACCCACGAGATGGGCTTCGCCCGTGAGGTGGCCGACCGGGTCGTGTTCATGGACGGCGGCGTCGTGGTGGAGGCCGGCCCGGCCGCCGCGGTGATCTCCGACCCCCAGCAGCCGCGCACCCAGGACTTCCTGCGCCGCGTGCTGCACCCCACCGAGATCGATCTCTGAGCCTGCCCGCCCGCCGTGCCCCGGTGGGTGGGCACATGCGTGAGGGGCCCCCCCCGGACCTGGGGCGGGGCGGGGCCCCTCAGGCATGCGGCGGAGGCGTCAGGCCTTCTTGCGCAGCTTCTTCAGCTCGTCACGGGCCTCGCGCAGCGCGGCGACCTGCTCCTCACGGGCGGCGTGGATCGCGGCGACCTTCTCGTCCTGGGCGTCGCGGATGGCCTGCACCTTGGCGTCGCGGGCGCCCTCGATGCGGGCGGCGCGCTTCTTGGCGGCCTTGCGGCGCTTGCCGGGGCGGTTGGCCACGGAGTCGGCGGCGATGGCCAGGCCGGAGCCGACCAGGAAGATGTCCTTGGCGACGGCGGTGCCCTCCTGGGACGGACGCACGCCGTCCGCCTCGGTCATCTCCGGGGTGTTCAGGTACATGGAGAACAGGCCTCCGGAGAACGCGGTCAGGGCGGAGCCGGCGAGCCAGCCCGGGACGAACGGGGCCAGCAGGGCCGAGCCCACGCCGATCTCGGTGGTCACGAGGAACTTCTTGAACTGCTCCGGTGACAGGTTGGCCAGCGCGGGCAGGCCGCGGGCGCTCATGTCGCGCAGGCCCTGGGCCTGCTCCGCGGAGATGCCGCGCTTGTTGAGGCCGGAGTTCAGGATGAACGCGCCGGAGGCCAGGCGCAGCGGAATCTGGACGATGCTCATGGAGTCTTCCTTCCAGTAGGGCCCGCGGCACGCACGTGGAGTGGGGTGTGGCGCGAACGGTCGGTGAGCGGTCTGCACCTCCGACAGTACCAACGGCAGCCCGCTCCCGCCCGCCCGGAGGCGCGGCTGTGCGCGCAGAGCGGACGGCGTCGGCGCCTCCACCACGTCGCGGAGGCGGTCGATGATGGACAATGGGGCGCATGCTCCCCCTCGTCACACCCCTGACCGTGGCCGCCGCCGCGCCCACCGACTACGGCTGGCTCGGCAACATCGTCGTGGACATCATGGAGGCCGTCGGCCCGATCGGCGTCGGCCTGGCCGTCTTCGCGGAGAACATCTTCCCGCCCATCCCGTCCGAGGTGATCCTGCCCCTGGCCGGCTTCACCGCGGCCGGCGGCGCCTTCAGCCCGCATGCCGCGCTGGTCTGGGCGACGGTCGGCTCGATCGCCGGAGCGCTGGCCCTCTACGGCATCGGCGCGTGGCTCGGCCGCCGCCGCATGTACCGCATCGCGGACCGCATGCCGCTGGTGGACATGGAGGACGTGGCCAAGACCGAGCGCTGGTTCATCCGCTACGGCTACTGGACCGTGTTCCTGGGCCGCATGGTCCCCGTGTTCCGCTCCCTGATCTCCATCCCCGCGGGCATCGAGCGGATGAACCTCGCGAAGTTCACCCTGTTCACGGCGCTGGGCTCCCTGATCTGGAACGCGATCTTCGTCTACGGCGGCTACGCGCTCGGGGAGCGGTTCCACGTCGTCTCCGAGTACGCGGACGTCTTCTCCAACATCGTCCTGGTCCTGATCCTGGCCTTCCTCGCGATCTGGGTGGTCCTGCGCCTGCGCCGCGACGCCCGCCGCCGGAACGACCCGGACTGGCGCCCGCCGACCGCGGACGAGATGGCCGCCCGCGTCGAGGCCATCCTGGAGTCCTCCGACCACCGGAAGTGAATCGCATGCACCCCGTCCTGCCCTCCCCCCGCCGTGGCCGCGCGGCCCTCGGCCTGGCCGCCGTCGCCCTGGTGACGCTGAGCGCCTGTGCCCGCACCGAGCCGCAGCCCGAGCCTGCGCCCGCCACGACGGCGGCCTCCGCCCTGCCGTCCATGGACATGGCCCCGTTCACGGTCGAGGTCCCCTCGCACGACCTCGAGCGGGTGCCGGAGGCGAGCGTCGCCGTGCTCGAGGGCGAGGACCCGGACCACCACGGGGCGTGGCTGCAGGTGCCCGGGGCGCCGGCCTGGACGGAGGCCATGGCCGAGGCCGTGCGCGCCCAGATCGACCAGTACCGCCGGGACACCGACCCGAGCGCGGACCCGCGTCTGGAGATCCAGCCGCAGCTCGCCGTCGTGGCGGAGGACATCGCCGCGGCCCGCCTGCTCGCCACGGAGCGGCGCGGCACGGACTCCGTGTCCACCTCGCACGTGATCTGGTACTCGGCCCGCGAGGACCGCGTGCTCGAGACCGCCGATCTCTTCACCCCCGACGGCTGGGACGCGTTCCGCGCCGAGGTGCGCCAGCGCATGGCCAACGACCCGGACGTGATCGGCTCGCGCCTGGACTCGGCGGTCGACGCCCCGGAGCAGGTGGAGAACCGCCGGGTGTGGGACGCGGTGGTCTTCCTGCCGGACGGCAGCCTGATGCTCGAGGCGGACCAGGCGTCCATGGCGCCGGCCGCCGCGGGCGTGCTGACGGTGCGGATCCCTCGGGACACGGCGACCGCCTGGCTGTCCGACCTGGGCCACGTCGCCGCGGACGCCGCCTCCGCCCCCGCCGACCTGCGTCTGCCGGACCGCTCCACCCCGACCCCCGAGGAGCAGCAGCCGGAGCCCGCCCCCGAGCCGGAGCCCGAGACGTCCTCGTGGACGGAGGAGGCCACCGGCGCACCCGTGCCGCCCCCGTCCGCGCCCGCCGACACGGCGGCCCCGACGCCCAGCGCGAGCACCCCGGTGCCGAGCAGCACGGCCCCGTCCTCCTCGGCCCCCGCGCCCACCCGCTCGGCCACGCCGTCCTCGCCGACGTCGACCCCCACCTCGTCCTCGCCGTCGGGCACGGGATCCGGCAGTCCGACGCCGAGCACCCCCGACCCGACGCCGACCTCCGCGACGCCGACCCCGACGTCCCCGACCCCGACGTCCCCGAGCCCGTCCGGTCCGTCCACGAGCGCGTCCGGTCCGTCCACGAGCGCGCCGGCCACGGACCCTGCGCCGGACCCGACCGAGTCCGCACCCGAGCCGACCGCCACCACGGCCTCCGCGTCCGCGTCGCCCACGTCGGGGGACCGCTCCAGCAGCACCCCCTGACCCCGGCGCCGGGCGCCGTCGTCGGCCGCGGTCTGCACCGTCGACGCGCGGCCGTGGCAGGATCGGGGCGATGACTGAGCACCTGCCCCGCCCCTGCCCGGACGCACCCGGCCCCGACGCCGTGCCGCCGCCCGCCGAGCGCGTCCACGCGCACGACCACAATCGGGACAAGGACCCCGCCCTCGTCCGACGGGAGCCGGTCTCCTTCGTCCGGCGCGGCGCGCGCCTGAACGCGGGGCGACAGGCGGTGTGGGACCGCCAGGCGGAGCGGGTCCTCGTGGACGTGCCCCGCGGCCGCGGCGCCACCTCGGTGGACGCCCGGGCCCGACTGGACTGGGCGGGGGTGTTCGGGCGCGAGGCTCCCCTGCTGGTGGACATCGGCTCGGGGCTGGGCGAGTCCACGGCGCAGGCCGCCGCCGACCGGCCGGACTGGAACGTGCTCGCCGTCGAGGTCTACGTGCCCGGCCTGGCCGCGCTCATGACGCGCGTGGAGCAGCAGGGCCTGGAGAACGTCCGCGCCGTGGAGGCCAACGCGCCCGAGCTGCTGGACGCCCTGCTCACGCCCGGCTCCGTCTCCGAGGTGTGGGTGTTCTTCCCGGACCCGTGGCACAAGAAGCGGCACCACAAACGCCGTTTGGTCTCCCCCGCCTTCGCCGATCGCGTGGCGCGGGTGCTCGCCCCCGGCGGGGTGCTGCGGCTGGCGACGGACTGGTCGGGCTACGCCGTGCAGATGCGCGAGGTGCTCGAGGCGCACCCGGGGTTCGAGAACCTCTTCCCCGGGCGCGCCGCGGGCGAGGACTCCCCGCTCACGCGGGTGCGCCGCGAGGGCAGGGAGACCGAGGTGGGTGCCCAGCCGCTGCCCGCGGGCTGGGAGAGCGCGGCCGAGGAGGAGCGCCCGCTGCGGGCCGGCCTGGGCGAGGCGCGGGCCGGCGCGGCGGCCGCGGACCCCGTGGACCACGACGGCGGCTGGGCGCCCCGGTTCGAGGGCCGACCGATCACGAGCTTCGAGGCGAAGTCCCAGCGGGCCGGGCGGCTCGTGTTCGACCTGGCGTACCGCCGGCGCTGAGCACGGGGCCCGACGGGGTCGCTCAGACCGGGGCGACCGGCCCGGCCGGGTCGGCACCGTCCGGGACGGGCGGCAGCGGCAGGCCGGCGGTCACCCGGGCGGTCGCCGCGAGCGTCACGGACCCGACGTCCCGGTAGCCCCTCGGGGCGTCCTCGGGGGCCGTCGGCGACCAGCGGGCCGTCTGGTGGCCGCGGACGGCGGCCCCCGCCAGACCGGGCCGCGGGGCCACCGGCAGCGCGGCGGCGTCCGTCCAGTCTCGACGTCGGCCCACCGTGCGGCCGACCCGGGCGAGGAGGTCGCCCGGGGCCAGGGCACGGAACGTCCGTCCGGACCGCAGGCCGAGGTGCGCGGCCCGGGCCGCCAGGGCGGTGGGCAGGCCGACCGTGCCCGAGACCACGAGGGCCTCGACGGGACGCTCGGCCGGCCACGGGGCCTCCGCGTCGTCGGGCTGCAGGCCCCGGTCCGCGAGCAGGCGCAGGGCGTGCGCGGCCACGAGCGAGCCGTACGAGTGGGCCTCCACGGCCCCGTGCACGGCGGTCCCGCGGGCGCGCAGGGCCGGGGCGACATCGTCGTCCTCCCCCGGCCCGTGGCGCAGGAACTCCCACCAGGCCCGCACATCCGCGGCGAGCATCGCGCCGCCGCGCCGGCCGGGGCCGTCGAGCACCACCCGCCAGGGCGTGGGTGCGGGGTAGCCGAGCCACCCGATGACGACGGGGCGGGGTGCGCCGGCGGCGCGCTGGGCGGCGGCGAGGTGGGCGGCCTCCCGGGCCGTCCCCCACATGGCCGTCTGGGGGCGGATGCCCATGCCGGAGACGAGCCAGGTCAGGTGGGTGGCGGTCACGGGGTCCCCCGCGGCGACCACCGCGCGCGGCCCGTCCGGGCCCTCGAGGACGTAGTCCAGCAGATGCCGGGCGGGCAGGTGCGGGTCCATGCCCTCCGGCTTGAGGGCGTGGACGATCCCGTCCAGGGCGCTCCGGGCCTGCCGGCCGAGGCCGTCGCGCCGGGCCATGTCGGCGCGCAGCCGCTCCTGCACGCGGGACCGCGCGGCCGCCCCGAACGACGCCCGGCTCAGTCCTGCTCGGACTGCCACGTGGGCACCCGTCGGAGGCCTGCGACGCCGGAGGGCAGCCTCCGCAGGCCGCTCGGGCAGGCCTCGCCCGCGGTGTCCGCCCCGGCCCGTGCCGCGGCGTGACGGCGGACGGCCATCCGGTCGGCGTAGCGGGCCGAGACGTCACCGCCGGAGCCCACGGTGAAGACGCGGGCCAGGCGGGAGGCGTGGTGGAGGCGGTCCACCTGGGCAGCCAGCTCGACCACGGTGTCCTGCAGCTGCTCGACCTCGCGCTGCAGCGCGATCACGCGGCGGATGCCCTCCAGCGAGATGCCTTCGCGGCTCAGGGTCTGCACGGTCTGCAGCCGCTCGACGTCGGCGAGGGAGTAGCGGCGGTGCCGTCCGTCCTGGCGGGCGGGGACCACGAGGCCGAGCCGGTCGTACTGGCGCAGGGTCTGCGGATGCATGTCCGCCATCTCGGCGGCCACGGAGATCACGAAGACCGGGGCGTGCGGGTCGGGACCCCCCTCGCGGCCCCGGTCCGCACGGGCGGCGCCGTCGCGGGCGCTCACCAGGCTGCCTTCCGGGCCAGCTCCCGCCGCGGATCGTCGCCGGCAGTGGCGGCCTGCAGGGCCTCGACGGCGGCGCGGGCGTCGTCGTTGAGCGTGGTGGGCACGGTGACGCGCAGCTCCACGAGCAGGTCACCCGTCGTCTTCCCGCGCTCGACACCGCGGCCCTTCAGGCGCAGCACGCGGCCACACTGGGAGCCCGCCGGCACCTTCACCTTCACGGGGCGCTCCAGCGTCGGCACCTCGATCGTGGCGCCGAGGGCGGCCTCGGGGAAGGTGACGGGCACGGTGATCCGCAGGTCGTCCCCGTCCCGGCGGAAGAACTCGTGCTCGCGCACGTGCACGGTGACCAGCAGGTCGCCGCGGCCGGCCGGGCCGGGCGAGCCCTTGCCGCGGGCACGGACCTTCTGGCCGTCGCGGATGCCCTTCGGGATCTTCACCTCGATCGTCTCGCCGTCCGGGCCGCGCAGGGACACCGTGGTGCCCTGGATCGAGCCGCGGAAGGAGATCGTGGTGGTGGCGGTGCGGTCCGCGCCCTTCGTGGGGCGCGGCCGTGCGTACCCCGCATCGCCGAAGCCGCCGGGGCCGAAGCCGCCGGTCTGGCCGGCGGCGCCGCCGAACATCCCGCTGAACAGGTCCGACAGGTCGGGCTCGGACTGCGTGGTGCGGGGGCCGCCCCCGCCGCCGAACATGCCGCCGAAGACGTCCTCGAAGCCGCCGCCGCCGGCACCGCCCGGGGCGGAGAACCGGGCGCCGCCGCCCATCGCGCGGATCGCGTCGTACTCCTGGCGCTCCTGGGGGTCGCTCAGGACGGCGTACGCCTCCGAGATCTCCTTGAACTTCTTCTCGGCCGCCTCGTCCCCGGGGTTCTGGTCCGGGTGGTGGGTGCGGGCGAGCTTGCGGTAGGCCTTCTTCACATCCGCATCGGAGGCGTCCTTGGACACCCCCAGGGTCGCGTAGAAGTCCTTGTCCATCCAATCCTGCGAGGCCATGGTGCCTCCTCTCGTGTGCATCGGTCAGGGGGTCGGCCGGCGGCGGGGTGGGCCGCCGGCCGACGGGGTCACTCGTCTCCGGCGGAGACCATCACCTGGGCGGCGCGCAGCACGCGGCCGTCCCGGACGTAGCCGTTGCGGAAGACCTGGACCACGTGGTCCGCGGGCACCTCCGCGTGCGGCTGGCGCATCACGGCCTCGTGCAGGGCCGGGTCGAACTCGACGCCGGCCAGCGCCGCCTGGTCGTGGCGCTCGAGGCCGAGGCCGGCCAGGACGGTGTCGAGCTTGGTCGCGATGGCGGCGAACGGGCCGTCCGTCAGGTCGCCGGCGGCGCGGGCGGCGTCGATGTCGTCGAGCACCGGCAGCAGCGCGGTGACGGCCTTGAGCACGCCGGCGTCCCTGGCCAGGTCGCGGTCGCGGTCCACGCGACGCTTGTAGTTCACGAACTCGGCCTGCAGACGTCGCAGGTCGGTCTCGAGCTCGGCCTCGCGGTCCGAGGCCGCGGGCTGCGGCGCCTCGGTCCCGGCCTCCGCGCCGGCCTCGTCGAGGATGCGCTCGGCCTGGGCGAGGGCGTCGCCGTCCTCGGCCTGCTCGGCCGCGCTCTCGGCGGAGACGCGGGGCTCACCGGTCTCGGGGTCGATGCGGCGACGGTCGTTGAACACGATGGGCTCCTCCTCGGAGCCGCGCTCGGCGTCGGAGGAGCCGTGCGGACGCTGCTGGTCGGCGCTCATGGTGTGTCCTTTCGAAGCGGGTGGGCGCGGCGGGTCCGCCGCGCGGGGGTGGTGCGGGAAGGGCCGCGGGGGGGGGGGGCCCGGCAGGGGCGCTGCCGGGCCGGCCCGCCGGCGTCGTGGGCCTCCGGGCGGGGCGGGCGTGGACGCCCGCCCCGGCCCCGGGGTGTCAGGCCTTCTTCTCGTCGTCCTCGTCGACCACCTCGGCGTCGACGATGTCCTCATCGTCGCCCTGCGGGGCGGCGGACTCGGCGCCGGCGTCGGCCGACTCCGCGCCCTGCTGGGCGTAGAGGGCCTCGCCGATCTTGACCTGGGAGGCCTGGAGCTTCTCGAACGCGGCGGCGACCTCGTCATCGTTGTCCTGCTTCTCCAGGGCGGCCTTCAGGGCGTCGACGTCGGCCTGCACCTCGGTCTTGACGTCCTCGGGCAGCTTGTCGCCGTTGTCCTGCAGGAGCCTCTCAACGGAGTAGGCGGACTGCTCCGCCTGGTTGCGGCGGTCGGCGGCCTCGCGGCGCTTCTTGTCCTCGTCCGCGTGGGCCTCGGCGTCCTTGACCATGCGGTCGATGTCCTCCTGGGACAGCGAGGAGCCGCCCGTGATGGTCATCGACTGCTCGGTGCCGGTGCCCTTGTCCTTCGCGGAGACGTGCACGATGCCGTTCGCGTCGATGTCGAACGTGACCTCGATCTGGGGCATGCCGCGCGGGGCCGGGGCGATGCCGGTCAGCTCGAAGGTCCCCAGCGCCTTGTTGTCCCGGGTGAACTCGCGCTCGCCCTGGAAGACCTGGATGGACACGGAGGGCTGGTTGTCCTCGGCCGTGGTGAACGTCTCGGAGCGCTTGGTCGGGATGGCCGTGTTGCGCTCGATGAGCTTGGCCATCACGCCGCCCTTGGTCTCGATGCCCAGCGACAGCGGGGTCACGTCGATCAGGAGCACGTCCTTGCGCTCACCGGCGAGCACGCCCGCCTGCACCGCCGCGCCGATGGCGACGACCTCGTCCGGGTTCACGCCCTTGTTGGGCTCCTTGCCGCCGGTCAGCTCCTTCACGAGCTCGGACACGGCGGGCATGCGGGTGGAGCCGCCGACGAGGATCACATGGTCGATGTCGGAGACCTTGACGCCGGCCTCCTTGATGACGTCCTCGAACGGCTTGCGGGTGCGCTCGAGCAGGTCCTTGGTGAGGTCCTCGAACTTGGCGCGGGAGAGGTGCTCGTCCAGGTGCACCGGGCCCTCGGGGGTCACGGACAGGTACTGCAGCGAGATGCTGGTGGAGGTGGCCGAGGAGAGCTCCTTCTTGGCCTGCTCCGCCGCCTCCTTCAGGCGCTGCAGGGCGATCTTGTCCTTGGACAGGTCCGCGCCCTTGGACTTGGCCTGCTGGAGCAGCCAGTCCACGATCCGCTGGTCCCAGTCGTCGCCGCCGAGGCGGTTGTCGCCGGCGGTGGCGCGCACCTGGATGGTGGCGAAGTCGTCCTCGTCCTTGGCGACCTCGAGCAGGGACACGTCGAAGGTGCCGCCGCCCAGGTCGAAGACCAGGATGAGCTCGTCCTCCTTGCCCTTCTCCAGGCCGTAGGCCAGCGCGGCCGCGGTGGGCTCGTTGATGATGCGCTTGACGTTCAGGCCCGCGATCTCGCCGGCCTCCTTGGTGGCCTGGCGCTCGGCGTCGTTGAAGTAGGCGGGCACGGTGATCACCGCGTCGGTGACCTTCTCGCCCAGGTACTCCTCGGCGTCGTGCTTGAGCTTCATCAGCGTGCGGGCCGAGATCTCCTGCGGGGTGTACTTCTTGCCGTCCACCTCGGTGGTCCAGTCGGTGCCCATGTGGCGCTTGACGGACGCGTAGGTGCGCTCGGGGTTGTTGACGGCCTGGCGCTTGGCGACCTCGCCGACCAGGACGTCCCCGCCCTTGGAGAACGCGACGACGGACGGGGTGGTGCGGGCGCCCTCGGCGTTCGCGATGACGACCGGGTCGCCGCCCTCGAGGACGGCGACGACGGAGTTGGTGGTGCCGAGGTCGATGCCGACTGCACGGGACATGGTGGGGTCCTTCCTGTCTGACGGTGAAGCGGGGGCCGGACCCGCGGGCCGGGGGCACCGACGCCACAGGGACTTGAGCCTTCATGACTCAGGTTGCCACCGGGTCGGTGGACTGTCAAGTGAACCTGAGTCGACTTCACTCACTTCTGCTTCTGCGGGGGTCAACGCGGGCCGTCCGCGATCCATTCCCGGCGCCGCGGATCCGCTCCGGACCCGCCCGCGCACGCCGCTCAGACCTGGAAACACGACGACCTCACGCGGTTGGATGGCGGATCACGGGGCGTCGCCGACGGCGCGCCCACCCCAACGGAGAAGGAGCACCACCATGGCCGAGAAGAACGCCGCCGAGTACACCGTCCCGGGCCTGTCGCTGAGCACGGGCCGACGCACCGCCGAGATCCTCCAGGGCCGTCTGCACGCCCTCAACGACCTGCAGCTCACCCTGAAGCACGCCCACTGGAACGTGGTGGGCCCCGGCTTCATCGGCGTGCACGAGATGCTCGACCCCCAGATCGAGCTGGTCCGCGGGATGGTGGACGTCCTCGCGGAGCGCATCGCCACCCTGGGCGTCTCCCCCGCCGGCACCCCGGGCGCACTCGTGGCCGCCCGCGCGTGGGACGACTACACGCTGGGCCGCGCGTCGACCCTGGAGCACCTGGCCGCGCTGGACCTCGTCTACGACGGCGTCGTGACGGACCACCGCGCCGCGATCGACGCCACCGAGGACCTCGACCCGGTCACGCAGGACATCCTCATCGACCAGGTGGCCCAGCTCGAGCTGTTCCAGTGGTTCATGCGCTCGTTCCTGACCACCGACGACGGCCGGCTGAGCAGCGCAGGCACCACCACCGAGGCCGCCGCCGCGGGCCGCGTGAAGGGCGCCCAGTCCGCGCCCGCCCCGAAGGCCGGGCGCACGAAGAAGTCGGACGCGAAGAAGTCCAAGAAGAAGTGACCGCGCGCCCCTGAGGCGCCCGTGCACCGGAGGGGCCCGACCGCACTGACGGTCGGGCCCCTCCCTCCTGCGCGGTTCAGTCGACCTTCGCCGGCCACCACACCTTCGGGCCGATGTCCCGCACGAGCGCCGGGATCAGCAGGGAGCGCACGATCAGCGTATCGAGCAGCACGCCGAACGCGACGATGAACGCCAACTGCACCATGAACATCAGCGGGATCACCGCGAGCGCGGCGAAGGTGGCCGCCAGCACGACGCCGGCCGAGGTGATGACCCCGCCCGTGACGGTGAGGGCGCGCAGCACGCCCGCCCGCGTGCCGTGCCGCGGCGTCTCCTCCCGCGCCCGGGTCATCAGGAAGATCGTGTAGTCGATCCCGAGCGCCACGAGGAAGACGAAGCCGTACAGCGGCACGGTGGGGTCGGCGTCCTCGAAGCCGAACACGTGCCGGAACACGAGGGCCGAGACGCCCAGGGCCGCGCCGAAGCTGACCACGGTGGCCGCCACGAGCAGCACGGGTGCCAGGAGCGAGCGCAGCAGCACCGCGAGGATGACCAGCAGCATCGCGAGGATCAGCGGGATGACGACCCGCAGGTCGCGCTGCGTGGTGACGTTCGTGTCCAGCGCCTGGGCCGCCGGGCCGCCCACGAGGATCTCGCCCGTGGCCGGGAGGTCCGCGAGCCGGTCGCGCAGGCGGGCCACGGTCTGCTGCGCGGCAAGGGACTCGCCCGGGTCCGCCAGGGTGGCCGAGACCAGCACGCGGCCGTCCACCACGCGGGGCTGCGGCTCCGGCGCGGACGCGGCGCCCGCCCCGCCCTCCGCGTCGGTCACGCCCGGGGGTGGGCCCGCGGCGGCCTCGGGGGCGTCCGTGGTGACCTCGGCCTCGGCCACGCCGGGGTCCTCCGCGACGGCGGCGAGCACCGCCTCCGCGTCCCCGGCCGGGGCGAGGATCTGGGCGGGGGCGCCCGCGCCGGCGTCGAAGTGCTCGCTCAGCAGGGCCTGGGCCTGCCGGGCGTCGGAGTCGCCGAGCAGCACGTCCTCCTGGGCGACGCCGTCCGCGCGCAGCTGCAGCAGACCGCCGCAGAGGGCGAGGAGCACGACCGTCGTGGCGACCCAGACGAGACGGGGCCGGCGCGCGACGACGGCGCCCACCCGCGTCCACACCCCGTGGTCCTCCTCGAGGCCGGCGACGGGTCGGCCCGCGCCGTCGAGCGGCGGGGTGAAGGCCCGGCCCCGGGCGGCTCTGCGCTGCGCGCGACGGCGAGCGCGCTCGGGGGACGGGATCGTGGGCCAGAAGGCGGCACGCCCGGTCAGCCGCAGCAGCGCCGGCAGCAGGGTCAGGGCGGCGAGCCACGCGAACGCCACACCCGTGGCGGCCACGGGGCCGAGGGAGCGCGTCGAGTTGAGGTCCGAGGCCATCAGGATCAGCAGGGCGAGGGCCACGGTCGAGGCGGACGCGGTGATCGCGCCGAAGGACCCGCGCACGGCGGCCCGCAGCGCCTCCCCGACGTCCGCCCGGACCAGCAGCTCCTCGCGGTGCCGGGCCACGAGCAGGAGGCAGTAGTCGGTGGCCGCGCCGATCACGAGGATCGAGAGGATGCCCTGGGCCTGGCCGTTGAGCTGGATCCAGCCCGCCAGTGCCATCCCGTAGACGGCCACGATCGCGCCGCAGAGCGCGGCCACGGCCGTCAGGAGCACGAGGACCGGCAGCAGGACGGAGCGGTAGACCGCCACGAGGATCACGAACACCACCGCGAGCGCCACGAGCAGCAGCAGCCCGTCGATGCCCGCGAACGCGCCGCCCAGCTCCGCGACCAGGCCCGCCGGACCGCCCACGTGCCACTCGGTGTCCGCGGCCACGGTGCCGGCGAGGGCGGGGTCGGCGGCCGCCGGGTCCGCCACGACCTCCCGCAGGTCGGCCACCACGTCGGCCACGGGCCGCTCGGCCCCGGCCGAGGAGTCGACGAAGGCCAGGAACTGCACCGCCGCGCCGTCGTCGGAGGGGATCGGGCCGGCGACGTCGGTCACGCCCGGCACCTCGCCCAACCGGCCCGCGAGGTCCGCGAGCGCGGGGAAGGCGGCCGCGGGGTCCGCGGTGCTCGCCGGGCCCACGACGACGGCGGGCACGGCCTCGCCGTCCTGGAACGCCGCCGCCTCCTGTCCCGCGCGGGTGGACTCGGCCGACGCCGGCAGGAAGGTGGCCTGGTCGTTCGAGGAGACGTCGCCGATCCTGCCGAACACGGGGCCGCCCAGGCCGAGCACGGCGAACCAGACCACGGCCAGCGCCGCGGCCAGGCCCAGCCGCAGCCCCCGAGGGGGACGCCCCGTGGCGGCGGGGGTGCGGAAGGCGGAGAGGTCGGGCGGGGTGGGCATGCCCCGAGCGTAGGGGATGGTTCGATGATCAAACAACCATGGGGGCTGGCTAGACTCCCGGCCATGACCACGCAGCCCCCCTCCGCCCCCGCGGAGCACCTCGCCGTGGTCCACGCCCTGCGCGTCTTCAGCGAGAGCGCGGAGCACGCCGTCGACGAGGCCGGCCGCGGCGTCGGCCTGCACCGCACGGACCTCAGAGCCCTCGCGTACCTGATGGCCCGCGCGGCGGCCGGTGAGCCCGTCACGGCCTCGGACCTCGGCGCCCACCTGCACCTCACCCGGGCCTCGGCCACCGCCCTCGTGGACCGCCTGGCCGCCGCGGGCCACGTCCGCCGCCACCGGGACGAGGGCGACCGGCGGCGCGTGCTGGTGGAGCACACGGACACGGCCCGCCGCGACGGACAGCGCGCGTTCGAACCGATGTCCCAGCGGCTGAGCGCCGCCCTCGAGGGGTTCTCCGCCGCGGAGCTGCGGGCCGCGGTGCGGGTGCTCGAGGCGGCCACCGCCGCACTGACGGACCCCGCCCCGGAGGACCCGTGACCCGACCGGCGCTCATCGGCCTGGACGGCCGCTCGGGGTCGGGCAAGACCGTCCTCGCCGCCGCGCTCGCGGCCCGGATCGCGCCGTTCGCGCGCGTCGAGGTGATCGAGATCGAGTCCATGTACCGGGGCTGGGACGGGCTGGCCGCCGCGGTGGACGACGACGGCCCCTACCCGGGCGTCGTGCGCGCGCTGCGGGAGCGGGGCACGGCGACCTGGACCACGTGGGACTGGCACCGCGCCGCCCCCGGCCCGCCGCGGCGGACCGCGCCGGCCGACGTCGTGGTGTGCGAGGGCGTGGGTGCGCTCAGCACCGCCGCCCGACCGCTGCTCGACCTGGCGGTGTGGCTCGAGCTCGAGACCCCCGCGCGACGCACGCGGGCGCTGGCCCGGGACGGTGAGACCTTCGCCCCGCACTGGGACCGCTGGGCCGCACAGGAGGAGGACTACCTGGCCCGGCACGCCCCGCGCGCCGCGGCGGACCTGATCCTGCGTCTGCCCTCCGCCTGACGGCGGCGGTGCCCGGGGCCGGGGGCGTCGGGGTCTGCGTGCGGGCCGGTCGGGCGCCCGCGCTGGGACCGGAGCGGTTCGCTCCGCTTAGGTGTAGCATCGGAGGCGGCGCGCCGCGTCCGGCCGCGTCCCACCCCAGCGCACGGAGACCTCCCCTTCCCATGGCTACACTGCTCTACCGTCTCGGCCTCGGCGCCGCCCGCCGCCCCCTCCTCGTGATCCTCGCCTGGGTGCTCGCCCTGGCCCTCGCCGTCGGCGGGTTCCTCGCCTTCGGCGGCACGCTCTCCTCCACCGTCACCATCCCCGGCACGCCCACCGCCCAGGTCACGGACCGCCTCAAGGAGGAGTTCCCCGAGGCCTCCCGCGGCAGGGGCCAGGTCGTGTTCACCACCGAGGACGGCTCCCCCCTGACCGACGCCCAGCGCGAGCAGATCACCGCCCTGTTGGACGACGTCGCCGAGCAGCCGGCCGTGGAGGGCGTCGTGAACCCGTTCGAGGCCCAGGCCCAGCAGGACGACGCCCGCACCCGGCTGGACGAGGGCCGCACCGAGCTGGCCGACGGCGAGCAGCGCCTCGCGGACGGACGCCAGGAGATCGAGGACGGCCGGGCCGAGCTCGAGCGTCGCACGGCCGAGGCCGACGCGGCCGAGCAGCGCCTGGCCGAGGCCGCCGCCCAGCTGGAGGAGGGGCAGGCGAAGCTCGACGCCGCGCGCGCCGACCTCGAGGAGCGTGGCCTGGACGCCCTGCCGGCCGAGGCCCTGGCCCCGCTCCGGGAGGCCGAGCAGCAGGTGGCCGAAGGCCAGGAGCAGCTCGACGCCGGCCGCGCCGAGCTCGAGGAGCAGGCGGAGCGCCTCGAGGCCGGGCAGGCCAAGCTCGACGCACAGCGTCAGGAGCTCGAGGCCGCGCAGGCCGAGCTCGACGCCCGGTGGGCCGAGCTCGAGGCCGGGCAGGCCGAGCTCGACGCCCGGGCCGAGCAGCTGGCCGCGGGCCGCGCCGAGCTCGAGCAGGCCCGGGACGCCGCACTGGCCGAGGCCGAGGCCGCCGGCATCCCGGCGGAGCAGGTCACCGAGCAGTTCGCCGACCAGGAGGCGCAGCTCGCCGCCGCCGAGGCACAGCTGGCGGCCGGTCAGGACCAGGCCGACGCCGCCCGCGCCCAGCTGGAGGCCGCCCAGGCCGAGGCCGACGCGGGCGCCGAACAGCTCGCGGCCGCCCAGGCCGAGGCCGACGACGGCGCCGCCCGACTCGCCGCCGGCCGGCAGCAGCTGCAGGAGTCCGAGGCCGAGCTCGAGGCCGGCCGCGAGCAGGTGGCCGCGGGACGGCAGCAGGCCCTGGACGCGGCCGAGGCCGAGCTCGACGCGCAGCAGCAGAAGATCGACGAGGGCCGGGCCGAGTACGAGCGCGGCGTCGCCGAGCTCGAGGACGGCCGGGCCCAGCTGGCCGCCGGCGCGGAGCGCCTGGACCAGGCCGAGGCGGACCTCGCCGACGGCCGCGCCGAGCTGGAGGACGGCCGCGTCGAGGCCGAGCGCGGCGAGCGCACCCTGGCCCTCGCGGAGGACTTCCGCACCGTGTCCGAGGACGGCAGCACCGCCGTCGGGATCGTCACCTTCACCACGCCGACCCTGGACGTCACCGCCGAGGACAAGGAGGCGGTCACCGGCGCCCTCACCGGCGCGGACATCGACGGCGTCGCCGTGCATCCCTCCCAGGAGCTCAACGCCACCGCGCTCTCCCTGCTCGGCCCGGGCGAGGTCGTGGGCCTCGTGGTCGCCGCGATCGTGCTGGTGGTCATGCTCGGCACCCTCGTGGGCGCGGGTCTGCCGCTGGTCAACGCGCTGGTGGGCGTGGGCGTGGGCGCCGCCGGGGCGCTCGCGTTCTCCTCCGCCGTGGAGATGATCTCCGTGACCCCGGTGCTCGGGGTGATGCTGGGCCTGGCCGTGGGCATCGACTACGCGCTGTTCATCGTCAACCGGCACCGCCAGGAGCTGCGTCGCGGCACGGGCCTGCACGAGTCGATCGCGCTGGCCAACGGCACCTCCGGCAACGCCGTGGTGTTTGCCGGCATCACCGTGATCGTCGCCCTCGTGGGCCTGAACGTCACCGGCATCCCGTTCCTGGGCCTGATGGGCACCGTGGGCGCGGTCTGCGTGGCCGTGGCCGTGCTGGTGGCCGTCACCCTGACCCCGGCCCTGCTCTCCCTGGCCGGGATGCGGATCCTCTCGAAGAAGGAGCGGGCCCGCCTCGCCGACGAGGGTCCCGCCTCCGTCGCCGAGGGCTCCGCCGCCGTGCGCCGCGCCGGGCGCCGCTCGACCATGTCCACCCCGGCCGCGATCGCCTCGGCCCTGGCGGCCGTCGCCCTGCTGGTGCTCGTGGCCCTGCCGGTCGGCTCGATGCGCCTGGGCCTGCCGGACGGCGGGTCCGAGCCGGAGGGCTCCGACTCGCAGGTTGCGTACGAGCTCACCGCCGAGAAGTTCGGCGAGGGCTACAACGGCCCGCTCGTGGTGACCGTGGACCTGCCCGCCGGCCTGGACGAGGACGCGGCCGAGGACGCCCGCCTGGCGGTGGGCGAGCAGCTCGCCGGCCTCGAGCACGCGCACGCCGTGGTGCCCGCGGGCTTCAACGAGGACCGCACCGTCACCATGTTCCAGGTGCTGCCCGAGGAGGGCCCGAACGCCGTCTCCACCGAGGAGCTGGTGCGCGACCTGCGCGCCACCGAGCCGGCCGGCGAGGCCTCCAACCTCGGCGTGGCCGGCATGACCAGCGGGTTCATCGACGTCTCGGAGAAGCTCTCCGACGCCCTGCCCCTCTACCTGGGCGTGGTGGTGGGCCTGTCCCTGCTGATCATGGTGCTGGTGTTCCGCTCGATCCTGGTGCCGCTGATCGCCACCGGCGGGTTCGTGCTCTCCATGTTCGCCGCCATGGGCGGCGTGGTGGCCATCTACCAGTGGGGCTGGCTCGGCTCGGTGTTCGGGGTCCACAACCCCGGCCCCGTGCTCAGCTTCCTGCCGACCATCATGATCGGCGTGCTGTTCGGCCTGGCCATGGACTACCAGCTGTTCATCGCCTCCGGCATGCGCGAGGCCTACGCCCACGGCCTGCCCGCCCGCCAGGCCGTGCTGACCGGCCTGCGCTCGGGCCGGGCCGTCGTGATCGCCGCGGCGATCATCATGATCTCCGTGTTCGGCGGGTTCATCTTCGCCCACGACGCGATGATCCGCCCGATGGGCTTCGGCCTGGCCTTCGGCGTGCTGCTGGACGCGTTCGTGGTGCGCCTGCTCCTGATGCCGGCGCTGATGCACCTGCTCGGCGAGAAGGCGTGGTGGCTGCCGCGCTGGCTCGACCGGATCATGCCGGACGTGGACGTGGAGGGCGCCCAGCTCGAGCGCGCCCACGCCCCGGCGCAGCCCTCCGTCCCCGCCCCGGACGGCGGCGCCCACCGGGCCTGACCGCCCCCGACTGATGCCCGCCCCCGGCCCCGATCGGCCGGGGGCGGGCGTCTATCCTGGGCGGATGCGTCCCACCGCCTTCTCCCCCGCCGCCGGCTCGCCCGTCCTCGTCCTGCTCGAGACGGACGCGGACGGCGCCCCCGCCCCGCGGCTCGCGGACCCGGCCGTCCCGCACCTGAGCGTCACGGACCAGGGGGTCACGCGCGGCGACGGCATCTTCGAGACGGCGCTCGCCGTCGCCGACGGGCTCGGGACCCTGCGCATGCGCAAGCTCGGAGCCCACCTCGGCCGGCTGGCCGCGTCCGCCGCCGCCCTGCAGCTGGCCGCCCCCGAGGCGGCGGCGTGGGAGGCCGCCGTCGCGCTCGGCCTGCGGGCGTTCACCGAGGCCAACGACGTCGCGCCCGGGGACCGTCTCGCCGTGCGCCTGACCGTCACCCGCGGCCCGGACGCGGCTCCCGGCGCGGTGCCCACGCCCACCGCGTGGGCGCTGCTGAGCCCGGCCCCGGCGATCCAGGACGAGGAGCGGCAGCGGGGGCTGCGGGTGCTGCTGCTGGACCGCGGCATCGACTCGCAGGCCCCCGAGCGCTCCCCGTGGCTGCTCACCGGCGCGAAGACCCTCTCCTACGCCGTGAACATGGCCGCCCTGCGCTACGCCCGCGCGCACGGCGCCGACGACGTCGTCTTCACCAGCGCGGACGGCTACCTGCTCGAGGGCCCCACCTCCACGGTGCTGATCGTGCGCACCGGGGAGGACGGCGTCCGCCGCCTCCTCACCCCGCTGCGCCAGAAGGGCATCCTCGCCGGCACGTCGCAGGCCGTGATCTTCGCGGCCGCCCACGCGGACGGCTGGGAGCTCGGCTACGGCCCGCTCGTCCCGGCGGACCTCCAGGGCGCCGAGGGCGTCTGGCTCGTCTCCTCGGTGCGCGGCGTCCTGCCGGTGCGCGCCGTCGACGGCGTCGAGATCCCCGTGGACCACGAGCTCACCGGCATGCTGCAGGCCCATCTGGACGCCGACGGCGACCCCGGCCGGCACGTCAGCGGCGACCCGGTGCCCACCGCGGGCTAGGCTGGGGACCGGCCCGTCCGGCGTCGTCGGCCGCGGCCGCAACCGCACGTGAGATCCCCGACCACGGAAGGCGCACCATGAACACGCTCGCCCAGAAGGCCCTGTCCGCCGGCATCACGCTGGTCGGCGGCATCGTCGGCTCCCGCGTGGTGGCGGGCGGCTGGCGGCTCGTCACCGGCCACAGCGCCCCGAACGACGCGGCCGACGAGACGCTGCCCCTCATCGAGGCCCTGTCCTTCGCGTTCATCTCCGCGGGCGTCGCGGCGCTGCTGAAGGTCGCCGGCCAGCGCGGCGCCGGCGCCGCGATCCGCAAGGTGTCCGAGTCCACCGCGCACCGCGTGGACCACGAGGTCTGAGCCGCCCCGCCACCACCACGACGACGGCCGCCGCCCGGAGGGATCCGGACGGCGGCCGTCGTGCTATGCGGGGTGGTGTCAGCGGCGCCCGCGCGGCCGGGCGCCGGCGCGGCGCGGCCCGGGGTCCGCCGGGGGCTCGGCGCGACGGACGACGGCGGCCAGCTCGTCCCGGTGCAACAGCTCACGGCGGGCGTGCTTGGTGCGGTAGCCCGTACGGCCCACCAGGTGGGAGGCCACCGGGGCCGTGACCATCTGGGTGACCCACGCCAGCAACAGCACGGGCAGCCACACCCACGACCGCCACTCGATCGCCAGCCCGGCGAGCATGAGCAGCAGGCCGAGGACCTGCGGCTTGGCGGCGGCGTGCATGCGGGCCAGCAGGTCCGGGAGCACGAACAGGCCCACGCCGGCCACCAGGGAGAAGAAGGCACCGCTGACGAGCAGGAACGCGGCCAGCCAGTCCAGGAGCGTGGCGGTGTCGGTCATCGGCCCTCCTCCCCGCCCGGCACGTCCGTGGTGCCGGGCACGCGCGCCTGGTCCTCGAGCGAGTGGTCCGGGCGCCGGTCCTCCGCGAAGCGCGCCACCGTCACCGAGCCGACGAAGCCGACGGTGGCGGCCAGCACCACGAGGACCACGTGGTGGGTGTGGCGGTGCACGGCCATCTCCAGGACGAGCATCCCGGAGAACACCACGAGCAGCACGTCCGTGGCGACCGCCCGGTCCAGCAGCGAGGGGCCGCGCACGATCCGGTAGAGCGCACCGACGGCGCCGACCACGAGCAGCGCCCCGCCGGCCCACGTGGCCAGGTCCATGGGGTCCATCAGGCCTCCTCCTTCGGGGGGCGGGCGGCGGGGGGCGCCGAACTCGGGAAGCGGCGGACCAGCTCGAGGTCCTCACGCGTGCCGACGGCGCGGATGATGCCCGCCTCCACGTCGAGGGCCTTGGCGCGGAAGCCCGCCACGTCCTCGTCCGTGGTCGCGTCGAGCACGTGCAGGTACAGGACGGAGCGGACCCGGTCCACGTCCAGCACGATCGAGCCCGGCACCAGGGCCAGGGCGTGGCTGACGAGCGTGATGATGAGGTCGTCGTGGCTGCGCAGCGGGACGCCCACGATCGAGCCGCGGGCGCGGCGGCCACGCAGCAGCACCGTCCCGGCCACGTTGACTGAGGCGCGCACGACGTCGACGAGGAACCGCACCGTGAACACGAGGGACCACCAGGGGTTCAGACGGCCGCTGAACGGGATGCTCGGCATCGGGAAGAGCCCGATGATCAGCAGCGCGAAGGCGAGGCCGGTCAGGGCCACGTGCGGAGCGAAGTCCTGCCACAGGGCGCACCACACGGCCACCATCACGAGGATCAGCGGCCACTGGGCCACGATGCCCCGGATCCGGTCGGGGCGCACCACGCCGCGGCGGGCGGAGTCACTTCCGGGCATCGTGCACCTCCGTCGGGTCGACGCTGAGGGTGGCCGCGGCCCGCTCGGCCGCGGCGTCGTCGAGCACCGCCGCGATGTAGGGCGAGCGGTCGAGCATGTCCGTGGCGGCCTCGTCGGCCAGCGCGAACAGCGGACCGGCGGCCACCGTGAACACCAGCGTCAGGCCCACGAGCGCCGTGGTGGGCAGCACGAGGCCCGGCTCGAGCGGGCGGGGGCGCTCGCCACGGGCGACGGCCCGCTCGTAGGCGGCCACGAGCTGGGCGGGCGGGTGCTCCACGTCCTCGACGCGGCGCCAGAACGCGCGGGTCCACACGCGCACCACCACGAGCAGGGTCAGCAGGGACACGAGCAGGGACACGCCCACCAGCGTGTAGGCCAGGGGCGTGGCCTGCTCGACGCCGCCGCGCAGCAGGCCGACCTTGCCGAGGAAGCCGGAGAACGGCGGGATGCCGCCGAGGTTGAGCGCGGGCACGAGGAACAGGACGCTCACGAACGGGGAGACCTTCGCCAGGGACCCGAGGCGGTCGATGTTCGCTGTGCCGGCGCGGTTCTCGATCAGGCCCGTGACGAGGAAGAGCGCGGTCTGCACGGTGATGTGATGGGCCACGTAGTACACGGTGGCCGCCAGCCCCGCCTCCGTGGCCAGGCCCAGGCCGAAGATCATGTAGCCGATGTGGGAGACGAGGATGAAGGACAGGATGCGCTTGATGTCCGTCTGGGCCAGCGCGCCGAGGATGCCCACCACCATGGTCAGCGCGGCCACCACGAGCAGGAGCGCGTTGACGTGCTCCCCCGGGAAGAGCAGCGTCTCGGTGCGGATCATCGCGTACACGCCCACCTTGGTGAGCAGGCCCGCGAACACCGCGGTCACCGGGGCGGGCGCGGTGGGGTACGAGTCCGGCAGCCAGAAGGACAGCGGGAACACGGCCGCCTTGATGCCGAAGCCCACCAGGAGCAGCACGTGCAGGACCATCTGCACGTCGGTGGGCAGCTCGCCCAGCTTCACGGCCAGGTCCGCCATGTTCACGGTGCCGGTGGCCGCGTAGATCATCGCGATCGCGATCAGGAACACCACCGAGGAGAGCACGGAGACCACCACGTAGGTGACGCCCGCGCGGATGCGCTGGGCGGTGCCCCCCATGGTCAGCAGCACGTAGGAGGACGTCAGGAGGATCTCGAAGCCCACGTAGAGGTTGAACAGGTCGCCGGCGAGGAACGCGTTGGACACGCCCGCCACGAGGATCAGGAACGTGGGGTGGAAGATCGAGACCGGCCCACCCTCGTCCCGGTTGATCAGCCCCTGCGCCGAGGCGTACAGCAGCACCGCCAGGGTGATCAGCGCCGACACCACGAGCATGAGGGCCGAGAGCCGATCCACCACGAGGCTGATGCCCAGCGGGGCCGGCCAGCCGCCGAGGTGGACGGCCGCGACCCCGGTGTCCCAGACCGCGGCCAGCAGCAGCGCGTCCAGCACGAGGGTGAGCACGAGCGCGGAGACCGTGACGGTGATCTGCGCGCGGGGGCGGCGCACGAGCATGAAGGTCACGGCCGCGCCCAGCACGGGCAGCATGACGGCCAGCGGGGCCAGGTCGGTCAGGGGGAGGGTGCCGATGCTCACGGGCGCGGCCCCCCGTCGGCGCGGTGGGCACGGACGGCGGACGCCGGGCCGGGATGGGCGGGCGGCGTGGGTGAGGCGTGGCGCACGTGGGGTCGGGACTCCGTGGCGTGCTCGTAGTGGGCGTTGGGGTCCGCGGCGTCGTCCAGGAACTCCGAGGACTCCTCCACGAGCTCCGCGTCGTCCTCCGCGTCCCAGGCGGGCATCCGGGCGATCTTGACGTCCTCCGCGTCCACCTCGACCTCGTCCTCGCGGACGAGCAGCCACGAGCGGTAGATCATGGCGGTCAGGAACGCGATCACGGCGAAGCCGATCACGATCGCGGTGAGGATCAGCGCCTGCGGCAGCGTGTCCGCGTACTCGTGCGGGTCCCGTCCGCGCACGAACAGCGGGGCCAGGCCCGTGCCGCCCGAGGAGAGGAACAGCAGCATGATGGCGCCGTTGTTGATCAGCACGATGCCGAGCAGGATGCGCGTCAGGCTGCGCTCGAGCACGAGGTAGATGCCCCCGGCGAACATCACGCCCATGGCCAGGAGCAGGGCCAGGTCGACGGTCATCATCGGGCGGCCTCCTGGGTGGACGGAGTGGACGGGGTGGGCATGCGCGGATGGCGACGGCGGGCCGCGGCGCGCAGGCGGGCGCGGCGGGCCTCCTCGCCCCGGCGGTCCACCTCACCGCCGAGCGAGCGCAGCACGTCGATCACGAGCCCGACCACCACGAGGTACACGCCGATGTCGAACGCCGTGGCCGAGACCAGCTTGAGGGCGTCGCCGAACAGCGGCAGGTCGGTGAACTCCACCACATAGGACTGCAGGATCTGCCCGCCGAAGAAGAGCGGGGCGATCCCGGTGAGCGTGGCGATCGCCAGGCCCAGGCCGATCATGGGCCCGGCCGGGATCACGGAGGCCTCCTGCAGCTCGTACCGGCCGCCGGCGAGGAAGCGCAGCGTGAGGGCCAGGCCTGCGAGCAGGCCGCCGGCGAAGCCGCCGCCGGGGGTGTTGTGCCCGGCCAGCAGCAGGTAGACGGAGAGCAGCATCATGATCGGGAACATGAAGCGGGTGACGACCTCGAGGATGATCGAGCGCCGCTCGGGGGCCATCGTGTGGCCGGCCACGAGCCACTGGCCCTTGCGATCGTCCACAGCGAAGCTGCGCACGACGGACAGCTCGCGGGCCCCGAGCGAGGAGTCGGCGCCGAAGTCGCCGACGGAGCCGGGGGCGACGTCGTCGATGCTGCGGGTGCGCCCGTCGCGGTGCTGCAGGAAGATCAGGGAGGCCACGCCGGTGGCCGCGGCGGCCAGCACCGTGATCTCGCCCCACGTGTCCCACGCGCGGATGTCCACGAGGGTGACGTTCACGGCGTTCGTGCCGTAGCCGTCCGTGTAGGCGAGCTCCGGCATGGGCAGCGAGATCCGCTCCGCCGTGCGGGCGGCCAGCGCGGTGGCGGCGATCCACATCATGGTCAGCGCGAACCCGACGGCCACGGCCAGGCGGCCCAGCCGCCGCGAGCCGGTGCGGCGGTCGTACCAGTCCGGCGGCAGCACGCGCAGGCCCAGGATGAGGGTGACCAGGATGATGGTCTCCACGAGCACCTGGGTGATCGCGAGGTCCGGGGCGCCGCGCATCGCGAACAGGGCGGCGGCGCCGTAGCCGGTCACGGACACCAGCATGATCGCCTTGAAGCGGCGGCGCGCGCGGACGGCGAAGACGGTGGCGACGGCGATCATCAGCACCACGACCAGCTGCGCCGGGGTCTGGAACCAGGCGACGTCCGCGGAGAGGAACGAGGTGGCCAGCGTGCGCTCGCTGCGCCCCACGGGGAAGAGCAGGAACGCGGCCGGCAGCAGGAACGCGGTGGCCAGGATGATGCCCAGGTAGCGGCGCAGGGAGCCGGTCTGGGTGCGCCCCGTGACCCAGATGGCGACCTCGTCGAGGGCGCCGGTGATCTTCCGGTACGTGCGCAGGGCGTCGACCGGGAACTCGACGCGGCGCTGGAACGCCTCGACTCCCGGCCGGCCGAGGGCGAGCAGCGCGCCGAGCACCCAGACCCCCGCGGAGAGGGCGAGGATGGGCGTCCAGCCGTGCCACAGGGCCAGGTAGGCCGGCGCCTCCTCCGGGTCCAGCGGCGGCAGGGAGCCCGTGTGGGCGGTGATGATCCCCTCCACCGGGCCGGGCAGGAAGGCGAGCACCAGGCCGGCGAGCGCGAGCAGCGCGGCCGGGGCCAGCTCGAGGGTGGTGACGCGGGTGTGGAAGCGCGTGACGGGGACCGCGGCCCCCTCCTCGTCCCGCTTGGCGGCGAACGAGCCCCACAGGAACCGCCACGTGTAGGCGAAGGTGAGCACCGAGCCCACGGTCATGAGCACGAGCGGCGTCCAGCCCCACACGTCCGCGTGCGCCACGCCGTGGGCGGCCAGGCCCTCCAGGACGGACTCCTTGGCCACGAAGCCGAACAGCGGAGGCAGGCCGGCCATGGACAGGCCCGCCACCACGGCGACGGCGGCCAGGGCCGGGTGGCGGCGGCCGATCCCGGAGAGCTGGCGCAGATCGCGCGTGCCGGCCTCGTGGTCGATGATGCCGACCACCATGAACAGGGGGGCCTTGAACACCGCGTGGGCCAGGAGCATGGCGAGGCCGGCCATGGCGGCGTCGCGGGTGCCCAGCCCGTTGGCCACCATGAGGAAGCCGAGCTGGGAGACCGTGCCATACGCGAGGACGAGCTTGATGTCTGTCTGCCGCAGGGCGCGCCAGCCGCCGAGCAGCAGGGTCCACAGACCCACGCCGATCACGAGGACCTGCCACATGGCGAGGCCGTGGAACTCCGGGGCCAGGCGGGCCACGAGGAAGACGCCGGCCTTCACCATGGCCGCCGCGTGCAGGTACGCGGACACGGGGGTCGGCGCGGCCATCGCGCCCGGCAGCCAGAAGTGGAAGGGGGCCTGGGCGGACTTCGTGAGGGCGCCGATCAGCACCAGGGCGACGGCGACCTCGAGCAGCCCGCGCAGCCCGGCGTCGGCCATGAGGGCGGGGGCGGCCTCGAGGACCCCGGAGATCCGCCAGGACCCGGCGAAGTGGGCCAGCATGATCAGGCCCGCGAGCATGGCCAGGCCGCCGAACGTGGTGACGATCAGGGCGGTGATGGCGGAGCGGCGGGCGAAGATGCGGTGGCCCGAGTAGCCGATCAGCAGGAAGGACAGGACGGACGTGATCTCCCAGAAGGTGTAGAGCACCATCAGGTCGTCCGTGGTGACGAGCCCGAACATCGCGCCGGCGAACGCCAGCAGCTGCCCGCCGAACACCGCGTTGCGCGGCTCGTGCTCCCGGAAGTAGCGGGCGCAGTAGGCCAGGACCAGCGCGCCGACTCCCAGCACGATCAGGGACATGAACGCGGCCAGCACGTCCATGCGGAACGCGAGCTCGGTCTCGAGGTACGGCACCCACGGCACGGCGCGGTCCAGGCGCGCCGCCGAGGCCGGGACCGGCCGGCCGGCGTCGAGCGCCTCCTGCAGCGCGAACACGTGCGGCAGCTGAGTGAGCAGCCAAACGAAGCCCGCCGCGGGAGCGGCGGCGAGCAGATAGAACCCCTGACGTCCCGTCCACCGGAAGAGCACCGGGGCGGCGAGCGCGACGACGAAGAGCGCGGTCAGGATGACGAGCATGCGGTCCCTTCGTCAGGCACGGGCGAGGGTCCGGTCCAGCCTAACGGAGGGATGCGCCCCACCCGGGGTCAGCGGACCGATTCCGCGCTCCGCGTGATCGGCTCCGTGACCCGGGCGAACAGCAGCCCACCGGCCACGAGCACGACGGCGATCACGGGGATGACCACCCGGTTGTCCGGGTGCAGGGCGAGCGCGAGCGTGACGAGCGCGGGCGTGATGAACCCGACCGCGCGGCCCGTGGTGGCGTACAGCCCGAACACCTCGCCAGCCGTCCGCGGCGTGGTGAGCCGGCCCAGGAACGCGCGCGAGGCCGACTGCACCGGGCCCACGAACAGGCACAGCGCCAGCCCGCCGACCCAGAACGCGAGGGTGCCCGAGGCGAAGAAGAGCGCCCCGGCCACGAGGACCATGGCGGCCAGCGAACCGAGGATCACCCGGCGCGGACCGACCGCGTCGTCGAGCCGCCCGCCCACGAAGGCGCCCAGGGCGGCCACCACGTTGGCCGCGATCGCGAACAGGATCACGTCCGAGGCCGCCAGCCCGTAGACCGTGGTGCCCAGGATGGCGCCGTAGACGAACACCGCGCCCACGCCGTCGCGGAACACCGCCGAGGCCACGAGGAACCACAGCGTGTTCCGGTCCTCGCGCCACATCCGGGCCAGCGTGGCCCCCAGCTCGCGGTAGGAGCCCAGCACCGACTCACGGCGCGGCCCGCCGTCCGCCGCCGGGGCGGGGGCCGGGTCCGGCACGGCCACCAGCACGGGGATCGCGAACACGAGGAACCACGCGGCGGCCACGAGCGCGACCACCCGGATGTTCAGCGCCGCGTCCTCCGTGACGCCGAACCAGTGCGCGTCCCCCGAGACGAAGCCCACGAACACGATCAGCAGCAGCAGGATGCCGCCGAGATACCCCGCGCCCCAGCCGATGCCCGAGATCCGGCCGATCGTGGCCGGCGTCGAGATGTGCACGAGGATCGCGTTGACCTGCACCTCCGCGAACTCGAAGAACACCGTGCCCAGGGCGATCAGGGTGACGCCCAGCAGCAGGGAGGACTCCTCCGGGGTGACCCAGAAGCAAGCTGCGGTGCACGCGATCACGGCGCCCGTGGTCAGCGCCAGCCAGAGGCGGCGCCGTCCCGCGCCGTCCGCCCGACGCCCCAGCACGGGCGCGGTGACCGCGATGACGACGCCGGCCACCGCCATCGCCGTCGAGAGCCAGGCCGTGCCCCGCTCGTCCGGCCCGAACGCGTCCGAGGCCAGGTAGGTGCCGAACACGAAGGTGACCATGACCGCGTTGAACGCGGCCGAGCCCCAGTCCCACAGCGCCCACGCGGCCACCTGGCGGCGCGGGGCGGCGGAGGCGACCGGCGGGAGCGCGACGTCGGTCATCGCTCGATGCGGGTGAGGTGGAAGTCCCGGTGCGCCCGGGAGGCCGTGGGCCCGCGCTGACCCTGGTACCGGTTCTGGTTGGCCCCGGTGCCGTACGGCGACTGGGCCGACGAGGAGAGCCGGAAGAAGCACAGCTGGCCGATCTTCATCCCCGGCCACAGCGTGATGGGCAGCGTGGCCACGTTGGACAGCTCGAGCGTGACGTGCCCGGAGAACCCGGGGTCGATGAACCCGGCGGTCGAGTGCGTCAGCAGGCCCAGCCGCCCCAGCGAGGACTTGCCCTCGAGGCGGGCGGCGAGGTCGTCCGGCAGGGTGACCTGCTCATAGGTGGAGCCGAGCACGAACTCCCCCGGGTGCAGGATGAACGCCTCGTCCGGGTCCACCTCCACCAGCCGGGTCAGCTCGTCCTGCTTCTGGCGCGGGTCGATGTGCGCGTACCGGTGGTTGTCGAAGAGCCGGAAGAACCGGTCCAGGCGCACGTCCACGGACGCGGGCTGGACCATCGCCGGGTCGAGGGGGTCCAGGCCGACGCGCCCGGAGTCGAGCTCGGCGCGGATGTCGCGGTCGGAGAGCAGCACGGCTCAGTCCATTCGCACGACGACGGCCAGCGGGGTGCGCTCGCGGCCCTGGCCCAGCGGGTTGTCCGCGAAGGCGGCTTCGAGGACGGCGGCCGACGCGGCGGTGTCCTTGCCGAGGGCGTTGCGGCCGATGTCGTTGGCGTCCATCACGACGGTGCCGGCGAAGGAGGCCTTCGCCCAGGCCGGGATGTCCGCCGCCCGGATCATCGCCGAGACCTCGGCGGCCACCCGGTCCGGCTCGGCCGGCGGCAGCTTGGCCGAGACGTTGGCCGGGAACGTGGAGTAGGTGGTGGGCCCGTCGATCGCGCGGACGTTGCCGCCCACCACGTTGTAGAACACACCGCGCTTGCCGGCGACCTTGCCGGCGGCGCCGGCCGCCGCGGAGAGCACGATGCGCGGCAGGCCCGCCTCCTGGATGGCCAGCTGCATGGTGGTGGGATCGCCCAGGCCGATGCCCGCGGGCGTGCGGGTGACCAGGCGGGAGAGGACGCGGGCGGCCACGGAGGGGCGGACCTCCCACGTGTAGTAGGAGCGACCCTGGGTGATGGCCACGATCTTCTCGGACACGGAGAAGTGCCACGGGGCGTCCTGCGGCATCGCGTCCGCGGGCAGGTCGCGGAAGAAGTCCTCGATCTCGCCGCGCAGGTAGGCCTGCAGGTCCGTGTCCCGGTCCACCAGGCCGGTCTGCACCGGGAAGCGGCGGTAGCGGCGGCCGTCCTCGGCGGAGACCAGGTCGAGCTCCTTGCCCGGGTTCGGCTCGTGGTCCGGTTTGGCCGGTGCCGGGGCGGTGGGGGCCTCGTCGACCGCGGTGGCGGGGCCGGCCGGGGCGGCGTCCGCGTCCACCGCGTCGCGCAGCCAGAGCTCGAGGTTGAGCAGGCGCCAGAAGCGCTCGGGGTCGTGCCGGCGCGGGTGGGCGAGGAAGTCCTCGAAGAGCGCGCGGACGGTGGGCGCGTCGGCGTACGGGCGGGCGGCGAACGAGTCGGAGGCGAACACCTCGCGGACCGGCTCGCGCAGGGCGAGCAGCAGGCCGGCCGCGGCGTCGTCGTCCGCGTGGCGGGCCGGCGGGAGGACGGCGTCCACCAGGCCGGCGAGCCGCCCGCGCGGCACGCCGCGATCGGCGGGGCGCTCGTCCGCGTGGGCGTCGACGAAGGCCGAGTTCAGCAGCGCCTCGACGGGCACGTCGGCGCGCTCGCGGGAGTCGGCCAGGCGTGCGGCGACGTCGCGGCGGGTCGCGGTCAGGGTGCGCGCGGCACCGCGCAGGCCGCGGGGCGCGTCGGCGGCCGAAGGCGTCGGGGCGGGGCGGCCGCACACGTGCGCGGTCGAGGCCAGGGGGCCGCCGTGGGCGCGGATCGCGGCGCGGACCGACTCGAGGTCGGCGACCGGGGACGGCGTCGCGGCGGGGGCCAGCGGTGCGGGCCGGGGACCGCCGACGAGGAAGGGGCGGTCCGCCTCCCCGAACGCGAGGTAGCGGTACACCGCCGCGTCGTCGGGGCGGGCGGGGACCTGGGCCGCGTCGGCCGTGGTGTCGCGCATGGGACGTCCTTCCGGGACAGGGGCTGCCGGACGCGTCCGGCCGCGGCCGGGCGCGGTTCGGACTCTACCAGCGGCCCCCGGCGCGCTTTCGTTCGGGAAACGGCGGCCCCTGGTGCGCTTTCGTTCGGGAAACGGCGTGGCCGGCCGCTGGCGCGCGGGTGCGGCCCTGACCATCCGCGGGGAGTTCTCCATCGTGATCGCCGGGCCGGTGCTCACGCGGTACGCGGACGCGTTCGGTCGTTCGCGCGCCCGGGCGGCGACGCGGCGGGTGCAGGCGCGCGAGGTCGCCGTGGCGGACCCGGTGCACTGACGTACGGGGCCGTGGGGCGCGAGGACGACGCGGGGCCGGTGCACCGGCCGGGCTGGTGTATGGTGGTGCCCGCGCCGCAGGCGGAAGCCGAGCGGTTGCGCGGGCGTAGCTCAATGGTAGAGCGCTTGCTTCCCAAGCAAGATACGCGGGTTCGATTCCCGTCGCCCGCTCCACACCACGACGACGGCCCCGGGCCCCTCACGCGAGGGACCCGGGGCCGTGTCGGCCCACGTCGCCCCGCCACGGCCGCACCGGGAACGCGAGACGTCGGAATGCGGCCACATTCCGGCGTCATGGCGACCGCTGGCGTTCCAGGTCGACGTGCGGGGTCCCGCTCCCCTCAACGGCCCGCGCGGATCTCGCGCAGCCGGCGTTCCAGGTCGACCGGCAGGTCCGCGGCGAAGCGCGGGTCGAGGTCGGGCCCGGCGTCCGCCAGCCGGTAGACGCCGTCGGCGCGGTCGAGGAACCCGTAGTCCACGAGTTCGCGACGCAGCGTGGCCACGTCCTCGTGGGCGGGGCGCAGCAGGTCGTTGACCTCGGCCTCCGCGTAGGCGCGGCCCGCTCTGAAGCGACGCAGCAGCTCGAGAAGGACGGCCACCCGCGGCTTGCGACGCGCAGGGATGGAGCGCAGCCGGTCCCCGTCGAAGAAGCGGGTGAGCACGGTCGCGTGGTAGCGCTCGGCGGACTGCCACTCGTCGGCGAGGGCCGCCGCCGCGGCGGTGTACCGCTCACCGGTGACGGCCATGCGGGCGCGGATCAGGGTCTTGAGGTCGGACTGACGGGTCATGGTGCATCCTCGCCGGCGCGCTCCCGGCCATGCCGCGCCGCGGGTCGGGGACGACGTCCGTCGCGTGCGGGTGGGCCCGAGGATCCGCTCCCCTTCGCGCCGGGCCGCAGGGCCCTGCCGCGCGGGGCCGGGCCGCGTGGCGCGCTCGGCGGTGGGCGCCGCCGTCGTGATCCAGGCTAGCCCACGCCCGCGGCGTAGGATCGCGCCATGCCCCTGACCCCTCCGCGGACCGCCCCACCCCGACCCGTGGAGGCCCGTCCGTGACCCAGGTGCTCTCCGGCTTCGCGGTCGTGTGGGTGATCATCCTCGTGGGCGTCCTGGTGGGGCGCACGGGGGTGCTCGGCGAGCACGGCCGCACCGTGCTCTCCCGCGCGGCGTTCTTCATCGGCAACCCGGCGCTGCTGTTCGTCACGCTCTCCCGCGCGGACGTGGGCGCCGTGCTGGGCCCCCAGCTGTGGGTGGCCACGCTGTCCGCGTTCACCGCGGCCGCACTGTACCTCGCGGTGACGGTCCCGCTGCTGAAGGGCAGGTCGGCCTCGGAGCGGATCATGTCCGCGCTCAGCGCCTCGCTCGTGAACTCGGCGAACCTCGGCATCCCCATCGCGGCCTACGTCCTCGGCGACGCCGCCCTGGCCGCCCCGGCGCTCATCTTCCAGCTGGCGATCTACACGCCGCTCTACGTGGCCGCGATGGACGCCGCCACCGCGCGCGAGGTCCGGCGACGCACGACGGCGGGCCGGCGCCGGGCGGTGCGCCGCTCCCCCGGGCGCGCCGTGGCCGACCAGGTCCGCCACACGGTCACCAACCCCCTGATCCTGGGCTCGGTGGCCGGCCTGGTCTTCTCCCTCACCGGCTGGTCGTTGCCGGGCCCCCTCATGGAGTCCGTGGAGCTCATCGGCGGGCTGTCCATCCCGGCGATGCTCCTGGCGTTCGGCATGTCGCTGGTCGGCTCGCGGCCGCTCGAGCGGGCCGGCGGGCGACGCGCGGACGTGCTGCTCGCCTCGGCGGTGAAGCTGGTGGTGCATCCGCTGCTGGCCTGGCTGCTCGCGCAGTTCGTGTTCGGCCTGGACGCGCGGCACGTGTTCGTCGCCGTCGTCCTGGCCTCCCTGCCGACCGCACAGAACGTGTTCGTCACCGCCGTCCGCTACGACACGGGCCTGCGCGTCTCGAAGGACACGATCCTGGTCACCACGATCGTCGCGATCCCCGCGATGATCGCCGTCGCCCTGCTGCTGGCCTGAGGCCGACGACGGCGGCGCCCGGCCCGGTGCCCCGCGCCGGACGCCTCGCCGCGGCTCAGACGTCCCGGCGGATCAGCTCGTCCAGCCCCGTGGGCGAGAGCAGGTACGGGGCGACCTCGAGCACGGTGCGCGCCCCCGTCTCCCCCTGGGCCTTCAGCCGCGCGGCGGCACGGCCGTAGGCGACCTGCGCGGCGGCGGTGAAGTCGGGGTTGGACTCCAGCTCCAGCACGAACTCGACCGCGCTGCGCGAGCCGCCGAGGTCGCCCGAGGTGACGACGTGGCCGCCGTGCGGCATGCCCTGGTGGTCGCGCTCGAACTCCTCCTCGGAGATGAAGTGCACGGTGGTCTCGTACGGGGCGAAGTAGTCGGGCATCGTGGTGATGGCCTCGGTGATGGCCGCGTGGTCGGCCTCGTCGGCCACCACGTAGCACTCACGCACGTGCGCGGAGGCGCCGGTGATCTCGGCGCCCCGTCCGGCGCGGGCCTCGGCGATCGCCTCCTCGCTGGGGATCGTGTACTGCACGCCGCGCCGCACGCCGGGGACCCGCCGGACGGCGTCGGAATGGCCCTGCGAGAGGCCCTTGCCCCAGAACGTGTTCTGCTGCGGCTGCGGGAACAGCGCCGCGCCCAGCACCCGGTTCACCGAGAACAGGCCCGGGTCCCAGCCGGTGGAGATCATCGCCACGTGCCCGCCCTCCCGGGCCGCGGCGTCCATCTCGGAGCGGTGCCGCGGGATGAGCTGGTGGTTGTCGTAGGTGTCCACGGTGGTGAAGTGCCGCGCGTAGCCGGCCGCCTGCTCGGGGATGTCCGTGGCGCTGCCGAGGCAGAGGAACAGCACGTCGATCTCCCCGGCGTGCTCGGCGGCCCGCTCCGCCGGGAGCACGGGCGTGTCCGTGTCCAGGCCGGTGCGGCGCGAGAAGATGCCCACCAGCTCCATGTCCGGCTGGAGCTTCACGAGCTTCTCCACACTGCGGCCGAGGTTCCCGTATCCGACGATGCCGGCGCGGATGGTCATGTGCGTCCTCCTGGTGGGGTCGTGGTCAGGTCGGTCCCGCCAGCCTAGGCCCGGCGCCGCGGGGCGCCGAGTCCGCCCGCCGGACCGCGCAGCAGGAGCACGACGACGGCGACCAGCCCCGCCGACGCCAGCATGCTGACCACGTAGATCGGCCAGGACCACGGGCTGTGGTCGCCCCCGCCGATGCCGTAGGTGTCCGCGAGCGCCATGCCCGGCCCGAACGAGGCCATGAAGTAGGCCGGGGACGCGGCGACGAGCGAGGCGAGGCCCAGGGCGAGGACCGCCAGCGGGTCGACCTCCTCGCGACGCCACGTGAGGAACCACAGGACGGCGGCCACACCGAGCCCGGCCGCCAGGATCACGGCCGACAGGACGAAGGGGACGCCGAGCTGGCCCGCCGCGCTCAGGTCCGCGTAGATCCTCCCGAGGCTGCGGTCGCCGGGCGCGGCGGCCAACGGGTTGAGGACGAACACCTGCAGGGCCGCGAGCGCCGCGGCGGCGGCGATGACGCCCGGGACCACCGCGCCCGCGGCGAGCCGCACCCACCCGGGCCGGTCGGGCAGGGCGAGGGGCGCCGTCGTCGGGCGGGGCCGGGCGGGGCGGGAGGACGCGGCGGGGCGACGGGCGGAAGGGGACATGCGGCCAGGCTAACCGCTCGCCTCCGCCGCGGGCACGAGCGCCTCCGGCGCCGTTTCGTCAACGACAGCGGCTGTGGAGGCTCCTGCGCCCCCGCCGTCTCGTCGACGAGCGCGGTGGGTGAGGTCAGCGGACGCCGGCGCCGGAGAGGGTCTTGGCCCAGGCCTCGATGGCGTCCCAGTCGCGGTAGTCGCCGTAGTGCTCGTTGCGGGAGAGCTTGAGCTTGAGCTTCTCCAGCCGGCCCAGGCGCTCCTCGACGAGCGCCCCGCGGAAGTACGCCACCTCGCGCGGACCGTAGGACTCGAGCTTCTCCCGCACCGGCGGGGCCAGCTCGGGCGCGCCGCCGGAGGCCAGGATCACGAGCGGCAGGTCCGCCAGCTCGGCCCGACGGGTGTCGAGGAACGCCCGCGCGTCGGCGGCGAGCGAGCCCGTGTAGACCGGGGCCGCGACGATCACCGCGTCCGCCGTGGCCAGCCACGCGGCGGCGCCCTCGACGTCCTCCACCACGGTCGGGACGGCCTGCGACGTGCGCAGCACCTCCGCGACACGCTCGGCGATCTCTCGCGTGGATCCGTGGGCGGACGAGGTGACGATGAGCGTGGTCATGGTGGGGCGCAGCCTTCGGGGTCGGGGGCGGACGACGCGCTCAGTGTATCCCGCGCAGGTCCAGGTCCAGGCGGGTCTCGGCGCCCTTCGGGGCCCGGTCCGGGGTGTGCACCGTGACCGGGATGCCCCAGTCCTGCTGGTACAGGTGGCAGGCGGCGTGGTCCGGGATGGGCTGCCCCTTCTCCCCGTCGCACGCGGCGGCCCGGGCGGTGATGTGCAGGACGCCCTCCTCGACCTCGGGGTTCAGCCGCAGCGTCCGGTGCAGCCCCGTGGACGTGCCGGCGCCCTCGAGCAGCAGCTCCTCCGGGGACGAGGAGACCTTCAGCTGCGTGGGGTCGCCCCAGCGGTCGTCCAGCTTCTGCCCCGTGGGCGCGGCGAAGCCGATCGTCAGGTCCAGGTCGCCGGCCACCACCGGGGTGCGGGGACGCTGCGTCTGCCGCGCGCCCTCGTCCACGGTGAGGAACTCCTCCGGCACCGCCAGCCGCGTGAGCCGGTGGGCGTTGGACTCGACCACCACGATCGCAGTGTCGTTCCCGTCCGCGTCGTGCTCCACGAGCACGTCCGAGGGCTCGAGCAGTCCGCGCGCCACCGTGGTCACCGTGGCCGGGACCGCCCGGCCCGCGGCGTCCTCGCCGGCCGGGGCGTACCGGCGGATCGCGCCGTTGTACGTGTCGGCGATCAGCACGGAGCCGTCCGGCAGGGCTGTGACGCCCAGCGCGTGCTGCAGGCGCGCGCGGTCCGCCTCCCCGTCCACGTGGCCGAAGTCGAACAGGCCCGCCCCGACGGCGGTCCCGACCTCGCGGCGCCCGTCCTCCCCGGTCCGCACCCAGCGCACCGCGGAGGTCTCCGAGTCCGCGACCCACAGCGTGCCGTCCGCGCCCACGGACAGCCCCGAGGGCTGCGCGAACCAGGCCCGTCCGGCGTCGCCGTCCAGCAGGCCCTCGAGCGCCGTGCCCGCGTGCACCGCGAGCGCGCCCGTGACGGGGTCGAAGTCGAAGAGCTGGTGCGTGCCGGCCATCGCGATCACCACACGCCCCAGGGCGGGGTGCCACACGACGTCCCACGGGGAGGACAGCGAGATCGCGGTCGGCTCCCCGGGCAGGTCCGCGAGGTCGACGGCGACGTCCCCCTCGTCGTCGACGGCGGCGGCCTCCTTGGCGCGCTCGGAGTCGATGAGCTTCTGCACGCCGTTGCCGGCGAGGGTGCTGACGCGCCCGTCCGACAGGCGCAGGCCCCGCAGCCGGTGGTTGACGGAGTCCGCCACGACGACGTCGTAGCCGACGCGCCCCGCGACGTCCTCGGGCAGCAGCGCCAGGCCCTGGGGCTCGTTGAACAGCGCCTGGTCCGGCCCGCCGTCCGCGTGGCCCTTCTCCCCGGGCGTGGGGAATGCGAGCTCGGCCTGGCCCGCGTCCGCCGCGGCGGGGTCCCCGCCGCCGAACGCGCGGAGCACCGTGGTCAGGTCCTCGGCGACCTCCAGGAGGCGGTGGTGGCCGGTGTCCGAGACGAGGAACGTGCCCGGGCGGGAGCCGCGGCCGCCGAGGGACACGGCCTTGCCGGGGAACGACAGGTCCCGGGCCACGGGCGTGGGCGGGACGTAGGGGCCCGAGCCGCGGTGCAGCGTGCCCTTGGCCTCGTGCTCGGCCACGAGCTCGCGCACGAGCCCGTAGAGCCCGGCCACGTGCCCCTCGCCGGACAGGTGCGCGGCGATGTAGCCCTCCGGGTCCACCACCACGAGGGTGGGCCACGCGCGCGCCGAGTACGCCTGCCACGTGGTCAGCTCGGGGTCGTCCAGCACGGGGTGCTCGATGGCGTAGCGCTCGACGGCGGCCGCGAGCGCGTCCGGGTCCGCCTCGTGCTCGAACTTGGGCGAGTGCACGCCCACCGTGACGAGCACGTCCGCGAACTCCTCCTCGAGCGGGCGCAGCTCGTCCAGGACGTGCAGGCAGTTGATGCAGCAGAACGTCCAGAAGTCGAGGAGGACGACCTTGCCGCGCAGGTCCTCGAGGGCCACCTGCTCGCCGCCGGTGTTCAGCCAGCCGCGGCCCACGAGCTCGGACGCGCGCACCCGGGTGGCCGCGCGCGGCACGGCGGCGGGGGCGTCAGCGGACGGGGCGGGGTTCGGGGTCTGCGGTGCGGTCATGCCCACCATCATGGCGCACGTCCCGGACGCGTCAGCCGTGAGCGGACGCCGGCGGCGTCACAGGGGGAAAGACGACGCCGCCGGGCGGGCCCGGCTCAGTCGGCGGCCAGGGCGGCGGCCAGCATCTCCTCGGCGATGAGCGTGAACTCCTTGCGCCCGGCCTCGGGCCGGCCCACGAAGGAGACCATGACCACGGCGTCGGAGGTGACGGCGGTGAGCACCTGGGCCGTGAGCTGGGGCTCGGACTCCGAGGCCAGGGTCCGCTCCCACACGAGGGCGGACTGCGCGGGGGTGCCGTCGGACAGCGGCGCGTCGGAGACCTCGAGGCGGTAGTCGACGGTCGCGTCCCCCTCCTGCACGGTCATGGTCATCTCGCGGCAGTCGGCGCGCAGGGCGTTGACGGTCTGGAGGTGCCGCTCGACGTCCTGGCGGCCCTGGCCCGTGAGCCGGGCGACCTCCACGGTGCCCGTGCCCGTGAAGGTGTCGGCGCCGACGTCCACCCGCGTGGCCTCGGCCGCGTCGAGGATGATCGGAGAGAAGTCCAGGGCGGTCAGCGGCGCCTTGCACTGCGCCGGCTGCACGGTGGTCCGGTCCGCGTCCGCACGCCGGTCCCGGGAGTCCTCGCGGGCCGCGTCGATCTCCTCCGCCGTGGCGGCCCGCTGCCGGACGAAGCCGAATGTGGCCGCACGCTCGGCCGCGGCCTCCGCCATGCGCTCGTCCTGACGGTCGCCCAGGCCGAGCCCCTCCGGGGCCGCCGACTCCGTGGGCGCCGCGGTGCCGGCGTCGTCGTGGACTCCGTCCGCGGGCGCGGACGCGGCGGCCGGATCGCCGTCCCCGGCCCCGCAGCCCGTCAGGGCCAGCAGACCGGCCGCGACGGCGGCCACGAGGCGCAGCCGACCACGCCGGGGCGCGGCCGGGCTGCCGAGGGGAGGGAGGAGGTCAGCGGACATCACGGGCCTCCTCGGGGCCGGTGGAGGAGTCACGGGCCGCGGGCTCGGCACCGCTCGGGGCGTCGGTGACCGGGGTGCCGTGCATGCGGGCGTACATCTCGTTCCAGCGACGCAGCTCCGCGTCGCCGTCGCGGTCGGCCTGCCGGTCCAGCCGGACCGCGTTCTTGCGGTCGCTGCGATACCAGAGCACGGCCACCATCACCGCCATCATCACGGTGGGGAACTCGCCGATGCCCCACATCACCGCGCCGCCGATCCGCTGGTCCTCGAGGGCAGTGGGACCCCAGTCGCGGCCCATGTTGCCGAACCAGGACGCCTGCATCAGGCCGGTGGAGGTGGTCATGGCCACGCCGATGAAGGCGTGGAAGATCATCGTGGCCATCAGGAGCACGAGCCGCAGGGCGTACGGGGGCCGGCGCGGCAGCGGATCCGAGCCGATCATGACCAGGGCGAACAGGAACCCGGTCAGCAGGAAGTGGACGTTCATGAACTCGTGGCCCACGTGGGTCTCCAGCGAGAACCGGAAGAAGTCCGTGTAGTAGAACACCAGGATCGAGCCGGCGAAGTTGACCCCCGCCACGATCGGGTTCGTGATGAACCGACCCCACGGGGAGTGCACGATCCACAGGATCCACTCGCGCGGGCCGCGCGTCCCGTCCGTGCGGGACGGCAGGGCCCGCAGCGCCAGGGTGATCGGCGCGCCCAGGACGAGGAAGACGGGGCTGAGCATCGTCAGCGTCATGTGGCCCACCATGTGCGCGCTGAACAGGACGCGGCCGTACACGGCCGGGGACCCGGAGGTCGCCCACAGCAGCACGGCCAGGCCCGCGAGCCACGCGACGGTGCGCAGCACGGGCCAGCGGTCGCCGCGGCGGCGCAGCTGCCACACGGAGCGCAGGTACCAGAGGGTCAGGAACGCGATGATCGCGACCCACAGCCAGTCGAACCGCCACATCGTGATCCACCGGGCGCCCTCGAGGGCCGGCGGCAGCTCGTAGCCGGTGAGGATGCGGGCCGGGGAGGCGTCCGGCGCGATCTCCTCCGGCACGGGCGGGGCCGTCCGGGAGAGCACGGAGGAGACGCCCATGACGGCGCCCATGATCACGGCCTCCACGGCGATGAGCTGCCACAGCAGGCGACGCGCGGGGGCGGGGCTGGGACGGTCCGGACCGGCGTCGAGGCGGGGGATCACCCACCGGCGGTGCAGCAGGCCGATCAGGCCGAGGCCCAGGGCCGCCAGGAACTTGGCCGACACGAGGATGCCGTAGGGGCTCAGCAGCTGAGCCGGATCGTCCATGCGGATCGACGCGTTGACCACACCGGACAGCGCCACCGTGACCAGGCCCAGCCCGGCGAGCACGGAGTACCGGGTCAGGACCGTGTGCAGCAGGGGCGCCGGACCCTGCCGGCGCAGGCTGCGGCCCCGCCCCTGCGCCCCGTTGGGCCCGACGAGGGTGTCCGAGATCGCGACGAGCACGAGCAGTCCGCCCACCCACACGACGACGCCGAGCAGGTGCAGGCCGATCGAGTTCACGGCGCCGTTGTGGTCGTCACCGCCCGCCGCGTGCCCGATCAGGGCCAGGGGCACGAGGGCGAGCATCGCCAGGATGCCGGTCCAGAACAGGCCGTTGTGGGAGCGGACGGCGATCGCCAACGTGGTCACGACGGCGGCGATCACGGTGACCCAGAACCACGCCTGGCCCACCGAGATGCCGACCACGTAGGCCGCCAGGCCGTCCGTGAAGCCCTGCCCCGCCGTGACGGGGATGCCGGCGAGGTCCGAGTAGGACAGCACGCCGACGGCCAGCGCGGCCACCGTCCACACGCCGGCGCTGACGGCGGCGATCCGCATCACGCGGGTGAACGCGGGGTGCTCGGGCAGCGGTGCGGCGTCCGCGTCCTCGCGCCGCTGCCGGGCGGAGCGGTGCCACCGTTCCGTGCCCGCCGCGTGGGGCGGCAGGACCCCGGCCGCGAAGATCAGCGCGGCGATGGTCAGGGACATCGCCAGGTTGGAGACGAGCTCCCCCACGGGCACGCCCCAGCGGGTGATCCACCCCGGGTCGGAGAGCTGGCGCGCGGCGGTGACGCCGGTCAGCCAGCCGGCGGCGGCGAGGCCGGCGGCTCCCGCGGCGGCCACGAGCACCCAGATCCACCGGGGCACTCCGACCGGCCCCGACGGACCGGGGCGGGCGGCGTCGTCGTTCTCGGTGGGGTGGCTGCCCCGGGCGGGGGCGGTGGCGGCGGACATGGGGTCCATCCTCTCAAAGCATGCGGACGCCCGAAGACGGCGGGAGCGGCCCCGCCGTCGTCGGGCCCCTGGGTCAGGCGAACAGGGCGTCGCCCACGAACCCGCCCTCGGCGCAGCCCGGCGGGATCGCGAAGACCGCCGAGCCCACGGGCACGGTCCACAGGTTCAGGTGGTCCGACTCGGCGAGCCGGGCCTGCACCGGGACGAACTGCCGGTCCACGTCCGCCTGGTAGGCGGCGAAGATCAGGCCGGAGCCCGCCTCCAGCGCCCCGCGCGGGTCGTCGTAGTTGTAGCCGCGGCGCAGCATCCCGTACTCCGGCACGTCCATCCGGGCGCGCCGCAGGTGGGAGATGTCCGGGATCACGGGGAACCCGGCGGGGCCGAGCGCCGCGAAGTCCGGCTCGTCGTGCTCCTGCTCGCCGGTGAGCGGCGCCCCGGTGCCGAGGCGACGGCCGATGACCTTCTCCTTGGCCGGGCGGTCGAGCTCGTCCCACGTGTCCATGAGCATCTCGATGCGCCGGATCACCACGGACGTGCCGTCCGCGATCCACGGGGTGACGCCCACCTGCTCGGCGCCCACGCCCCACACCACGCGGTCGAGATGCGGGGTGTCCGCCGCCGGGTTGCCGGTGCCGTCCACCTGCCCGAAGAGGTTGCGCATGGTGGTGCCGGTGGGATGGGCGCCGCGGGCGGAGCGGAAGCCCTCCTGCACCCAGCGCTCGGTGGCGAACGGCCGGGCCGCCTTGAGGAGCATGCGCCGGGCGTGGGCCACGGACATCCGGTCGTCGCCGCAGATCTGCAGCAGCAGGTCGCCGTCGCTGAACGCGGGGTCCAGGCGGTCGATCTGCTCGAACGCCGGCAGCGGGCGCAGCCAGGCCGGGGCCCGGTCCGGGGCCACGCGGCGGACGAGCTCCGGGCCGAAGCCGAACGTCACGGTGAGCCGTGCGGGGGCGGCGGCGAGCTCCGGCTCGGTGTCCGCGATCGTGGCCCGGCCCTGGGTGAGGCGCGCGGCGTCGTCGGTGAGCAGGCGCAGCATCCGCTCGATCCCCAGCCGGTCCGTGTCCGGGAGCAGGTCGAGGGCGAGGAACACCGCGTGGGCCTGGGCCGGGGTGTCGACGCCGGCCTGGCGCGGCCCGTGGAACGGCACGGTGTCCGTGCCCACGGGCGAGCTGACGGCCACCCGGGCGGACTGGCCGCCGGGCTCGGCCCAGCCGGCCCGGCCGACCTCGCCCTCGATGCCGGTGTCGCCCATGACCTCGGAGGGCGAGGCCCCCGCCCCGGCCGCCCCCGACGCGGCGGGCGCGTCCGGGGTGGCCGAGGCGTGGCCGGCGCCGTAGCCGAGCGCGGTGCCCAGCAGGCCGCCGCCCACCGCGCCCGCCCCGAAGAGCAGGCCGCGGCGGGAGGGCCCGGCCGGGAGGGCCGGGCGGGCGTCCTCCCCGCGGGGGGACGCCTGGCGGGCGTCCTCCCCGCGGGGGGCGTCCGGGTGCTCGGCGGGGTCAGTGGTCGGCATGCTCGTCCGACTCCTCCGCCTCGCCGCCGTGGTAGGACTCGTTGGCGCCGCCGAACGGGCGGGCCACGGAGACGACCTCCATGGTGGAGCCGTCCTCCAGCTCGAGCTCGTAGGCGACCTCCTCGCCGGGCTCGATCGGCTCGGTCAGGCCCATCAGCATCACGTGGGCGCCGCCGGGGGCCAGCTCGAAGGACCCGCCGGCGGGCACCGTGAAGCCGTCCGGGGACTGCTGCATCACCATTTGGCCGTCCTCGTCGGAGACCATCTCGTGGAGCCCGACCGTCTCGCCCAGCTCCGAGCGGACGCCGACGATGTGCAGGTCCTGGTCCGAGGAGTTCTCGAGCATGCCGAAGGAGCCGGTCATGCCCTCCTCGGTGGCCTTCGTCCACGGGTCGGTGATCGTGAGGCCGGCGGCCTGGCCGTCCGCGGTGGACGCGGCCGACGAGGCGTCCGTGGCCGGCGCGACGCTCGAGGCGTCCGACGCGCTCGGGGCGGACCCGACGTCGTCTCCGGCGCAGGCCGTCAGGCCGAGGGCGGCGACGGCGAGCACGGCGGCGGCGCCGAGGCGGCGAGGGACGCGGGGGGAGGTGGTGGTCATGTCTGTGGGGTTCCTTGTCATGCGGGCGCGCGACGACGCGCGGGGCGTGCGGGCGCGCGAGGGCGGGGCCGGTCCCCTCAGGGGGCCGGCCGGGGATCAGAGGTCAGCGGCCGTCGTCGAGGTGGCCGAGTGCGCGGGCGCGGCGGCCCATCAGGAGGAAGGCCACCACGAGCACGGCCAGGCCGGCGATGCCGGCGACCCACACCCAGGCGGGCAGCGCGTCGGAGTCCGCGGGCTGCGCGGCGTCGGAGCCGTCCGCCTGCGCGGTCGCATCGGCCGAGGCGGCGTCGCCCTGGCCTGCCGTGGCCTCCGGGGAGGCGGCGGTCGAGGCCCCGGCGACGGCGGTGCCGCAGCCCTGGGGCGCGGTGCCGGCGGCCGGTGCGGCCGGGTCGTCCACCGCGAAGTCGAACGAGCGCTCCTCGGAGTGTCCGTCCGAGTAGACGACGCGGTAGGCGACCTCGTAGTCGCCGTTGGGCAGGCCCTCGCACAGCGGCGCGGAGAAGGTGGGGCCGTCCCCGGTGCCGGCGGCGGACTGCCACTGGTTGCCGTCGGCGTCGCGGACCTGCACGAGGTTCTGGATGCCCTCGCCGTCGATCAGCTCGCCGCTGAAGGTCAGTGAGACCTCCGACGGCGCCGTCGTGACCGTCTCGCCGACCGCGGGGGCGGTGCGGATGAGCTCGTCGTGCGCGGCCGCGGGGGCGGCTCCGGCGACGACGAGGGCGGGCAGCAGGGTGAGTCCGGCTGCGGCGCGAGCGGCGCGGCGGACAGGGGTGGTCTGGTGATGCATGGTGGTGTCCTCACGGGTCTGCCGCGGTCCCGGACGGGAGTCGCGGGCGGACCGTTCCGAAGGGTCGTCGGGCGCGGTCGGGGCTCGAGACGCGGACGGAGCCGGCGTCCTCAGGCCGCGAGGGCGAACGGCGGGCCGCGCCGCCCCGGAGAGCTGAGGAGGGCGAGGGACGTCACCGGCCGGAGCACCGGCGGGACGGGGACACGGAGGCGGGCCGGCGTCGGCAGGGGGCCGTGCGCTGCCGGCGGCGGGCAGACGACGGCCACCACGCGTTCGGCGATGGTGAGCACGAGGGCCTCACCGCGCCGCAGCACCAGCACGGTGAGGACCGCGGCGATCACGTGGGCCGCGAGCATGCGCAGGTCGGTCAGGTGGCCGGCGGGGGCGCCGGACAGGGCCTCCCCCGGTGCCAGGAGGGCCCCGGCGCCGGGACGGGCGTGGCCGAGGTGGGCGGGGTCGACGCCGGCGGCAGGCGCCACGGCGTGGCCGCCGGCGGCGAGCCCGTAGAGCACGTGGAACAGCCCCTGGGCGATCGCGACGGCGGCGGCGGTGCGCCACAGCGAGAGGGCGCGGCCCGCCAGGGCGGTGCAGAGCGGGGCGGCGAGGACGGCCGCGAAGGCGACCACGCCGACCTCGGGGAACCCGTGGCCGGGCTCGGCGGCGGTGTGGAACAGCGCGGCCAGGGCGGTCATCGCCAGGGCCCCGGCCCAGCCCCGGGCCAGACGGGCCGGCCCACGCACGACGCGCGGAGGGGCGTCCTCGAGGCCGGACGGGGCCCACGGAGCGGCGGCGACGGCGCTGCGCATGCCACGACTCCTCTCCTGACGGCCCCGGTCCACGTCGGCCGGACGATCGTCCGCCCATCCTACGCGGCCGGACACGACGACGGGCGCCCCACCCGAGGGTGGGGCGCCCGTCCTGCGGTGTCCGACGCGGGTCCGGGGACCCGCGTCGCGACCGGGATCACTCGGAGGCGGCGGCCTTGAGCTTGGAGCCGGCGGTCACCTTCACGGAGTGACCGGCCGGGATGGTGATCTCCTCACCGGTGCGCGGGTTGCGACCGGTGCGCTCCTTGCGCTCGGTGCGTTCCACGGCCAGCCAGCCCGGGATCGAGACCTTCTCGCCCTTCTTGACCTGAGCGGTGAACACCTCGAAAAGGGCGTCCAGCACGTCGCTGACAGCGGCCTGGGTGTTGCCGGAGCGCTCTGCGACGGCGGCGACGAGTTCCTTGCGGTTCATGGCCATGGGTCCTCCCTATGGGACGTCGGTTACGGTTCCCGGACCGTTCGGACCGGGCTGCCAGTTGTGAACGTACCACCTCCGGGCCGGCGATTCGCCCCCCGAACGGCGAGAATCCGCGATTTCCTGTGACCCTGACGGCCTTCGCCCCCGATGCACGACGACGGCGGCGCCCCTCTCAAGGAGGGGCGCCGCCGTCGTGGTGGTGCCTAACGCCCGGAGACCGGGCCGCGGGTCACCAGGAGGACTTGGTCACGCCGGGCAGCTCGCCACGGTGCGCCATGTCGCGGAAGCGCACGCGGGAGATGCCGAAGCGCTGGAAGGTGCCGCGCGGACGGCCGTCGATGGCGTCGCGGTTGCGCACGCGCACCGGGGAGGCGTCGCGGGGCAGCTTCTGCAGGCCCAGGCGAGCGGCCTCGCGGGCCTCGTCCGAGGCGTTCGGGTCCACGAGGGTCTTGCGCAGCTCGAGACGCTTCTCGGCGTAGCGGGCGACGATGGCCTTGCGCTGCTCGTTCTTGGCGATCTTGGACTTCTTGGCCATCTCAGCGCTCCTCTCGGAAGTCGACGTGCTTGCGGACCACCGGGTCGTACTTCTTCAGGGTGATGCGGTCCGGGTTGTTCCGGCGGTTCTTGCGGGTCACGTAGGTGAACCCGGTCCCGGCGGTGGACTTCAGCTTGATGATCGGACGAACGTCCTTGTCCTTGGCCATGTCAGAGCTTCACTCCCTTCGCGATCAGGTCCGCCACGACGGCGTCGATCCCGCGCACGTCGATGGTCTTGATGCCCTTGGCGGACAGCGTCAGCGTGACGTTGCGGCGCAGGGAGGGGACCCAGTAGGTCTTCTTCTGGATGTTCGGGTCGAACCGGCGCTTGGTGCGACGGTGCGAGTGGGAGATGCTGTGGCCGAATCCCGGCCCAGCCCCGGTTACCTGGCAGTGAGCTGCCATGATCACTCCTCGTGGCAAGTAGTAGTAAAAGGACGGGCGGAACCCGCATGGCGGCGAGCCGCGGACCTGTCCGCGGACACCTGTTGTGAGCCCCGCCCCGGGTGTGGACACCGCACTCTTACTGCGACTTCTCGAAAAGGGGGACCAGGCTGGGTGAGAGCCAACCGAAGTTCCTTATGGGATCGCTGGTGTGGACGGTGAGCCCCGGTCCGCCCTGAGGACGTCCCGGGATCCGGTCTGCGGGAGCGCGTTGCTTTTCCGACCCGCCGTCCGCCCGGTCACCTGACCGATGGAACGACGAGAACAACGCGGCGTGCGCCGTCCCACCTTACGCGAACCGTGGGCGTCGCTTCAACTCGACGGGGGGGCGCCTGTGGTATGCGCACGGTCCTCGGCCCCCGGGGCCGCTCCGCGCGCGCCACGGCGCGGCCACGGGCGCTGGGCCGGCCCACCCCTCCGGCGTGGATCAGGCGACCGACGCCCCCAGCAGCGAGCCCACCGCGAAGGTCAGGCCGAGCGCCAGGGCGCCGCCGAGGACGACGCGCACGGCCGCCCGCAGCGCGGGCGCGTCGCCGAGCCGGGCCCCGACCCAGCCGGTGACGGCGAGGGCCACGAGGGTGACGGCGAACGTGAACGGGACGCGGAGGCCCACCGGCGCCAGGACGACCGTCAGGAAGGGCAGCAGCGCGCCCACGAGGAACGCAAGGAAGGACGCCCCGGCGGCGGCCCACGGGCTGACGACGTCCTCCTCCGCCATGCCCAGCTCCATGCGCAGATGCGCGGCGAGCGCATCCTTCTCGGTGAGCTCCCGCGCGGCGGCCTCGGCCGTGGCCCGGCTCAGGCCGTCCGCCTCGTAGAGCTGCACGAGCTCCTCCAGCTCACCCTCGGGATCCTCCTCGAGCTCACGGCGCTCCTTGGCGATCAGCGACTTCTGCGAGTCGGAGGACGAGGAGACGGACACGTACTCGCCCAGCGCCATGGAGAAGGCGCCGCCGACCACGGCCGCGGCGCCGGCCAGCAGGATCGGGGTGAACGCCGTCGTCGCACCGGCGACACCGACGACGGTGGCCGCGACGGACACGATGCCGTCGTTGGCACCGAGCACGCCCGCGCGGAGCCAGTTGAGGCGGGCATGCACGCCGCCGGTGGCGTGCGGCTCGTCGGGACCGCCCGGCGGGAGCTGATCTGCCAGGGGCGAGGACTGTTCAGACGTGTGCGACATGTCTCCATGCTCGCGGCGCCGGGCGGGGCGCGCCAGACAGGTGAGGCGTTCCTTCGGACGGGGACGCCACGACACCCGGTCTCGCTGTTGCCAGGATTGTTCAACAACAGCTACCGTCTCCCCCAGCGCCTCGTGACGCCCGTCACCTCGCCCGGCGCCCTCGACGAAGGTGACCACCGTGTCCCACGCAGACATCCCCCACGCCGGGCCGGACGGCGCGACCCCCTCGGGCACCGCACCGAAGACGGACTCCCGTGCCGCGAGCGCCACCCGGCGCACCGCACTGCTCGGCGCCATGTTCCTCATGGCCACCTCGGCCATCGGCCCCGGCTTCATCACGCAGACCGCCACGTTCACCGTCCGGATGGGCGCCGCGTTCGCGTTCGCCATCCTGGTCTCGATCCTCATCGACATCGCCGTCCAGATGAACGTGTGGCGCGTCATCGGCGTCTCCGGCATGCGCGCCCAGGAGCTGGCGAACCGCGTCCTGCCCGGCCTCGGCTGGGTCCTCGCCGCGCTCGTGTTCCTCGGCGGCATGGTCTTCAACATCGGCAACATCGCCGGCACCGGCCTCGGCGCGAACGCCATGCTCGGCGTCGACCCCCTGATCGGTGGCGGCGTCTCCGCGCTCATCGCGCTGCTGATCTTCCTCTCCAAGCGCGCCGGCGTGGCCCTGGACCGGATCGTGGTGGCGCTCGGCGCCGTCATGATCCTGCTGATGCTGTACGTGGCCATCACCTCCGCCCCGCCCGTGGGCGAGGCCCTGCGCCAGTCCGTGATGCCGGAGGAGGTCGACTTCTTCGTGATCGTCACCCTCGTGGGCGGCACCATCGGCGGCTACATCACCTACGCGGGTGCCCACCGCATGATCGACTCCGGAGTGAAGGGCGTGGACGACGTCCAGGACATCACCCGCAGCTCCGTGGCCTCGATCCTCGTGACCGGCCTGATGCGCGCCCTCCTGTTCCTGGCGATCCTCGGCGTCGTCGCCTCGGGGGCGGTGCTGTCCAAGGACAACCTGGCCGCCTCCGCCTTCCAGGCCGCCGCCGGCGACATCGGCCTGCGCATGTTCGGCATCGTCCTGTGGGCCGCCGCCGTCACCTCCGTGATCGGCGCGTCGTACACCTCGATCAGCTTCGTCACCCGCTCCACCACCAGCGCCCGCACCCGCAACCTGCTGACGGTCGCCTTCATCGTGGTCTGCACCGCCCTCTACCTGGCGCTGCGCCAGGCCCCGCAGACGCTGCTCGTGTTCGCCGGCGCGTTCAACGGCATGATCCTGCCGGTCGGCTTCGCCGCCCTCCTGTACGTGGCCTGGCGCCGCCGCGACCTGCTGCACGGCTACCGCTACCCCGGGTGGCTGCTCGTGATCGGCGCGCTCGCGTGGATCGTCTCCGTGTTCATCGCGGTGCGCGGGTTCATCCCCATGGTCGAGATGATCACCGGTGCCTGAGATGACCACGACGACGCCGCTGCCGCCGCTGGACGGCGCCACGACCCCCGCGCAGGCCCGCGAGCGGTTCCGCGCGGGGCTCGTGCGGCCGACCTCGGGGATCGCCGACGGCTACGCGCAGGCGAACCTCGTCTCGATCCCGCAGGACCACGCCTACGACGTCCTGCTCTTCGCCCAGCGCAACCCCCAGGCCCTGCCGCTGCTCGGCGTGTTCGAGGCCGGCGAGGTCAACGGCCCCGCGCTGGACGGCGACGTCCGCACGGACGTGCCGCAGTACGTGGTGTACCGCGACGGCGTCGAGACGGACCGCCCCACGGATCTGCTCGACGTGTGGCGGGACGACCTCGTGACGTTCGTGATCGGCTGCTCGTTCACCTTCGAGTCCGCCCTGGTGGCCGAGGGCATCCGGATGGCCCACCAGGACGCCGGTGTGAACGTGCCGATGTACCGCACCACGCGGCGCTGCGCCTCGGCGGGCCGCCTCTCGGGCCCGCTCGTGGTCTCGATGCGCCCCATCCCCGCCGACCGTGTGGCCGACGCCGTGCGCATCACCTCCCGCTACCCCGCGGTGCACGGCGCGCCCGTGCACGTGGGCGACCCGGCCGGCCTCGGGATCACGGACCTGTCGGCACCGGACTTCGGCGACGCCGTCGAGGTCCCGCAGGGCCACCTGCCCGTGTTCTGGGCGTGCGGGGTGACGCCGCAGGCGGCGATCATGGAGTCCCGCCCGCCGCTGGCCATCACGCACGCGCCCGGGCACATGCTCATCACGGACCTGCCGGACCGGATGTTCCAGGTCCCGTGACCGTCAGGGCCCGGGCAGGCGGTCAGTCCCCCACGGCGGCGAGGTGCGCCAGGACGAACTGCTCCGCCTCGTCCAGGTAGTCGCCGAACATGGCGTGCACCGCGGGGAGGTCGCCGGCCAGCAGCCGCTCCACGATCCACCGGTTGCGGTCCGCGAACTGCACGTGCAGGCGCGTCTGCTCGTCCATGGGATGGAACGCCAGGCGCACGCGGGCCTGCACCGACGCCATGAGCCGCGTGAGCTCGGGGGCGCCGGCCAGGTCCACGATGCCGACGTGGACGCGATGGTTGGCGTCGCCCAGGACCCGCGCGGGGGTGTCCGGGCCGCCCGAGAGCAGGTCCTGGGCACAGCGCAGCTGGCGGGCCGCGCCGGGGGTGAGCTCGCCGTGTTCGAGGGCGCCGAGCTGGATCACCCGACGCGTGCGGTACAGCCCGCGCACGTCCTCCGGACCGGGCGCCGCCACGAACACCCCGCGGTGCGGCCGGCGCTCCACGAGGCCCTCCGAGGCCAGCATGGTGAACGCCTCGCGCAGGCTGTTGCGGCTGACCTGGAGCTCGGCGGCCAGCGCCACCTCTCCCAGCCGCTCCCCCGGCACGAGCCCGGCCGCCGCGATCCGCTGCCGCAGCTGCGCGGCCGCGGCCACGGGGGCCGGAGCCGGGGCGGACTCCCCGCCGCCGACGCCGGGCGCGAGGCCTTCCCCGGTGACACCGCCGCGCGCCGGCACCGTCACGCCCCCAGCCGGGCGATCGCCTGGCCGCGCGTCACCGAGGCCGGGGTCTCGGCCACGAGGAGCTGGATCCGGCCCGCACGCGGGGCACGGATCGGCGTCTCCATCTTCATCGCCTCCACGATCGCGACCGTGTCACCCTCGGCCACCTCGGCGCCGTCCTCGACCTTCCACGAGGCCAGGGTGCCGGTGACCGGCGAGGCCACGGCGCCGTCGTCGTCGGCCTTCCCGGCGCCTGCGGCAGCGCCGGCCGGAGCCGCGGCACCCGCGCCGCCGCCTCCGAGGAGGGCCGCGTAGAGATCGGCGGGCAGGCCCAGGCGCACGGCGCGGCCGTCCAGCTCGACGGTGACGGCGGTGCGGCCGCCGGCGGGCACCTCGGCGCCCAGGTAGGGGGACTCGGCCAGCGGCTCGGCGAACTCGGACTCGATCCACGTGGTGTAGACGCCGAGGCGGTCCCCCGAGGTGAAGGCGTCCTGCTCGAGCACGGCGCGGTGGAACGGCACCACGGTGGGCACGCCGTCGATGCGCAGCTCGGCCAGGGCGTCGCGGGCGCGGGCGACGGCCTGGGCGCGGTCCTCGCCCCACACGATGAGCTTGGCGAGCAGGGAGTCGTACTCGCCCGGCACCACGGAGCCGGTGCGGACGCCGGAGTCCATGCGGACCCCGGGGCCGGTGGGGGCCTCGAACGCGTCGATCGGGCCGGGCACGGGCAGGAAGCCGTACGCCGGGTCCTCGGCGTTGAGGCGGAACTCGAGGGCGTGGCCGCGCGGCGTCGGGTCCTCGGGGATGCTCAGCGGCTCGCCGGCGGCGACGCGGAACTGCTCGCGCACCAGGTCCACGCCGAAGACCTCCTCGGTGACCGGATGCTCCACCTGCAGGCGGGTGTTCACCTCCAGGAAGCTGATGAGGCCGTCCGGGGCCACGAGGTACTCGACCGTGCCGGCCCCGGTGTACCCGGCGGCGCGGCAGATCTCGCGGGCGGAGGTGTGGATGCGCTCGCGCTGCTCGTCCGTGAGGAACGGCGCCGGGGCCTCCTCCACGAGCTTCTGGTTGCGGCGCTGCAGGGAGCAGTCGCGTGTGCCGAGCACGGCCACGTGGCCGTGCTCGTCGGCGAGGACCTGGGCCTCCACGTGGCGGGGGCGGTCCAGGAAGCGCTCCACGAAGCACTCGCCGCGGCCGAACGCGGCGACGGCCTCGCGGACGGTCGCCTCGAACGCGTCCTCGACGTCGCCGAGCTCGCGCACCACGCGGATGCCGCGGCCGCCGCCGCCGAAGGCCGCCTTGATGGCGATCGGCAGGCCGTGCTCCTCGGCGAACGCGCGCGCGGCGGCGGCGTCCGGCACGGGGCCGTCCGAACCCGGCACGAGCGGGGCGCCCGCCTGCTGGGCGAGGGAGCGGGCGGTGATCTTGTCGCCGAGGGCGCGGATGGCGTCCGGCGACGGGCCGATCCAGGTCATCCCGGCGTCGATCACGGCCTGCGCGAAGTCGGCGTTCTCGGAGAGGAAGCCGTAGCCCGGGTGCATGGCGTCGGCGCCGGCGCGGCGGGCGACGTCGAGGACCGCGTCGATCTTCAGGTAGGTGTCCGCCGAGGACGCGCCCGGCAGGTGGAAGGCCTCGTCCGCGACGGCCACGTGCAGGGCGTCGGCGTCCGGATCCGAGTAGACGGCGATCGAGGCGATGCCGTGGTCGCGGGCGGCGCGGGCCACGCGCACGGCGATCTCGCCGCGGTTGGCGATGAGCACCCGCGTGACGGGGCGGGCGGCGGGGGTGGTGGTCATGCGGGGGTCTCCTCGGAGGGCGATGCGGAGTCGACGACGGTCTCGGCGCCGGGGCGGGGATGGGGGACGAAGCGGACGCGGGCGCCCGGCGGCAGCTGGGCCGCCAGGCTGAGGTCCGCGCGGGCCACGACGCCGATCACCGGGTAGCCGCCGGTGACCGGATGGTCGGAGAGGAACAGGACGGGCTCACCCGAGGGCGGCACCTGCAGCGCGCCGCGCACGGCGCCCTCGGACTTCAGCTCGCCCTCCCGCACGCGCTCGAGCGGCGCGCCGTCGTCGGGGGCCGTGAGGCGCACGCCGATCCGGTCGGTCTGCTGGCTCACGTCCCAGTCCTGCGTGAACAGGCGCTCCAGGCCCGCCTCGCCGAACCAGTCGTCGCGGGGGCCGGGGACCACGCGCAGCACGGCCACCTGGCCGGGCGCGGGCATGGGGCGCAGCGAGGTCTCCGGGTCCCCCACCGTCGCGACGCCGGCCTCCGCCGAGGCGGGGGCGCCGGCGGCGGTCGGGCTCGCGGCGGAGGCGCCGGCGGCGCCCCTCGCATCCGGGCCGACGCGGCGGGCGAGGCGGTCCCCCGCCGTCAGCGGGGCGGGGCCGAGCCCGGACAGGGTGTCGGTCGAGCGGCTGCCGAGCACGGGCGGCACGTCGATCCCGCCCCGGAGGCCCACGTACACGCGCAGGCCGCCGACCGGCTCGTCCACCGTCAGCGTCTGGCCGTCCAGCACGACGAACGGCGTGCGGGCGAGCACCCGGCGCGTGGCGCCGTCGGCCGCGGTGATCGTCCCGCCGGCCTCGGCGCCGGCCAGGGCCATCACCTGGTGGCCGTGCGCGGTGAGGGTGAGGCCGCCCAGGACGGTCTCCAGCACCGCCTCGCGTGAGCGGTTGCCCACGAGCCGGTTCGCCTGGCGCGCCGCGTCCCGATCGGCCGCGCCGGACGCGACGACGCCGAGGTCGCCCAGGCCCGGGCGGCCCAGGTCCTGGACCAGGGTCAGGAGCCCCGGGTCCACGACGGTGACGCCGCGGCGGCCGGCCACGGACGGGAGGCCGGCCGCGGCGTCGGCGGGCGGGGTGGCGTCGACCGCCGCGTCCGCGCCGGAGGTGAGGGACGCCGTCGGGCGCACGGGGACGTAGCGGACACGGTCGCCGGGCTGCAGCAGGGCGGGCTGCTCGCGGCCGAGGTCCCACAGGGCCGCGGTGGTGTGTCCGAGGAGCTGCCAGCCGCCGGGCGAGGTGCGCGGGTAGACGGCGGAGAAGGCCCCGGCGACGGCGACGGCGCCTGCCGGGACGGCCGTGCGGGGCGAGCTGCGACGGGGCGCCTCGAACGGGGCCGCCTCGGAGGCGCAGTACATGAACCCCGGCGCGAAGCCGCCGAACGCGGCGAACCAGTCGGCCTCGCTGTGGGCCCGGATGACGCCGTCGACGCCGAGCCCGGTGAGCCGGCCGACCTCGGCGAGGTCCTCACCGTCGTAGACCACGGGGATCTCGACTATGCGGCCCCCCGTCAGCTCACCGGTGTCCGGGGTGAGGGTGCTGACCCGCGGTGCGGCGTGCTCGGCGGCGGCCTGCGAGGTGAAGGTCACCAGGACGGTCGCGGCGGCGGCCATGACCTGGCGCTGGCCGCGCGCCGGGTGGGCCGTGAGGTGGGCGTGGACGGCCATGACGTCCTCGAGCGAGGCGCACTCGACGAGGAAGCCCTGCGTGCCGACCCAGCGGATCGGGCGGGCCGGCGGTGTGGCGGCGGGGTGACGTGGGGCGCTCATGCGAAGGCCTTGATGGACACGCCCGCGCCCTCGAGCGCGCGGCGCACGGCCGCGGCCATGGCCACGGCGCCGGGCGTGTCGCCGTGCAGGCAGATGCTCTCGGCGTCGACGCGCACGTCCGTGCCGTCCACCGCCGCGACGACGCCCTCGGTGGCCAGGCGCACCATGCGGGCGGCGACGGCGTCCTCGTCGTGGAGGACCGCGCCGGGCTCGCGGCGGGAGACGAGCGTGCCGTCCGGGTTGTAGCCGCGGTCCGCGAAGGCCTCGGCGACGCCGCGCAGCCCCGCGGCGGCCGCCTTGTCCAGGGCGACGGAGCCGGGCAGGAGCAGCAGCGGGAGGTCGGAGCCGAACGCCCTGACGCCGTCGACGACGGCCTGGGCGTGCGCCTCGTGACGGACGATCGTGTTGTAGAGGGCGCCGTGCGGCTTCACGTAGCGGACCCGGCCGCCGGCCGCGCGGGCGAGCGCGTCGAGGGCGCCGATCTGGTAGAGGACGTCGTCGGCCAGCTCGGTGGGCGTGCAGTCCAGGAAGCGGCGGCCGAAGCCGGCGAGGTCGCGGTAGCCCACGTGCGCGCCGATCGTGACGCCTGCGGCGACCGCGTCACGGCAGGTCTGGGCGATCCCCGAGGGATCGCCCGCGTGGAAGCCGCACGCGACGTTGGCAGAGGAGACGGAGGGCATGATGGCGGCGTCGTCCCCCATCGTCCACGAGCCGAAGGACTCGCCGACGTCGGAGTTCAGGTCGATCTGCGGCGCGTGAGACACGGTGCAGTCCTCTCGGATCGGGCCCGGCTGAGGTGCCGGTCACACAATCTTGAGGCATGAAGGATGATTGTTCAACAATCCCCGGCGCGCCTCCCTGGCGCCCACCCGCACCGCATGCCAACGCGGGTTGAGTTCTCACGGGTGTCCCCGCCCAGGACCCGCGACAACTCAACCCGCGTTGCAGGCCGGGCCGAGCGACGTCAGCGCGGCGCCGCGATGGCGCGCTCAGCCTTCGAGCCAGGGCGCGCGGACGCTGGCGGGGGTGAGGTCCGCCGTCGTCGCGGCGCCCATGAGGGACATCGCGACCTCGACCTCCTTCGCGAGCAGCTCGATCACGCGACGCACGCCCTCCTGGCCGCCGGCCATGAGCCCGTAGAGGTACGCCCGGCCGATGAGCGTGAAGTCGGCGCCCAGGGCGAGGGCGGCCACGATGTCCTCGCCGGTCAGGATGCCGGAGTCGAGCACGATCGGCACGTCCGCCCCGGCCTCCTCGCGCACCGCGGGCAACGCCTGCAGGGAGACCGGCGCCCGATCCAGCTGCCGGCCGCCGTGGTTGGACACGACCAGCCCGTCCGCGCCGACGTCGAGCGCCCGCCTCGTGTCCTCCCGCGTGAGGATGCCCTTGACCATCAGCGTGCCGGGCCACACCGAGCGGATCCACTCGAGGTCGCGCAGGCTCAGCGTGGGGTCGAACATCCCGTTGATGATGCTGGGCAGATCGCCGGCGGAGTCCGAGAGCGAGGCGAAGGTCAGCGGGTCCGTGGTCAGGAAGTTCCACCACCACTCGGGACGGTACGAGGCGTCCACGACGGTCTTGGCGCTCAGCCGCGGGGGGATGGTCATGCCGTTGCGGACGTCGCGCAGCCGCTGGCCGGCCACGGGCGTGTCCACGGTGACGAGCAGGGCGCCGTAGCCCGACGCGGCGGCGCGCTCGATGAGGTCGCGGGCGCGGTCGCGGTCCCTCCAGAGGTAGAGCTGGAACCACCGGTCGCCGTCGCCGGACGCTGCCGCCGTCTCCTCGATCGAGCGGGTGCCCATCGTGGAGAGGCTGAACGGGATGCCCGCGGCGGCCGCGGCCGCGGCGCCCGCGTCCTCCCCCTCGGCGTGCATGAAGCGTGTGAAGCCGGTGGGCGCGATCCCGAACGGCAGCGCGGACCGGGCTCCCGCGATCTCGACCGACAGGTCCGGGGCGGCCACGCCGTGCAGGATCCGCGGCAGCAGCTCCACCGAATCGAAGACCTCGCGGGAGCGGCGCGCGGTGACCTCGCGCTTGGCGGCGCCGTCCACGTAGTCGAACGCGGCGGCCGGGGTGCGACGCTTGGCGATCGCGCGCAGGTCCGCGACGTCGGCCGCCCGGGCGAGCCGGGCCTGGCGCCCGAGCCCAGGCGGGGAGAACCGCATCAGCGGGGCGAGCTCGGCGACGTCGGGCAGGCGGCGGGTCAGCGGGGTGAGGCGGGAGGGGCGGGACATGGGGTCCTTTCGGGGTCGGTGGATCGGAGGGGCGAGGGCGGGCGTCGGCTCAGTGTTCGGCGGCGGGGCGGGCGCGGAGCCAGAGGACGACGGCGGCGGCGGACGTCAGGCAGCACGCCGCGACGAAGCACGCCGCCGGCCACCAGGCACCGCCGGCCTGCCCGACGAGCCACGCGGCGACCATGGGGGTGAATCCGGCGACGACGGCGCCGTTGGCCTCGCGGGCGATGCCGATGCCGGAGAAGCGCTGACGGGGCGGGAACAGCCCGGCGAGGAAGGAGCCCTGCGCGCCCGAGGTCAGGGCGATGACGAACGCGTAGCCACCCGCGATGGCCAGGCCTGCGGTCACAGCAGAACCGCTGGCCATGCCTGCGAACAGCACGAACACGTACCCGGCCCCCAGGAGGGAGCCGAGGGCCAGCACGCGGCCCGCGTCGAAGCGGTCCGCCGCCCAGCCGCCGACGGGGGTGGCGAGGACGCCGGCCAGGGACCCGAGGGTCACGGCGCCGAGCGCCTCGGGCCGGGTCAGGCCCACCGACGCGGAGGTCAGGAACGAGAGGGCGAACACGGCCATGGCGTAGTTCAGTGCGTTGTGGCCCGTGATGGAGAGGAAGCCCGCCATGAGGGCCCGCCCCCGCGTCCGGACCAGCTCGACGGCGGGGGTCTTCTCCCGCTCGCCCCGTTCGGCGGCGCGGCGCTGCGCCTCGCGGTATTCCGGTGTCTCGTCCAGCCTGCGGCGGATGAACCAGGCGAGCACGAACAGCACGGCCGAGGCGAGGAACGGCCAGCGCCAGGCGCCTGCCAAGAGTGCCTCGTCGCCCAGGGAGGCCACACCCAGGAACGCCGCGGTGGCCAGGGCGATGCCCGCCGGCGGTGTGGCCAGCACGAAGGAGGTGTAGAGGCCGCGGCGGGCCGGCGGCGCGAACTCCGCCACGAGCGTCATGGCCCCCGCGAGCTCGGCGCCGGCTCCCATGCCCTGGAGCAGCCGCAGGAGGACCAGCAGCACGGGCGCCAGGGCACCGACCGCCGTCGCAGTGGGCAGGAGGCCGATGCCGACGGTGGCCACGCCCATCATGAGGATCGTGAGCAGCATGGCCGGGCGGCGACCATGGCGGTCGCCGAGATGGCCGATGAGCGCCCCGCCCAGCGGGCGCGCCACGAAACCGACCGCGAAGGTGGCGAAGGCGGCCAGCGATGCACCCGAACCGACGCCGGCGAAGAAGAGCGGGCCGATGACGAGGCCGGCGGCGGCCCCGTAGAGGGCGTAGTCATACCACTCGATGAGCGTGCCCGTGACGGCCGCCGTCAGGGCGCGACGTGCGCCAGGGGTCATGCCGCGGGAGTGGTCCGGGCGGGAGTCGACGGAAGGCTCCGGGGTGTGGGGGCTTACCGCGGATCGAGTGGTGTCCATGAAATATCTTTCTATCAGCACGGTGATACAGTCCACAACATGCATGACGGGACAGGTGGGCGGAGCGACGACGGTCGCGACGGCCCGGCCCTGGGCGCCCCAGCACCGGGTGCCTCCCGGACCCCTCGCGGTCAACGGGTGCTCTCCGAGCTGCGCGGCCTGATCCTGACCGGGGCGATCCGTCCCGGTGAGGTGCTCGTGGAGCCCCAGCTCGCCGCCCGCTTCGCGACCTCCAAGACCCCTGTCCGCGAGGCCCTCCACGTCCTCGCCGCCGAGCACCTCGTGACCGTGCTGCCGAAGAAGGGGTATCTCGTCGCCACGATGACGCCGCAGGACCTCGCCGAGGTGCTCGATCTGCGCATGCTCCTGGAGCCGCACGCCACGGCCGAGGCGGCGCGGTACGCGGATGCCGCGGGCGTGGCCCGTCTGCGCACCCTCCTCGCGGACCAGGGCGTCGCCACCGATCCCCTGGAGCGGATGCGACACGCGGCCGACCTGCACCGATCCCTCGCCCTGCTCGGACGGAACGGGCGCCTGTCCACGTCGCTGGAGCGGTGCTTCGATGAGACGGCCCGGGCCCATCACGTCCTCGGCGGTCTCAACGCGCACATGGAGTCGGACGTCGAGCTCGATGAGCATGCGCGCATCGTGGACGCGGTGGAGTCCGGAGACGCGGAGGCCGCCCGCGAGGCCATGCGCACCCACCTGCGCACGATCCGCCGCGTCACCCTGCGTCAGTGGACCGACGGCCCGGGGCTCTGGGACTGACCCCCGCACCGCACGCCAACGCGGGTTGAGTTCTCACGGGTGTCCCCGCCCAGGACCCGCGATAACTCAACCCGCGTTGCGGGCCGGGCCGAGCGGCCTCACCGCAGCGGCGTGTGCTCCGGGTCCACGCGCTCGCCCTCGCGCACGGGCCCGGGTGCGGTGCCGCCGCCCCACGGGTCCCCGCCGAACGCCTCACGCCCGTGCTCGCTCAGCCAGCTCGCCAGCTCCGGGCCCGCGGGCACGATGCCCGTCGGGTTGATGTCCTCGTGCACCACGTAGTAGTGCTCCTTGATCTGCACGAAGTCGATCGTGTCGCCGAAGCCCGGGGTCTGGAACAGGTCGCGCGCGTAGCCCCACAGCGCCGGCATCTCGGTCAGCTTGTTCCGGTTGCACTTGAAGTGCCCGTGGTACACGGGGTCGAACCGCACCAGCGTGGTGAACAGCCGCACGTCGGCCTCGGTGATCCGCTCCCCCATCAGGAAGCGGCGCGTCGTCAGGCGCTCCTCGAGCCAGTCCATCGCGGTCCACAGCCGCTCGTACGCGGCGTCGTACGCCTCCTGCGAGCCCGCGAAGCCGCACCGGTACACGCCGTTGTTCACCTCGGTGAACACGCGCTCGATCACCTCGAACATCTCGTCCCGCTCCGGCCCGGCGTCGGGGATCAGCTGCGGGGCGCCGTCGCGGTGGAACGCGGTCCACTCCGTCGAGAGGTCGAGGGTGATCTGCGGGTAGTCGTTGGTCACGACGCCGCCCGTCGGCACGTCCACGATCGCCGGCACCGTGATGCCCCGCGGGTAGTCGGGGAACCGCGTGAAGTAGTTCTCCTGGATCCGCTCGGTGCCGAGCACGGGGTCCTTCCCGCCGGCGTCGAGGTCGAAGGTCCAGGAGCGCTCGTCGTGGGTCGGCCCCGGGGTGCCCAGCGAGATCGCGTCCTCCAGGCCGAGCAGGCGCCGCACGATGATCGTCCGGTTCGCCCACGGGCATGCCCGCGCCGCCACGAGCCGGTAGCGGCCCGCCTCGACGGGCCACGCCTCGGCCCCCTCGGTGAGCCCGCCGCCCACGCGGCCGACCGTGGACGGCTCGGCCACGGGCAGGGCCCGCACGGCCTCCGGGTCCGCCACGATCCGGTCCGCGATGTAGTTCGTGTCCCGCGTGAACTCCGCCCCGGACTGCACGTAGTTGCCCTTGAGCCCCTCGCGCGAGTCGATGGTGCCGCGGTCCGCGGCCTGGCCGGTCTGCTGGTTCTCCATACACTCGAGCCTATGACGACGACCACCGCCACGCCCGGCCCCACGCCCGCCCCACTGGTGCGCTGCGTGACCGCCCAGAACCCCTCCCCGATGACCCTCGCGGGCACCAACACGTACGTGGTCGCCGCACCGGACTCGGACGCGGCCGTCGTGGTGGACCCGGGCCCGGAGGACGACGTCGCCGCGCACCTCGAGCGCGTCCGTGCGGCGGCCGAGGGGCGCCGGATCGCGCTCATCCTGGTGACGCACCGGCACGCCGACCACACCGGCGGGGTGGACGCGTTCCACGCGGCCTCGGGCGCCCCCGTGCGCGCCGCGGACCCGGACTGGTGCCGCGGCGGGGCCGCCGTCCTGACGCCGGACGAGCGGATCGACGTCGCCGGCACCCCGATGCTGGCGTGGCACACCCCGGGCCACACCTCGGACTCCTACTCGTTCGCCGTCCCGGACGCGGGCGCGCACGGCGCGGTCATCACGGGCGACACCATCCTCGGCTCGGGCACCACCATGCTCGACCACCCGGACGGCACCCTCACCGACTACCTGGCCAGCCTGCGCCGCCTCGAGGCGGCGGGCCCGCTCACGGTGCTGCCCGCGCACGGGCCCGTGCCGGAGCCGCTCGACGTCGTCGCCCGCGACTACCGGCACCACCGCGAGGGCCGCCTGGAGCAGATCCGCGCCGCTCTGGCCGCGCTGCCCGAGACCGAGGCGGCGACGATCACGCCCGAGGACCTGGCCCCGCGCATCTACCCCGGCCTCACCGGCACCGTGGCCCGCGTGGCCGTCCAGACGGTGGCCGCGCACCTGCGCCACCTGCGCGAGGGCTGAGCCCCTCCGCGGCGGGCCCGGCCCGCACTACGCTGACCTCAGACCCGTCCCTCGACCCCGCGGAGGCACCCCATGACCATCCTCGTCGGCTACGCCCCCTCGAAGGCCGCGGACGCCGCTCTGGACACCGCCCTGGACATCGCCCGCTCCACCGGCGAGCGCGTGGTGGTGGTCAATGCGGGCCCCGGCGGCGAGCACCGCACCAAGTCCCTCGTCACGGAGGAGCAGCAGCGCGGCGTGCAGGCCCGGTTGGACGCCTCCGGCGTGACGGCCGAGTTCCGCCAGTACGCGCGCGGCCGGTCCACGGTGGAGGAGATGAAGGACGTGGCCGCGGAGCTGGACCCGTCCATCGTGGTCATCGGCGTGCGCCGCCGCGGCGGCTTCGGCCGGTTCGTCATGGGATCGGTCTCGGACGAGCTGCTGCAGGAGATCGATCAGCCCGTGCTCTGCGTGAAAGAGTACCGGCAGTACGGGGACCACACGCCCGAGGCCGTGAGCCACGTCGCCGAGACGGACCCGGGCACCCACGGCCTGCCCGCGTCCGAGCCGATGGCCGAGCGGCGCCGGCTCACGCCCGTCGATCCCGAGGGCTCGACGCTCGAGCGCTGAGCGCTCCCGCCGGGCCTCAGTCCTCGTCGTCCTGACGGCGGCGCGTGACGGCGTCGTCGAGGAGGCCGTCCGTGTGGGAGCCGGCGCCGCTGCGCCGCCCGGCCTCGTCCGCCGCCGCCTGCTTGGCCTGCTGCGCGCGCCGCTCGGCGAACGCCTCCTCGCCCGGGCCGGCGAGTTCGCGGTTGCGCTGCACCGCCGTCATCGAGCCGGTGTACAGGCCGGAGTGGTCGCCCACGCGGGTCAGCGGTGTGGTGAGGGTGTCCGGGCGCGGATCGGCGCCGTCGACGCGCGGCAGCGGCGCGGTGCGCGGGCGCGGCTCGCGGGCCGCCACCCCGGAGCCGTCCGGGCCCGGCTCACCCGTCCGGTCGCCACCGCGGGCCTCCGCGTCGGAGCCTTCGGAGGCGGGTGACGCGTCGCCGTGGGCGGGGTGCCGGACCACCATGCGCTGCACCACGATGCCCTCGGGGTGCTCGTGGCGCAGGAAGGACACGAGGTCCTCGCGCACGAGGCAGCGCAGGTCCCAGAGGTCGCCGGAGTTGCGGGCGGAGACCACGGCGCGGATGCGCACGATGCCGCCGGTCGCGTCGGTCACCTGCAGCGCGTGCTCGCGTCCGTCCCACAGGTCCGTGGACTCGAGCAGCTGGGTGAGTCGTGCGCGCAGCGCGTCCATGGGCACGCGCCAGTCCACGTCCAGCTCCACGACGCCGGAGACCTCGGCGCCCACCCGCGTCCAGTTCTCGAACGGCTGGGTGGTGAAGTGCGAGGACGGGTAGACCATGCGGCGGCCGTCCCAGAGCTTGAGCACCACGTTGGACAGGGTGATCTCCTCGACGGTGCCGAACACGCCCTCCATGTCCACCACGTCGCCCACCCGGATCGCGTCCGTGAAGGCGAGCTGGAATCCGGCGAACACGTTGGTCAGCGTGGACTGCACGGCCAGGCCGGCGATCACCGAGATCACACCGGCGGAGGCGAGCAGGCCGGCCCCGAGCGAGCGCACCTCGGGCACCCCCAGCAGGACCACGGCGACGGCCACCACCACGATCACCGCGTTGAGGATGCGCCGGATCAGGATGGTCTGCGTGCGGATGCGTCGCTCGCGGCGGTGCTCGACGCCGGTCTCCTGGTAGCGGCCGAGGATCCCCGCCTCGATCACGCCGACCAGGCGCCACGCGGCCCACGCGCCCGCGGCGGCCACGGCGATGAGCAAGAGGAACGACGCCGGCCGGTACCAGGTCTGCTCCTCGGCCATGACCCCGAGCCAGATCCGGGAGGCCAGCAGGCCGGCGGCGACGGCGGCCGGCAGGCTCAGCCGCGCGGCGCCGTGCTGGAACGCGGGGCGGCGCACGAGCACGACGCGTGCCACCTGCAGGGCCAGGTACACGACCGCCGCGCCGATCGCGAACGCCATCAGCACGGTCAGCAGCGTCCCCCATTCCATTCCACGCCGAAGGCCCGGGTGGTGGCGGCCGCCCCGTCCTGGATGTCCCCCTCCACCCCGGTCGGCACGGTCTCGCCCGCCAGGAGGCGGTCCAGGGCGGTCAGCAGGGGCGGGGTCGCGAGGGCGGGCAGGACGGGGAAGACCATGACGACAGTCTGACACCCGCCCCCGGACGCACCCCGGAGAAGAGCACAATGGAGCCTGACCGTCCGCGCGGTCCGGGCCCGGCCGTCGTCGTGCCCCGTCCCGCCGGCCCGCCACCGCCCCTCTGGAGGAATCCGTGCTCTCCGTCACCGACCTGCGCCCACTCGACACCGCCACCGCGGACCTGTCCCGCATCATCCCGCGGGCGAACGTGGACGTGTCCTCCGTGGTGCCGGTGGTCGCCCCGATCATCGAGCAGGTCCGCCACGGCGGCGAGCAGACCCTGCTGGAGCTGGCCGAGCGGTTCGACGGCGTCCGTCCGCCCGCCCTGCGCGTGCCCGCCGAGGCGCTCGAGGCCGCCCTGGCCGGGCTCGACCCGCGGGTGCGCGCCGCCCTGGAGGAGTCGATCCACCGGGCCCGGCTCGTGCACGACGCCCAGCACCCCCAGGACTCCACGGTCGAGCTCGGCGAGGGCGCCGTCGTGGAGAACCACTGGATCCCCGTGGGCCGCGTGGGCCTGTACGTGCCCGGCGGCCGCGCCGTGTACCCCTCCTCGGTGGTGATGAACGTGGTGCCCGCGCAGGCCGCCGGCGTGGGGAGCCTCGCGGTGACCTCACCCCCGCAGCGGGACCACGGCGGCCTGCCCCACCCCACCGTGCTCGCCGCGTGCGCGCTGCTGGGCGTGGACGAGGTCTACGCGGCCGGCGGCGCCCAGGCCGTGGCCATGCTGGCGCACGGCGTCCAGGACGACGACGGCGGGTGGCTCTGCGCGCCCGTCGACCTGGTGACGGGGCCCGGCAACGTGTACGTGGCCGCCGCCAAGCGCGCGCTCCAGGGCGTGATCGGCGTGGACGCCGAGGCCGGGCCGAGCGAGATCGCCGTGATCGCGGACGGCACCGCCCGCGCCGACTGGGTGGCCGCGGACCTGATCAGCCAGTCCGAGCACGACCCGCTGGCCGCCTCCGTGCTCATCACCGATTCCGAGGACCTGCTCCGGGACGTGCAGGCGGCGATCGAGGCGCAGGTGCCCGGGGCGTTCCACGAGGATCAGATCCGCGAGGCCCTCACCGGCCCCCAGTCCGGCGTGCTGCTGGTGCGGGACATGGACCAGGCCGTGGAGGTCTCCGACCGCTACGCCACCGAGCACCTCGAGATCCAGACGCGCGACCCCGAGGCCCTCGTGGGGCGCATCCGCAACGCCGGCGCCGTGTTCGTGGGCCCGCACGCCCCCGTGCCGCTGGGCGACTACTCGGCCGGGTCCAACCATGTGCTCCCCACCTCGGGGACGGCCCGGCACTCCTCCGGTCTGAACACGGTGACGTTCCTGCGCCTGCAGCAGCGCATCCGCTACACGGAGACCGGGCTCAAGGAGGTCGCGGACGGGATCGGCGTGCTGGCCGAGGACGAGCGCCTGCCCGCGCACGGCGCCGCGATCCGCGCCCGCTTCGCGTGAGGGGGCGGGCGTGAGCGGCGTCCGCATCGACGCGTGGCTGTGGGCCGTGCGGCTGTACAAGACCCGGTCGGCGGCCACGGCGGCCGTGCGCGCAGGCCACGTGCGCATCGACGGCGAGCCCGTGAAGGCGGCGACGCCCGTCGTCGTCGGGAACCGGGTGCGGGTGCGCCAGGACGGACGCGAGCGGATCCTCGAGGTCACGGGGCTGATCGCCAAGCGGGTGGGTGCCCCCGTGGCCCGGCAGCAGTATGTGGACCACTCCCCGCCGCCCGTGCCGCGTGAGCTGCTCGCGGTGCCGTACCGCGAGCGCGGCGCGGGCCGGCCCACCAAGCGTGACCGCCGGCAGCTGGACGCGCTGCGCGGCCGCGACCGACGCTGAGCGACTCAGTCCTCCCCGCGCCGTCATCCGCCGTCGTGATGGTGGCCTCATGCGGAGGGTGCGGTCAGCACCATCCGGAACGGCTTGTCGTTGTCCACCGTGACGGTGAACGTCATCGGCCCCGCCTCATCCACGGGGGGAGTCGCCGCCGACCAGCCGCCGCACAGCGCCTCCGACCCGGCCATCCAGGTCTTCGTTCCCCCGCCGCCCCGTGAGGTCCGGATCTCCGTCTCACCGGTGGCATCCGAAGGACACAGCACGATGACCCGAAGGACCGCACCCTGTTGGGCGTCCACGGTGATCTGCTGCGTGCCCGACCCGACCGCCTCCTCCAGGACGGACTCCTTCTCCGGGTCGAGATGGCCCGCATCCGGATGTCGGCGCGTGTACTCGACCAACGTCATCCCGTCCTCCTCGAACAGCGCGGCGGGGAGTGCTTCTTCGCCGGCCGGTGACGACGCGGACGAACCGGTGGCGGAGGTCGACCGGGTTGCCGAGGGGGCTGCTGACGTCGCGGTGACGGAGGACGCCGCAGCGGTGGAGGCCTTCGCGGTGGAGGAGACGCTGCCCGGGGAAGCGGAGCATCCCGAGATGGCGGTACCGAGGAGAGCCGCGACGACCACGGCGGCCGGCAATGCCGCAGGCTTCTTCTCGATGTCCATCCGCATGATCTGATCCCTCCCAGAGAACCGTCTGCGGGGGCCGCGGGCTGCGGTCTCGAGCTCCTCCCTCTCGAGTGAGATGATCCTGGCTGGGGATGCGCGGTGTGTCAAGCTTCACTTTGGGGAACTCTCATGACGCCGCGCGACCGCCGCGCTTTGACCGTCCCACGGACCCCTCCGTAGGCTTGGCTCAGAATCACGAGTTCCCGTCATTCACGGCCCTGGCCGGCGGGACGGCAACCCTCTCACGCAGTAGTGGGGTGCTCCAGGTGATGATTCGGCCCCTCGGACACCCCGACGGGCAAGTACCGCGCCTCCGCGGATCCGGGCGATCCGCGTTCCCGCCGTCTGCGGAGCCGCGCCAGTCATCGGAAGAGGACGCGCGCCATGACCCTGACCCACGAACCCCACACCGCCACGTGGGACACCGACCTGTCCCTCGGCAACCTCCGCTCCGGCCTCTCGGCCTTCCCCACCGGGGTCGTCGCGCTGGCAGGCCTCGCCGACGGCGTCCCCGAGGTGATGGTCTCCTCCTCCTTCGGCGTGGGCATCTCCTGGGAGCCGGCCCTCGTGTCCTTCTCCGCGCAGAACAGCTCCCGCACCTGGCCGCGCCTGCGCCGGGCCGGGGCGATCGGCGTCTCCCTGCTCGCGGCGGACCAGACGCCGCTGTGCCGCCAGCTGGCCTCCCGCGAGGGCGACCGCTTCGCCGGTCTCGACGTGCACCGCAGCCCGCACGACGCCCTGCTGATCGGGGGCTCCTCGCTCTGGCTCGAGACGCGGGTGCACGCCGAGGTCCCGGCGGGCGACCACACGGTGGTGCTGCTGGAGGTGACGGCCTTCGCGGATCACACGGACGCCGCTCCCCCGGCCGCCCTGCACCGCAACCTCTTCCACGGCCTGCGCGCGCTCTGAGCGAACTCCAGGTGAACAATCGGGCCCCTGGTTCCCGGTCGGCGAGATCCGTGCAATGATGGAGCCTGAAGTTGATCAAGCTGTATCCCGCCATCTTCACTGCTCGTCAGCCCGGCATCGCCGGCGTCGATGAGTGTTGGGCAAGCGGTTCAGTCTCGCCGCTTCACCCGCGTCCCACATCCGGGCCGCGGTCCAACACCGCCACCGCACCGCGGGGGCACATCGAAAGGACACCATCATGGCTGTCGGTACTGTCAAGTGGTTCAACGCTGAGAAGGGCTACGGCTTCATCGCCCCCGAGGACAACTCCGCGGACGTGTTCGTGCACTTCTCCGCCATCCAGGGCAACGGCTTCAAGGAGCTCCAGGAGAACGACCGCGTCGAGTTCGAGACCCAGGACGGCCCCAAGGGCCTCCAGGCCGCCAACGTGACGAAGCTCTGATCTTCGCCTGACGCACGGCTTCCGACGCCCCCGGTCCACACGGACCGGGGGCGTCGTCGTGTGTCAGGCGTCCACGCCCCGCCGCGCACTGCGCCGCACTCCGCCGTACGCCCGTTCGACCGCGGCGCTGCGACATCACCGCAGGGCTGCACTGCGGTGATGTCGCTGAGGCGCGGTCCTCCGGGGTGGGCCTCGTCCTGGCCCTGCGCGTCAGGCCGCGCCCCGCCGACCCACGTGGCGACGCAACAGCAGCACCACGCCCAGGGCCAGCAGATACCCGGCCGCGACGACCGCGAAGCCGGCCCGGTAGTCGCCCGTGACGTCGCGCAGCAGGCCCATCAGCAGCGGGCCCAGGGCGAAGCCGGCGTACATGCCCATCGAGTTCGCCCCGGTCGCACGGCCCAGCCGCTCGGCCGGCACCTCGCTCAACAGGCCCGCGTTGATCACCACGTTGGCGCCCAGCACCGTCAGTCCGTGCACCGCGGCGCCCACCCACAGCAGGACCGGCAGATCCAGCAGGTCCGCTGCGAGGAACACCAGGACGCCGGCCACGGCACCCAGGCAGATCACGGTCAGCAGGGTGGTGGGCCGGTCTCCGGAGCTCATCCGCCGGCTCCACCCGATCCGGGAGAGCACCCCCACCACCCCGGACACGGCCGCCGCGGCACCGCCGGCCACGAGCGTCATCCCCAGCGTCTCGACCGCGAACAGCGGCAGGTACGTGTTCGTGGCCTGCATGCCCAGGCCGGTGAGGAACGCGATCGCCGCGAAGAACCAGACCGTGGCCGGCAGGGGCGAGGTGTCCCGCCGTCGTCGTCCGCCGACGGGGCCGGTGGCCGGCGGCGGCGCCCCGGGCAGCGGCGGGGCGGCGACCAGCGCGAGCACCCAGAGCGCCCCGATGAGCACCGCGGCCCCCAGCGCGGCGCCCGTCCAGCCGAGGGCGAGGGACGCGGCCGGGAAGAACAGGCCGCCGACCAGCTGGGCCGCCTGCACGCCGGACTGCTTCACCCCGACCCACCCGATGCGCCTCTCCGGCGGCACCACGGTCCGGATGATCCGGTTCGTGGTGGGGTTGGAGATGGCCTGCGTGACGCCCGCGACGGCGGCCGCCGCGTACAGCACGGGCAGGGACGGGGCGACGGCGCCGAGCACGAGCGCCGCGGCGGTGCCGCCGAAGATGATGCTCAGCTGTGCGCGGGCGGACAGGCGGTCGGCGGCCCGGCCGAGGCCGAGCGAGGTGACGGCGGCCGCCGCGAACACGACCGTCATCACGGTGCCGAGCTGGCCCGAGGTGACGTCGAGCCGCTCCATCACGACCGTGGAGGAGGCGGAGACGCCGTAGTTGAACAGGGGCCCGGCGCCCATGGCCGCCAGCAGCACCCACAGCAGGGCCGTGGAGGGGCGGCGAGCGGCGGGGGCGGGCGGGGTCACGGCCCCAGGCTACGACCCCTCACGCGACGAGGCGGGAAATCCATCTCATGGGCGCCCGGGGGCGTCGTGTGAGGTGGATTTCCCGCCTCGAAAGGGGCGGGGGTGACTGCGGGGGTGGGTCAGCCGACGCGGCCCTCGCCGCGGTGCTCGCCCTCGACGCGGCCGGTGGTCCCCCGCTGGGTGACCTCCTCGCCGTCCTGGCGCTCGGGCCGCTCGCCGGCCTCCGCCGGCAGGCCCTCGTTCTCGTCGGTGGGCGTCTCGCCGGCGGTGGCGGCGGGTGCCGGATCCTGCGGGGCCCGACGACGGCCGCCGTGCGAGGACAGCGACTCACCCTCACCCAGCGAGCTGACGCGCGGCATCGGCGACGTGGTCAGCGGCACGGACTCGGTCCGCCGGGCGTCGACCAGCGTGGAGCCCGTCCCGGAGACGGGCGAGCCCTGCACTGGGGCGCCGGCCGCCTCGCGGCCCGGGATCAGCAGCTCGGAGCGCCACTGGGGGTCGCGCTCGGTGAGGTAGTCCACGCGGGCGTGCTCGCCGAAGTGGTCCGCGTCCGCCTCCTCCCAGTCCATGGCCCAGCCGGCGGGCGGGTCGTTGAGCAGCTCGTCCGTGCGCAGCCAATGGTAGATGGACGCGTACGAGCGGGTGCTCAGGTGGTCCACGCGGCGGCGCAGCATGCGGGTGTTCAGCTGGGACGGATGCGTCAGACCCATGGACGCCATGATCTGCACGGCCTCGCGCACGGTCAGGCGGTGGTAGTTGAAGACGCGGTTGCCCTTGTCCTCCACGTCGATGGCGCGCATCAGACGCGGGTCCTGCGTGGCCACCCCCACGGGGCACTCGTTCGTGTGGCACTTCTGCGCCTGGATGCACCCGGTGGCCATCATCATCGCGCGGGCGGACATGGTGAAGTCCGCGCCCTGGATCAGACGCTTGACGATGTCCGAACCGGTGGCGACCTTGCCGGCCGCGCCGAGCTTGATCATGTGGCGCAGGCCGGTGCCCACGAGCGCGTTGTGCACGAGCATGAGGCCCTCGGTCAGCGGGGTGCCCACGCGGTCCGAGTACTCGAGCGGGGCGGCGCCGGTGCCGCCCTCGGAGCCGTCCACGATGATGAAGTCGGGGGCGATCCGCTCCTCCCAGATGGCCTTGGTCATGGCCAGCACGTCCACGCGGGAGCCCACGCAGAACTTGATGCCGATCGGCTTGCCGTCCGAGAGCTCACGGAGCTGCTCGATGAACCTGACCATCTCGCGCGGGGTGCGGAACGCGGAGTGGGACGCCGGGGACAGGCAGTCCTTGTCCATCGGGATCTCACGGGCCTCGGCGATCTCGGGGGAGATCTTCTCCTTGGGCAGCATGCCGCCCAGGCCGGGCTTCGCGCCCTGGGAGATCTTGATGGTGATGCCCTTGACCTCGGGCAGCAGCGCCTTCTCGGCGAACTTCTCCGGGCTGAAGGTGCCGTCCTCGTTGCGGCAGCCGAAGTAGCCGGAGCCGATCTCCCAGAACAGGTCCGCGCCGTTGCCGCGGTGGTACTTGGTGAGGCCGCCCTCGCCGGTCTCGTGGATGAACCCGCCCAGGCCGGCGCCCTTGTTCATGGCAATCACGGCGTTGGCGGAGAGGGAGCCGAAGGACATGGACGAGATGTTCATCAGCGAGATGTCCACGGGCCGGCGGCAGTCCGGGCCGCCGATCCGCACCGTGGGGGGCTCCTCCGGCGGGTTGACCGGGGCGGTGGAGTGCAACAGGAACTCGTAGCCGATCTCCGAGGTGTCCCGCTCGGTGCCGAACGCCTTGTGGCTGTCCAGTCCCTTCGCACGGGCGTAGACGATCGAGCGGGTGTCCCGGTCGAACGGCTTGCCGTCGAAGTTGCGCTCGATGAAGTACTGCTGGATCTCGGGGCGGATCGACTCCAGCAGGTACCGCATGTGGCCGAGCACGGGGTAGTTGCGGAGGATCGCGTGCCGCTTCTGGGTCATGTCCCACACGGCGAGCACGAGCAGCGCCACCAGGAGCACCGCCAGCACCCACCACGCGCCGCCGCCGATGGCGGCCACCAGCACGACGACGAGCGCGGCCAGCGAGAGGGTCGCGACGATCAGGAGTCTGTTGTTCACCCGACCATCGTGCCCCATATCACTCGAACGTTCATCCTCGCCGCACTGTATCGAGGTCCCACGTGTGGGGCAGGGGCGTCCGGGCCGACGGCAGGGCCACGCTGCGCCGCCACTCGTGCAGCCACTCCGGCAGCGTCGGCTCCCCCGCGAGGTCGTGGCCGGCCGCCGCCGCGATCGCCCGGACCTCGTCGTTCTCCACGGGGCGGCCGTCCTTCGTGCGCAGGCGCGTGCAGATGTACGCGCGCACCGCGACGTCGCCGTCGACCACGACGCGCTGCTCGAACCACACTGCGCGCTCATCCAGGCCGATCATCCGCGTCTCCACGTCGAACCGCTGCCCCAGGGTCACCGAGCGGCGGAACGCGATCTGCTCGGCCTGCACCACAGGCGTCCAGCCGCGACGGCGGATCTCGTCCCACAGGCCGGTGCGGACCATCGCGTCGAAGCGGCCGAGGTCGAACAGCCCGAAGTACTGGCCGTTGTTGACGTGCAGGGCCATGTCCACGTCCGTGGGCAGGGCGCGCATCGGCAGCGTCGTCGGCTCCCAGAGTCCGGCGCGCGGGCGGCGACGCGCGCGGGCGACGACCCAGATCGTGCGGGGGATCAGATGCATCGGATGTTCCTCCTCGGGGTCACAGGACCCCCTCGGTCAGATGGTCCGGCGTGCCGAACCGGTGGGCGGTCACGGACACGGCCTGTTCGTGCAGGAACGGCAGCAGCTCCACCTCGCCGGCGCTCACCACGGGGCCAGCGTAGACCGCCACGTCGGGGGTGTCGCCGAGCGCCGCGTGGAGCGCGCTCCGCGCCGCCTCGGCCGCCTCCCGGTCGCCGGCCCAGTCGGCGACGAGCCGGATCCGTGCGTCGCCGCCGCCCTCCGCTGCGGGCGGGATGAGGGCCAGCCGCCGGGCGCGGTCGTGGAACGCGGCGTCGTCCTCGACGACGACGTCCACCGGCGCGGCCGTGCCGGAACCCTCCGTGCGGACGGACCGGACCAGCTCCTCCACCCGGCCGCGCACGGCCTCGGCCGAGAGCCCGTCCGCATCGGTCCCCTCCACGGTGGGGGTCGGGCCCAGGCTCACGGTCATGGGCGCCCCGGCGCGCAGGCCGGCGGAGACGATGCGCAGCAGGTGGTTGGCGGGCCCCGAGTGCCGCCGCACGAGGACCGGGGTGGGCACGTGACGCAGCACGTTCCGCTCGGCCTCGAGCGCGGAGACGTCCGTGGCCACCCCGAACACGGTGGTCCACGCGTGGGTGTCGAGGGCGCGGGCGGTCTCGAGCCAGGACGCGCCCGCACCGTCGGCCTCGGACCCGGGCCGTCCCTCTCCCCCGCCCCACGTGGGCGCGTCCTCCCAGTCCACGAGGCCGTGCAGGTAGTGCGGCCCGCCGGCCTTCGTGGTGGGGCCGACGACGGAACGCTTCCAGCCGCCGAAGGGCTGGCGGCGCACGATGGCCCCGGTGATGCCGCGGTTCACGTAGAGGTTGCCGGCGCGCACGCCGCGCAGCCACACGTCGATCTCCTCCCGGTCCAGCGAGTGCAGCCCGGAGGTGAGGCCGTAGTCCACGGCGTTCACGATCCCGATGGCCTCCTCGAGCGTCTCGGCCGTCATCACGGCCAGCACGGGGCCGAAGTACTCGGTGAGGTGGGCGTCGGCGCCGGGGCGTACGCCGGAGCGGATGCCCGGGCTCCACAGGCGACCCGTCTCGTCCAGCTGCCGCGGGCGCAGGGCCCACCGCTCCCCCGGGCCGAGCTCGGTGAGCCCGCGGCGCAGCTTCTCGCCGGGGGCCTCGATCACGGGGCCCATCTCGGCGCGCGGGTCCGCGGGGTGCGCCACGTGCAGGGACGAGGCGGCGTCCAGCAGCTGCCGGTGGAAGCGCTCGGAGGTGGCCACGGAGCCGACGAGCACCACGAGGGAGGACGCCGAGCACTTCTGGCCGGCGTGACCGAACGCGGACTGGACCACGTCCTTCGTGGCCAGGTCCAGATCCGCGGACGGGGTCACGATCACGGCGTTCTTGCCGGAGGTCTCGGCGAGCAGGTGCAGGTCGGGGCGCATCCCCTTGAACAGCCGTGCGGTGTCCCAGCTGCCGGTGAGGATGAGCCGCTCGACGGCCGGGTCGGTCACGAGCGCCGCGCCGACCTCCGCCTCGTCCTCGTCCGCCAGCGTCACCAGGCGCACGAGGTCCGCGGGGTCGTGCCCGGCGAGCGGGCCGCCGTCGTCGAACAGCCCCGAGTCCCGCAGCCCGGCCACGATCAGCTCCCACGCGACCGCGCCCGTCCGCTCGGACTGCGGGGCCGGCTTGAACACCACGGGCGAGCCGGCCCCGAGCGCGGCGAGGACGCCCCCGACCGGGATGGCCACGGGGAAGTTCCACGGCGGGATCACCAGGGTCAGGCGGACGGGCACGGCGCGGGCGCCCTCCACCGCGTCCAGGCCGCGTGCCAGGCGCGCGTAGTAGTGCGCGAAGTCCACGGCCTCGGAGACCTCGGGGTCGCCCTGGTCCAGGGTCTTGCCGGTCTCGGCGGCGGCCACCTCCAGCAGGCGGGCCCGGCCGGCGTGCAGGGCCCGTCCGACGGCGTCCAGCGCGTCGGCGCGCTCGTGGCCGGTGAGCGCGCCCCAGCGGGCGCCGGGGTCGGCGGTGGCGGCGATGGCGGCGCGGGCGTCGTCGGCCGTGGTGGCGCGGTGGGCGCGGACGGTGTCCGTCCCGAGGTCCGAGCCCGGGACGGCCGCGAGGATCCGGCGGGCCCACTCCCGGTTGCCGGGCAGCGCGGGGTCCGTGTCCGGGGTGTTGGCGAAGCCGTCCACGGGGGCGGGGGTCGGCCCGTCCTCCCCGCGGGACCGGTCCTGGAGGCGGTTCGGACGGGGCACGGCCGCGTCCAGGTGGCGCAGCGAGGCGCGGAAGCGCTCCTCCTCGCGGGCGAACAGGTCCGCGTCCGCGTCCAGGTCGAACACGGCGGACATGAAGTTCTCCGGGGAGGCGCCCTCCTCGAGGCGGCGCACGAGGTAGGAGATCGCCACGTCGAACTCCTCGGGCCGCACCACGGGCGTGTAGAGCAGCAGGGCGCCGACGTCGGCCCGGACGGCGGCGGCCTGGCCGGTGGCCATGCCGAGCAGCATCTCGAACTCCACCGCGGCCGGGTCGAGGCCGCGGTGCTCGATCAGCCGGTGGGCGAGGGCGACGTCGAAGAGGTTGTGCCCGGCCACGCCGATGCGCACGTGGGCCAGATGCTCCGGGGTGAGCGCGTAGTTGAGCACGCGCTTGTAGTTGGTGTCCGCCTCCTGCTTCGAGCCCACCGTGGCCAGCGGCCAGCCCGTGAGGGAGGCCTGCATCCGCTCCATGGGCAGGTTGGCGCCCTTGACCACGCGCACCTTGACCGGGGCGCCGCCGGCGGCGACGCGGCGCGCGGCCCACTCCTGCAGGCGCACCATGGCCGCGAGCGCGTCCGGCAGGTAGGCCTGCAGCACGATGCCGGCCTCGTAGTCGCGCAGGCCCGGCTGCTCGAGCAGGGCGGTGAACACGTTGAGCGTGAGGTCGAGGTCGCGGTACTCCTCCATGTCCAGGTTGATGAAGGTGTCCCGGTCCCGGGCGAGCTCGAACAGCGGGGTGAGCCGCTCGGTGATGTCCGCGACGGCCTCGTCGAACGCGTAGGGCGCGTGCGGGGCGGTGGCGGCGGAGACCTTGACGGACACGTAGTCGACGTCGTCGCGGCGGATCAGCGCGGCGATGCCCTCGAGTCGGCGGTCCGCCTCGCCCTGACCGAGGATCGCCTCGCCCAGCAGGTTGATGTTCAGCCGGGTGTGCTCGTCGCGCAGGGCCGCGATGGCCTTGCCGAGCTGCCGGTCCCGCGCGTCGACGATCAGGTGGGAGACCATGCGCCGCAGCACGCGGCGGGCCGTGGGGACGGCGATGCGCGGCACGAGCGGGGCCGCGCGGCCGCCGACGCCGAGGACGGCGCGCAGGGCCGGGGGCAGGAAGCCGGGGGCGCGGCCGGCGAGCTCCCGCAGCGCCCGGGCGGCGATCGCGGGGTCCTCGGGGCGGACCACGTGGTCCACGAAGCGCACGATGAAGTCGAGGCCGCCCGGCTCCTTCAGGGCGCCCGCCAGCTGGCGGGCCGCGAAGTCGGCCTCATGGTCGCGGGACTCGGCGAGCCAACGCCGCACCTGCGCGACGGCGTCGTCGGCGAGGGCGTGCAGGTCGGCGGGGTCGGGGATCCCGCCGGTCGCGCCGAGGACCCGGTCGAGATCGTCGTGGTCCTGGGCGGAGAACATCGCGGTCATGGCCGCACTCTGCACGTGTGCCGGGTCACAGGTCAAACCGCCGCGGCTTCCTGTCAGACGCCTATGCTCGATGGACATCCCCTCGCCGCGCGCCCGCGCGTCGCCGCCGTCTTCCCAGGAGCCCGTCCGCCATGGCCGCCGCCGACCCCGTCCCCACCGACGCGCGGGAGCGCCGGGACGTCGTCGTGCCCGTGCCCGGACCCGAGGATCCGCCCGAGCGGGCCTGGCTCGTCCTGCCCCACCGCCACCCGGTGCCGACGCTGTTAGACGAGACGCGGGACGCCGTCGTGGGCCTGGCCGAGACGCTCGCCGCCGTGCTGCCGGTCACCGTGCTCGCCCACCCGCGCGACGCCGGGGCGGCGCGGCTGGTGCCCCCGGAGGTGGACCTGTTGCGCGCGCCCGTGGGCTCACCGCTGCTGGGCCGCACCGGGCCGAGCTTCGTCCGCCGCCCCGAGGGCCTGGCCGCCGTCGCCTGGCGCAGCGCCGCGGGACTGACCGGGACCGGGCCGCTCGACGGCGCGGCCGCGACGGCCGTGGCGGAGGCGGCGGGACTGCCGCTGCTCACCCCCCTGCTGTGCGCCCCGCGCGGGGCCTGGGTGAGCGACGGCGAGGGGACGGCCGTGGTGGCCGCGGACCCCGTGCTGGACGGGCGGATCAACGGCGCGTGGACCCCCGGCCAGGTGGCCGCCGAGTTCGCCGCCCTGCTGGGGATCACCCGGGTGCTGTGGGTGCCGCCGGCACCGCGGCCGGACACCGGGCCGTGGGGCGGGCCCGGCCACCTGGCCTCGTGGGTGCGGCTGGGGGGCGACGGCGAGGCCGCCGTGCACTGGCGCGGCGACCGGTTCCACCCCGAGCACCCCTACGCGGCGGCGGCGCTGCGCTTCCTGCAGGGCGCCGACGACGCCGCCGGCCGGCCCCTGCGCGTGCGCACGGTGACCGGGGCGGTGCAGCCCGCCGAGTACGACCCGGCCGAGCGGGGCCCCCGCTCCCTCCTGGACACGCTGCCGCTGGGCGCGGCGGTGCTGCGGCCGGCGTTCGAGGACGCCGCGGGTGAGGAGGCCGCGGCCGCCGCGTGCGCGGCACTGCACCCGGGGCTGCCCCAGCTGTCGTTCCCCGCCCCGCCGCTGCTGCGGCTGGCCGGCGCGCTCAACGACCTGGTGCTGCTCCAGCCTCGCCCGTGACCTCGTCCGCCGCGGGGCCGTCGTCGTCCCCGCCGTCCGCCGGGGCGCGGTCCTCGTCCTTCCCGTGCGCGTCGGACCGCCAGGCCGCCGGGCGCAGCCGTTCCAGGAGCGAGGACTGACGGCGCTCCATGCCCTTCAGGTCGGAGGCGATGAGCGCGTTGATCCAGCGGGCGTTCGGGTCGGCGTCGATCAGCACGGCCTTGGCCAGCAGCGTGCAGGGCAGCGCGAGGATGGCGCCGAGCGGCCCGAGGACCCAGGCCCAGAAGAGCAGGGAGAGGAAGCTGACGGTGGGGATCACGCCGATCGCGTCGCCGGCCACCTTGGGCTGGATCACGGACTGCAGCACGAAGTTCAGCACCGAGTAGCTGACCACCACCCACAGGAAGTCGGACCAGCCGCCCGCCGCCAGGCCCAGGACGGCCGGCGGCAGCAGGCCGATGATGAAGCCGATGTTCGGGACGTAGTTGGTGAGGAAGCTGAGCACGCCCCACACGAGCGCGAGCGGAACGCCGATCAGCATGAGGGCGATCACGTCCAGCACCGCCACGATCAGGCCGAACACCGTGGTGACCACCCAGTAGCGGCGCACGCCCTGGGCGAACTCGACCAGGGCGTGGCCGAACTCGTGGCGGGCGGTGCTGAGCAGGCGGACGCGGCGTTCGACGTCCATCGAGTCCATCGCGAGGAAGAACATGCCCATGATCACGGTGACGAGCAGGCCGAAGACCGCGTAGACGTTCGTGGCGATCTTCGTGATGGCGCTGACGGCCGTCCCGGTCACGGTGCTCATGTCGATCGAGGCCAGCTGCTGGGACACCATGTCCGGGGTCACGCCGCGCTCGTTGAGCCAGTGCGAGACGTCCAGGACGATCTGCTGGAAGCGGTCCGCGTACTTCGGCAGCTCCGCCACCAGCTCGAGGCCGGACCACACCATCATGCCCCCGAACACGGCCATCACCGCGACGACCAGCAGGACGGTGGTGGCGGCCCCGAGCACGGGGTGCAGGCCCCGGCGGATGAGCCAGGCCTGCAGGGGATAGACCACGATCACGAGGTTCAGCCCCAGGAAGACGGGCGCCGCGATGGAGGCGATCCCCTGGAAGAACTGCACCACCAGCACCAGGCCCGCGAGCGTCAGGACGATCACCAGCATGCGCGGCCACATGCGGTGGGGGCGGCGGATGTCCCAGTCGGAGGCGGGGCTGGACGAGGCGGGCGGCGGGGTCACCCCCGCGGGCTGTGCGGCGCTCACGCGGGCAGTCTATGCGCGGGCCGGACGGGGTAGGGTCGGGACCAGTCCACATCGACAGGGGAGCGCCCGCGCGGCGCTGAGAGTGCGGTCCGCCGCAGACCCTCGAACCTGCTCCGGTCCGCACCGGCGAAGGAAGTCGAGTCTCCCGGTCGACGTCGTCCCGGGATTCCGGTGGCGGCCTCGTCCCGGCCCCTCTGCCGTCCCAGAGGAGAACCGCCATGTCCCGCACCCCGCACCGCGCCCTCGCCGCCCTCTCAGTGGCCGCCCTCGCCCTCACCGGCTGTTCGGTGTCCGGCTCGTCCGGCGACGGGGCGTCGTCGTCCGCCTCCGGCGCCGGCGGCGGCGAGCCGACGACGGTGACGATCATGACGCACGACTCGTTCAACCTGCCCCAGGAGCTCGTCCAGAAGTTCGAGCAGGAGTCCGGCTACACCCTGAAGACCACGGCCCCCGGCGACGCCGGCAGCGTGGTGAACCAGCTCCTGCTGGCCAAGGACGAGCCCACCGTGGACGGCGTCTACGGCGTGGAGGACCACTCGGCGCACCGCCTCGTCCGCGAGGGCGTCGTCGCCGAATACACCCCGCAGGACCTGCCCGCCTCCGCACAGGACCGGATGGTGGAGGACCGCATGACCCCGGTGGACCAGGGCCAGGTGTGCTTCAACACGGATCCGGCATGGTTCGAGGCCCACGACGTCGAGGCCCCCACCTCGATCGACCAGCTCGACGACCCCGAGTACGCGAAGCTGACGGTCGCCACCTCCCCCGTGGCCTCCTCCCCCGGCCTGGCGCTGCTCGCGGCCACCACGGAGAAGTACGGCGACGACGGCTGGCAGGACTGGTGGCGGGGCCTGATGGAGAACGGGGGCAAGATCGCCGACAGCTGGTCCGACGCCTACAACTCGGACTTCTCCGGCGGCGAGGGCAAGGGTCGGTTCCCGGTGGTGCTCTCCTACTCCTCCTCCCCCGCGTTCGCCCCCGAGACCGAGGTGATCGAGGACTCCTGCACCCCGCAGGTCGAGTACGCCGGCGTGCTCGAGGGCGCGAAGAACCCCGAGGGCGCGCAGGCGTTCGTGGACTTCATGCTCACCGAGGAGGTCCAGTCCGCCCTGCCCGAGTCGATGTACATGTACCCGATCGACGAGTCGGTGCAGCTGCCCGAGGAGTGGGCGCAGAACGCGCCGCTCGTCGAGGACGCCATCACCCCGGACCCCGCCCGCATCGACGAGCGCCGCGAGGACCTGCTGAAGGAGTGGACCGCCCTGGCCGAGGCCTCCCGGCGCTGATGTCCGCGCTCACCGAGGTCGCGGCCCCCGGCACGGACCTGCCGCGCCGGCGGGCCCGCGGCCGGGGGGACGGGCTCGGCCCGTGGTGGCTGGTGGCCGCCGTCCTGCCGGTCGCCTTCCTGCTCGTCTTCTTCGCGTGGCCCGTGGCGGCCATGCTCTGGCGCGGGATCGGCGGCGACGCCGACGCGTTCACCGGCGCCGTGGACCTCACCGCCTTCAGGGAGACCCTCGCCCGCGAGCGCACGTGGCGCATCCTCGGCCAGACGCTCGGGATGGCCGCCGCCGGCACGGTGGTCTCGGTGGCGCTCGGCCTGCCGACCGCGTTCGTGCTGCACCGGCGTCGCGTCCCGGGGCGGGCCGTGCTCCGCGCCCTCGTGCTCGTGCCGTTCGTGCTGCCCACGGTGGTGGTCGGCGTCGCGTTCCGCGCCCTGCTCGCCCCCGGCGGACCGCTGGGCTTCACCGGGCTGGACCAGACGACCACCGCCGTCGTGCTGGCCATGGTCTTCTTCAACGTGTCCGTGGTGGTGCGCCAGGTGGGCGCGCTGTGGAACGCGCTCGACCCGCGCCAGACCGAGGCCGCCCGCACCCTGGGCGCCTCGCCGTGGCGGGCGTTCCGCACCGTGACGCTGCCCCAGCTCGCCCCGGCGATCGCCGCGAGCGCGGCGCTGGTGTTCCTGTTCTGCGCGTCCGCGTTCGGCATCGTCCAGACGCTCGGCCGGCCCGGCTACGGCACGCTCGAGTCGGAGATCTGGGTGCAGACCTCCGTCTACCTGGACCTGCGGACCGCGGCGGTGTTCTCCGTGCTGCAGTTCGCGGTGGTGCTGGCCGCCGTCGTGGTCTCCGGCGTGACGGCGGCGCGCACCCAGCGGGCGCTGCGCCTGCGGGAGACGCCGCCGGCCCGGCTCACGCGCGCGGACGCGGTCCCGGTGGCCGTGATGCTCGCGGTGGTGGCGCTCGTGGTGGCCCCGATCCTCACGCTCGTGGTGCGCTCCTTCCACACCCGCCACGGCTGGGGGCTGGGCAACTACCGGCTGCTGTCCACGAGCGCGGGCAGCGGGTTCGTGGGCGGGTCGACGCCGGCGCAGGCGCTCGAACAGTCCCTGCGGGTGGCCGTGGACGCCACGCTCGTGACGCTCGTGGTGGCCGTGCCGCTGGCCCTGCTGCTGACCCGGCCCTTCCGCTCACGCGCGGCGCTGGCGGCCCAGCGGGCCCTCGACGGCGCCCTGCTCCTGCCGCTCGGGGTGTCCGCGGTGACCGTGGGCTTCGGCTTCGTCGTGTCCCTGCGGGCCACGTTCCCGGAGCTGGCGGCCTCGGGCGTGCTCGTGCCGCTGGCCCAGGCGGTGGTGGCGCTGCCGCTCGCGGTGCGGGCGCTCGTGCCCGTGCTCGCAGCGGTGGACCCCCGGCTGCGAGAGGCCGCGCGCACCCTCGGGGCGGGCCCGTGGCGGGTGCTGGCCACGGTGGACGGCCCGTTCCTCGCCCGCGGCGTGGGCGTGGCCGCGGGCTTCGCGTTCGCGGTGTCCCTGGGCGAGTTCGGGGCCACGAGCTTCCTGGCGAGCCCGTCCGCGCCCACCCTGCCGGTGCTGATCGCCCGGCTGCTGGGCCGGCCGGGCGCGGACAACTACGGGATGGCGCTCGCGGCGGCCACGGTGCTGGCCGTGCTGAGCGCCGGGATCATGCTGGTGTGCGAGCGGCTGCGCCCCCGGGGCCCGGCCGGGGCGGGAGGTCTGTGATGACGCCGACGACGACGGGGGCCTCCCTCCGGCTGCGGGATGTGGCGATCCGCTATCCGGACGGCTCCACCCCCGTGCGGGGGACGGACCTGGACGTGGCCGCCGGGGAGATCGTGGCGCTCGTGGGCGCCTCCGGCTCGGGCAAGTCCACGATCCTGCGCGGGATCGCCGGGCTCGAGGACGTCGTGGCGGGCACGGTGGAGCTCGACGGGCGGGACGTGGCGGCGGTGCCGACGCACCGCCGGGGCGTGGGGATGGTGTTCCAGGACGGGCAGCTGTTCCCGCACCGGACCGTGGGCCGGAACGTGGCGTACGGCCTCGAGTCCGCCGGCTGGGACCGGGCCCGGCGGCGGGCACGCGTGGCCGAGCTGCTGGACCTGGTGGGCCTGACCGAGCTCACGGACCGGCCTGTGCAGCGGCTCTCCGGCGGGCAGGCCCAGCGCGTGGCGCTGGCCCGGTCGCTGGCCCCGGCCCCGCGGGTGCTCCTGCTGGACGAGCCGCTGTCCGCGCTCGACGCGGACCTGCGCCGGCGCCTGGCCGAGGACATCCGGGCGGTGCTGCGGGCGGCGGGGACGACCGGCGTCGTCGTCACCCACGACCTCGCGGAGGCCGCGGTGATGGCCGACCGCACCGTGCGCCTGGGCGCGGGGGGACGCATCGCGGCGGAGGAGGACGGCCCGGCGGTAGCCTCTCAGGCATGACCCCGCCCGCACCCCGCCCCCGGCTGACCGCCCAGGACGTGGTGGACGCCGCCGTCGGGATCCTGCAGGACTTCGGCATGGGCGACCTGTCCATGCGGCGCGTGGCCGGGGTGCTGGGCGTGCAGGCCTCCGCGCTGTACTGGCACGTGCCGGACAAGCAGTCGCTGCTGGCGCGGGTGGCGGACCGGATCGTCGCCGAGGCGGAGGAGACCGTGCGGGCTCGCCGCGTCACGGACCTGGCGGGCCGCGCCGAGGCCGCGGAGGCCGCCCTGCTGCGGCACCGGGACGGGGCGGACGTGGTGCTCTCCGCCCTCGCGCTCGGGCTGGGCGGCCTCGGCCTGCACCGTCTGCTCACCGAGGCGGCGGACACCCCGGAGGACGGGGAGCGGGCCCTGGCGCTGCTGCTGGGCACCGTGTCCCTGCGGCAGCAGCGCGCGCAGGCGCAGGCGCTCGGCGTGCCGACCGGCCCGGACGTGCAGCGGCACCGCACGGACCCGCTCTGACGCCTCGTCCGACGCGGCCGCGCGGGAGGCCGAGGAGAGGAGACCTGCCTCCTCACAGGTGCGCTCGGTAAGGTCGCCCAGAGCAGAACAGGTCGGGACGGGTCGTCCCCTTCGTCCACGGCGATCCCGCCCGACCGCCGCAGGACCAGCATGGCCCGCCGGACCCGGCTCACAGTTCCGGCGCGGTCCCCTTCGACACAGCCGGCGAAGCCATGGGAGCACGGATCAACCACCCGCGGACGGTCGTGGACCGGACGCTGCATCACGACGTCGAGCCCGCACACCCCGCGGCGCTCGTCGACGTGGGCTGGGACTTCCGTGGCCCGGGCGCCAAGGCGGAGGAGCAGCACCGCCCGCTGCGCGTGGTCCGTGCCCGCCGGCCTCGGGGCACCCCGCGGGACCGGGACGGCGTCGACCTCACGCGCACCGGCCCCGTCGTCCCCCGCCCCTCCCCGCCGCGCACCCGGATCCGCCGGGACGGCGTCCGCGTGGTGGCCAGCCCGCTGGCCATGCTGCCCGGCGTGGACCACGGCCCCGCCCTCCGCCTGGACCTGCATCCGACGACGGGGGGCATCGTCTACGTGGCCCGCGAGCTCGAGCTGCGCGAGCTCGGCGACGACGTCCGCGGCCACGTCTACACCGGGATGGTCGGCACGGCGCATCTGAGCGCCTTCTGGTCCACCGTCACGGTCGAGCTGCCGCCGGAGCGGCCGGTGATCGTGCGGCTGCGCTCGGACCGGGACGCCGAGCTGCTCGCCCTGCTCGAGGTCCTCGCCCCCGTGGACACGCGCGTGGTCTCCTACCGGCTCGATGAGTCCCCCGTGGGCACGCAGCGCTCCAGCTACCTGCTGCCGGACGTGGACCCGGAGACGGTCGCCCAGACGGGCGCGGCCCGGATCCCGCTCGAGGCCATCGAGGCCGCCCAGGAGGAGGAGGACGCGCTGCGCCGCTCCTCCGGCGTCTTCCTCTCCCGCCGCCGCACGGACCGCTTCCTGCGCCGCAACCTGCCCGGGGTGACCCACAGCCTCACGTTCGCGGACGAGGCTGACGTGACGGACGTGTACGTGGACGGCTCCGTGCTGCGCGGCTCCCGCATCGGCGGGGCGGCCGCCGTCGCTGGGCCGAGCATGTGGGCCGTGCAGGCCGTGGCCGGGGCCACGATGCCGCTCGAGGTGGAACTCGAGGCGCTCGTGCTGGGGCACGTGATCTGCGCGTGGGCGGGCACCCCCGGCGGCCGGGTCACCATCCACTCGGACTCGCGCGCCGCGCTGGCCCTGCTCAACGCCGCCCGCCGCGAGCGGCTCACCCTCGGCGGCGCCCGGGGCGAGCGCATCCGCCGCACCCTGCGGCGCCTGCTGGCCGCCGTCGACCTGGCGCAGGCCGCGGACGTCCAGGTGGACACCACGTGGGTCAAGGGCCACGTGGGGGTGCACGGCAACGAACTGGCCGACGACCTCGCCCGGGCCGCCGCCCGCCACGCCAGCGTCGGCACCCCCGAGGGGGACCTGCCCGAGCGGATGGGGCAGCTGATCCGGCTCCGCGTCGAGGACGACGCCGCCGCCGGTTGACCCCGGCCCCGATTCCGCGTCCTCCGCCCCAGCCTCTAGGGTGGGGCTGTGGAAGCGACAGTGGAACAGATCACAGCGGCCGTCACCGCCTTCAACGACAAGTACTGGTACGTCGTGATGGCGCTGCTCTTCGTGGCGGGGGTGTGGTTCACCATCCGGACCGTGGGCGTGCAGGTGCGCATGCTCCCGGAGATGCTGCGGTCGGTGACGGCCAAGTCCCAGACCGGGTTCGAGAACGACGGCGTGAGCCCGTTCCGCGCCTTCACCATCTCGGCGGCCTCGCGCGTGGGCACCGGCAACGTGGCCGGCGTGGCGATCGCGATCGTGATCGGCGGCCCGGGCGCCGTGTTCTGGATGTGGCTGCTGGCGATCATCGGCGGCGCCACCGCGTTCGTCGAGTCCACGCTGGCCCAGCTGTACAAGCAGAAGGGCGCGGACGGCTACTTCGGCGGGCCCGCGTACTACATCCGCGACGGTCTGGGCGCGAAGTGGCTGGCGGCCGTGTTCGCCGTCGCCATCACCGTGACCTACGGCTTCGTGTTCAACGCCGTGCAGTCCAACTCGATCTCCGAGTCCGTGCAGGCCAACTGGGGCGCGTCCTCCACCACCGCGTGGATCGTGGGCCTGGGCCTGGCCGCCCTCACCGGCCTCGTGATCTTCGGCGGCGTGCGCCGGCTCTCGGCCGTGACCAACGTGCTGGTCCCCGTGATGGCCACGTTCTACATCTTCCTGGCCCTGATCGTGATGGTCGTCAACATCACCGAGGTCCCGGGCATGATCGCGCTGATCGTGGGCCACGCCTTCGGCCTGCGCGAGGTCGCGGGCGCCGCCGTCGGCATGACGATGGTGATGCAGGGCGTGCGCCGCGGCATGTTCTCCAACGAGGCCGGCATGGGCTCCGCCCCGAACGCCGCCGCCACCGCGGCCGTCTCCCACCCGGCCAAGCAGGGCTTCGTGCAGTCCCTGGGCGTCTACTTCGACACCCTGATCGTGTGCTCGGCCACCGCGTTCGTCATCCTGCTCTCCAACCCGGCCTACGGACGCGGGGAGGCGCTCGGCATGCAGGTGACCCAGGGTGCGCTCCAGCAGGCCGTGGGCGCGTGGGCCGGCCCGGCGCTGACCGTCATCATCTTCTTCCTGGCCTGGTCCTCCGTGCTGGGCAACACCTACTACGGCGAGGCCAACATCCGGTACCTGGCCGGCCGCCACGCGGGTCGGGCCATCACCGTGTTCCGCGTGCTCGTGCTGGTGTGCGTGGTCGGCGGCGCGCTCGGCTCCGTGGCGCTGGTGTGGAACCTCGCGGACACGTTCGCGGCCCTCATGGCGACCATCAACCTCGTGGCGATCATCCCGCTCGGCGGGCTGGCCGTGAAGCTGCTCCGGGACTACGAGCGCAAGCTCAAGGCGGGCATGGATCCGGGCTTCCACATCTCCGACCTGCCCGAGGCGCGGAACGTGGCCCTCTGGAGGGACGAGCCGAAGACCTCCCCGCTCCAGGACTGACGCCCCCGCCCGCGCGTTTCGAGGCGGGATATCGACCCCATCCGGCTGCCGCGGGCGGCCGTGGGGTGGATATCCCGCCTCGATGCATGAGGAGGCGCGGTCTGGACACCGTGCGGGGGTCGGCGCCTAGGTTGAGGCGCACCCGACCGGCCACGCACGAGTGGCCGGCACGACGTCCGAGGAGGACACCATGGGCATCCTCTCCAGCCTCACCCGCACTCTCGGCGGCGGTGGCCGCCGCTCCAGCCGACCCACCATCGGTGCGCACATCGGCCGGTCCCCCGGCTTCGGCCGGCAGGCCCGCTCTCAGGGACGCCGGTCCAGCGGCCTGGGCGGTGCCCTCCTGGGCACGCTCGGCGGTCTGGCGCTGCGTGAGCTCTCGCGCCGCGGCGCCGGAAGCACGACGCGCGGGCGCAGCTCCGGTGCGTACCGCGGCGGCTTCGGACCCTCGGCCCGGTCCACGGGCGGCCTCGGCACCGGCCTGCTGGGCGGGCTGCTCGGCGGGGCCCTCGCCTCCCGCGGCCGGTCCGGTGCCGCCGGCCGACGCACGGCGGGTGGCCGCCGGACCGTGGGCGGCGGCTTCTGACCGCTGCGCGGGCGCGGAGTCGCCGCTGAACGGCATCACCGCGGAGCGGACACGACCACGGGGCGGGCACCGACGGATCGGTGCCCGCCCCGTGGTCGCGATGGGCCGGTGGCGTGCTCGAGGCGTCTGCGCCGCGGCTCAGCCGAGGCCGGCGACGCGGCCCAGGATGAACACCAGGACGCCGATGACCACGAGGGCGATGATCAGCCCGAGCACGATCTTGCCGGCCGAGCGCTCGCCGGTCTGCTCCACGTCCATGCCCGGGTTGTGCGGGCCGACGCCTGCACCCTCGGCGGGGGGCGTGTCGCCGTCGAACGCGACGCCGGAGGTCTCGTCCGTCGCCTCGCGTGCGCGCCGGGCGTCCTGGGGGTCGGGGGTGTGCGGGGTGGCCATGGCCGGCTCCTCTCGTCTCAGCGGCACGGGTGCGTGCCGCTGGCCCTCACGGTAGGCCCGGGGCAGGGGGTCCTGACCAGGGCGAGGCGACGCCCGCCCCGGCGCTTTCGTGGCCGAAACGGCGCGCCCCGAGCCGCTTTCGTTGACGAAACGGCGCCCTCCACGCCGCCGCGACGGATCCCGTCACCCTCTTGATCGTTGGACATCCAAGCAATAGCGTGATCGGCGTCACGTCCCCGCCGTCCGGAGGAGCCCCCATGCCCGAGGCCTACATCATCGACGCCGTCCGCACCCCCGTGGGTCGCCGAGGGAAGGGGCTCGCCGGCGTACATCCCCTCGATCTGGCGGCCGCGCCGCTGCGCGAGCTCGTCGCCCGCCAGGACATCGACTCGGCCGAGTACGACGAGGTCATCCTCGGCTGCATCGACCAGCTCGGCCCGCAGGCCATGGACGTGGCGCGCAACGCCTGGCTCGCGGCCGGGCTCTCCGAGGACGTCCCCGGCACCACGGTCGAACGCCAGTGCGGCTCCGGCCAGCAGGCGGTCCACTACGCCGCGCAGGCCATCATGAGCGGGACGGCGGACCTCGTCGTCGCCGGTGGCGTGCAGTCCATGTCCGCGATCCCGCTCTCCCTGTCCAACACGGCCGCCCGCGAGCTCGGCTTCCCCGACCCGTTCACCGGCTCCGAGTCCTGGGCCGCCCGCTACGGGGACGAGGAGATCTCCCAGTTCCGCGGGGCCGAGATGATGGCCCGGCACTGGAACCTGGACCGTGACGCCCTGGAGGAGTTCGCGGTGCGCTCCCACGAGCGCGCGCTCGCCGCCCAGGCCGACGGTCGCTTCGACCGCGAGATCCTGCCCCTCGCCGGCCTCACCGCGGACGAGGGCCCCCGCACCCCGGACGCCGCGAAGATCGCCTCGCTCGACCCGATCGTCCCCGGCGGGCTGCACACCGCGGCCACCGCGTCCCAGATGTCCGACGGCGCGGCCGCCCTCCTGCTCGCCTCCGAGGAGGCCGTGCGCCGCCACGGCCTCACCCCGCGAGCCCGCATCCACCACCTCTCCGCCCGCGGCGCCGACCCCGTCATGATGCTCTCCGCCCCGATCCCGGCGACGGCGTACGCGCTCGACCGCATGGGCCTGACCATCGACGACATGGACCTCGTGGAGATCAACGAGGCGTTCGCCGCCGTCGTGCTGGCCTGGCTGACCGAGACCGGCGCGGACCCGGCGAAGGTCAACGTCAACGGCGGGGCGATCGCCCTGGGCCACCCCATCGGCGCCACCGGCGCCCGCCTGATGACCTCGCTGCTGCACGAGCTCGAGCGCAGCGGCGGCCGCTATGGCCTGCAGACCATGTGCGAGGGCGGCGGCCAGGCCAACGTCACCGTGATCGAGCGTCTCTGACCCATCCCCCGGAGGTTTCCATGCCAGGCCAGATCACCCACCCCACCGACGCCGGCCACCTCTCCCCCGCCCCGGAGGACACGATCGGCCGCGTGTTCGCACGCGCGGTCGCCCGTTCCCCGCAGGCCGTCGCCCTGCGCTTCGAGGACCGCGACTGGACCTACGCCCAGCTCCGGGACGGAGCGCACCGCGTGGCCCGCCGCCTCCAGGACACCGGCCTGCCGGCCGGCACCCGGGTGGCCGCCTACGCCACCAACTCGGACGCCTACGCGCTGCTCTTCCTGGCCTGCGTCACGGCCGGCTACGTGCACGTGCCCGTGAACTTCGCGCTCAAGGGCGGCGAGCTCGCGCACGCCCTCGAGGACTCCGGCGCGGAGCTGCTCGTGGCCGACGCCGGCATGCTCGAGCGGGTCGACCAGGTCCGGGCCGAGGGCCGCGCGTCGGCTCTGCGGCACGTGTGGACCATGCTCCCCGCCGGCCACGCCGAGCCCTCCGTGCTTCAGACCGCCCGGGACGAGACGCTGGACGCCGCCGCCCCGGAGGCGGAGGTGTCGGCCACCGACCTGGCCCAGCTGCTCTACACCTCCGGCACCACCTCCACCCCCAAGGGCGCCATGATGTCCCACCGGGCGCTCGTGGCGGAGTACCTCTCCTCGATCATCGCACTGGACTTCACGGCCGAGGACCGCCCCCTCGTGGCCATGCCGCTGTACCACTCGGCCGCGATGCACGTGTTCCTGCTCCCCTACCTGAGCCTCGGCGCCACGGTGCGCCTGCTGGCCGCCCCGGACATCCCCCGGATGCTCGAGCTGGTGGAGACCGAGCACATCGGCTCCCTGTTCCTGGCGCCCACCGTCTGGGTGCCGCTGGCGAACCATCCGGACCTGGCCACGCGCGACCTCTCCTCGCTGCGCAAGGCCCAGTACGGCGCCTCGATCATGCCGGTGACCGTGCTGCAACGCCTGCGCCAGAGCCAGCCGGGCATCGGCTTCTACAACTGCTTCGGCCAGTCCGAGCTGGGCCCGCTGTGCACCGTGCTGCGCCCCGAGGAGCACGACGCGCGGCCGGCCTCGTGCGGCCGCCCCGTGTTCCACGTGGAGGCCCGGGTGATGACGGCCGACGGCGTCCCCGCCGCGCCCGGCGAGCCCGGCGAGATCCAGTACCGCTCTCCGCAGCTGCTCTCCGGCTACTGGAACCGCCCGGATGCCACCGCGGACGCCTTCACCGACGACGGCTGGTTCCGCTCCGGCGACCAGGTCACCCAGGACGCGGCCGGCTACATCCAGGTGGTGGACCGCATCAAGGACGTCATCAACACGGGCGGCGTGCTGGTCGCCCCGCGGGAGGTCGAGGACGCGATCTACGAGCTCGACGAGGTGGCCGAGGTCGCCGTCATCGGCCTGCCGGACGAACGCTGGATCGAGGCGGTGACCGCCGTCGTCGTGCTCAAGGAGGGCGCCGAGCTGACCGCGGAGACCGTGCGCGCCCACGTGAAGGAGCGGCTGGCGGGCTTCAAGGTGCCCAAGCGCGTGGACTTCGTGGCGGAGCTGCCGCGGAACCAGTCGGGCAAGCTGCTCAAGCGCGCGCTGCGCGCCGAGCGGACGCAGGGGTCGAAGTGACCAGCCTGCAGAAGCCGATCTACGACGTCGTCACGCCCCTGGACGTCGACTACCTGGACGCGTTCGGGGAGGCGACGGAGGAGGACCGCGCGCACTGGGACCGCGCCCGTGCCTACGGCCGGGAGGTGCTCGAGCGGATCGACGGGCACTGGGACCGGGCGGAGTACCCGTTGGACCTGGTGGCGCGGGCGGGCGAGCTCGACCTGCTCACCGACGGGCTGGAGGTGCCGGGGCACGCGGTGATGTCGCCGTTGGCCGCGGGCCTGGTGGCGATGGAGATCTCCCGCGCGGACGGGTCGATGGCGGCCGCGGCGGCGGTGCAGGGCGGGCTCGTGCTGCGCGCCCTGGTGCACTGCGCGAGCCCGGAGCAGAAGGAGCGGTACCTCGAGCCGGTGGCGCGCGGCACGCTGCCGGGCGGGTTCGCGCTCACGGAGCCGCTGCACGGTTCGGACTCGGTGTCCCTCGAGACGTCCGCGCGGCCCGACGGCGCCGGCGGCTGGGTGCTGAACGGCGCCAAGAAGTGGATCGGCAACGGGGCCGCCGGGGGCATCACGATCGTGTGGGCGCGCGACACCGAGGACGGCCAGGTCAAGGGGTTCGTGGTGGAGCAGTCCACGCCCGGCTACGAGGCCGAGGTGATCACGGGCAAGGGCGCGCTGCGGGCCATCCACCAGGCGGAGATCACGCTGACCGACGTGCGGGTCGGCGACGACGCCCGGCTGCCGGACGTGGCGACGTTCAAGGACGCCGCGCGCGTGCTGGTGGCCACCCGCGTGAACGTGGGCTGGTCCGCGCTGGGCCACGCGACCGCCATGTTCGAGGCCGCACTCGCGTACGCCCGGCAGCGCGAGCAGTTCGGCAAGCCGCTGGGAGCGCACCAGATGGTGCAGGAACGGCTCGCGCAGATGCTGGACGAGGTGACCGCGATGCAAACCCGCTGCGTGGCCGTGGCCCGCCTGCAGGCGGCGGGGCGGCTGCGCGACGAGCAGGCGTCCCTGCTGAAGTACGCCTGCACGCGGGGCGCGCGGCGGGTGGCGCAGATCGCCCGCGACATGCTCGGCGGCAACGGCATCCTCCTCGAGCACCGGGTGATGCGGCACTTCGCCGACGTCGAGGCGCTGCACACCTACGAGGGCACCGAGTCCGTGCAGGCGTTGATCCTCGGCCGGGACCTGACCGGGATGAGCGCGTTCGCGTGAGCGCCTCCCTCAGGGCGCGGAGACGACCCCCACGCCCACCCGGGGCAGGCTGCGGTCCACGACCAGCTCCAGCCGACGTTCGTGGAACCGTGCGCCGAGCAGCTCCTCGAGGTCCTCGACGAGGTGCACCGTGATGGTCTCGATGACCGCCGCGGTGTCCTCTCCGTCCCGCAGGATGCAGTCCACCTCCAGCTCCGGGGCGGAGGGGGTGCCGGTGATGGCGAACCTCGCCTCGGCGACCTCGGGGAACACGGTGACGGCCCGCGCGGCACTCATGGCCAGGCGGGCGCAGCGCTGACGGAAGGCGGCGGGCTGGGGCGCCGGGGACTCGAGGACGGGCGGGACGGCGGACAGGGTCCGCCCCATGGCCTGGGGGGCCTCCAGCGTTGCTGTCATGACATTCCTCTCGCCGCGGCCCGGGCGCCCCCTCACAGAGATCGCCGTGACCTGGATAATGTTAGTATAACTATGCGTTAGGAAGACTAACCAAATTTTCGGGGTGACGTGAACAGGGAGGTTCAAGAGCGCATGGGTGAGGAGCACACCACGCTGACCAGCACGGATGGCGAACCGACGTCGGGCTACTGGTACACCCGCGGCGCCCGCGAGATCGAACCTGTGGACGTGCTCAACCTGCTGCGACGCTACCGGGAGGCCGAACGGCGCATGCGCGCCCGCACCCGGGACAGCATGGGGATGGGAGAGACCCACCTGTCAGCCCTGCGTTACCTGCTGCGGGCCGACCGACGCGGCCACAAGGTCCGTCAGCGGGATCTGGCCAGCGCCCTGGAGATCACCCCGGCCTCCGCCAGCGCCCTGGTGGACCGACTGGTCCGAGACGGCTACGCCCGACGGGCACCCCACCCACAGGACCGCCGATCCGTGGTGGTGGAGCCGACGGCCAAGACGGACCACGAGGTCCGCGCCACCCTGGGCGCCATGCACCGCAGTATGCTCGCCGCGGTGGAGGGCCTCACCCCGGCCGAGCTCGCCGGCGCGGCCGCGTTCCTGCGGGCCCTGATCCGCAGCGTGGAGGAGCATGACGAGGACGAGGCGGACCAGCCCGCGTGAGGAACAGACTCAGCGGAACAGGTCCCAGACGCTGAACGTGGTGCGCTTGTAGACCGCGTTGTAGGCGGCGCGCTTCGGATCGCGCACCCACCCCATGCCCGGCCGGCCGTCCTCGCGGCCGGCACCCGTGCACCGCACCCGCCAACCCCAGGAGCTGACATGAGCACCGCACCCACCCCTTCTTCCTCCGACGACGCCCCCGCCGTCCTCGTCGAGACGCGGCCCGGCGTCGTGCGGCTGACGCTGAACCGGCCCGCGAAGGGCAACGCGCTCGGACTGACGATGGCGCGCGAGGTGCTCGCGGCGATCGCCGCGGCCGAGGCGGACGAGTCCGTGCACGTGCTCACGCTGACCGGCGCCGGGCGGATCTTCTGCGGCGGCGGGGACGTCCAGGCCATGGCTGCCGCGCCTGCCGGGCCGGAGCGGCGCGCGATGATCCAGGAACTCGGCGAGGCGGCGGGCGAGGTCGCGGTGGCGCTGACGGGCTCACGCCTGCTGGTGCTGGCCGGCGTCAACGGGACGGCCGCCGGGGCGGGGCTCGGGCTCATGCTGGGCGGCGACGTCGTGCTGGTGCGCGAGGATGCGCAGCTGGTGACGGCGTTCTCCGCGCTCGGGATGACACCGGACACAGGCGTGTCCTACTGGCTGCCGCGGGTGCTCGGGCCGGTGCGCGCGACGCAGCTGCTCCTCGGCGGGCGGCGCCTGAACGGGACCGAGGCCGTCGCATGGGGCCTGGCGACCGAGGCGGTGGCCGGCGGCGCGTTCGCGGCGCGTCTGGCGGAGCTCGAGGACGATCTGGTGGCCGGTCCGGCGCACACCTATGGGCCGACGAAGGCGCTGGCGCGCGGGGCCGACGTCGAGGCGCTGCGCGCGCATGTGCGGCAGGAGGCGGCGTCGATCGCGGCGGCGTCCGAGCACCCGGAGGCCGTGCGGCGGGTGGAGGCGTTCGCGGGCCGGTGAGAGGTGGGCGGCGGCGCGGGCCGTGAGTGGCCAGGCCGGCGGCGCGTGTTCAGCGGGCCGACCCCGGCCGGGTCCGCGAGGGCGTGGAGGTCACTTGAACATCTTCAGGACGTCACCCAGGCCGACCGTGGTGCGCCGGTAGACGGCGTTGTAGGCGGCGCGCTTCGGATCGCGCAGCCAGCCCATCCCCTTGCGGCCGTAGCCGGGGATGACCTTGCGCTTGATCGCGCGCTTGGCGCGGCCCGTGGTGCGGGCCTTGATGGACTTCTTCAGGCTGGGCTTGCGGAGACCGATCTTCATGGGGCGAGCGTACTGGGTGGGGTGGACGGGGTGAGGGGGTCAGCGCCTCGCCAGGGCCTGCCCCTGGCAGGGCTGTTAGTAAGTCCTGTCGTCCTCCTGGACGGTGCGCAGGAACCATTCCAGCGCGTCGAGGAACGCCTCCTGCGCCGCGGCCGGCTGAAGGGTCTGCGGCTTGATGCTCGGGCGTCGGCGGAGAGACTCAGGGCCGAATTCCACCCCGGGGATGAGATTCAGACGTCCCCGGAATTCGTCGAGAAGCGTCTCGTCCGTGAAGGGAGCCCACTTCGCCAGGTGATAGAGGACGACCTCGACGCCGTACGTCGGGTACAGGATCACCGGCCAGATGGCGCGTGCTGACGTGCGCGGGACGACCAGGAAACAACCGCCGGCAGCATTGTCCGCGAATTCCGCCCGGCCACCGCGCTCGACCCAGCCTCGTTGGACCTCGATCAGTGCGCGGGCCGATTCGGGATCGTTGTGGTCGTGAAGTCGGTCGACCCAGCGGTCCCGCAGCGCAGGGTCGTTGCCCGGGGCCGCGAGCGACCGGGGATCGGTCAGGTCGACGTCGGCGTCGATGAGCTCGGCGAGCTGCTCCGCCAGCAGCCGCTGGCCGCCGTCGGCACGTCCGTCCTCGGCGAAGCGCACGCCTTCGGCTGCGAGGACGTCGTGCGGATCGTCCGTGCGCTGGACGTCGGCCCACCGGAAGGACGGAGAGACGGTGCCTCCCGCCTGGAGCACACGATGAGCGTGCGGCAGGGCAGTCCGTGCGAGGTAGGTCCCCACGGGGACCGGATGGCTTCCGATCAGCCGTGCGAGTTCGCCGTAGGAGGTCCAGAACCCGGCGGGAATGGCCGCGACGGCATCCGACAGCGTCTGCCAGGCAGTGTGAGCGACTCCGGAGGCGGCCTCTGCTGAAGGCCCCGGCCAGATACCGACGATCCGGTCCGCCAGCCGCTCGGCGCGAGCACGGATCTGCGCGGGACCCCATACCGGCTCAGCGGAGATCTCCTGGTTCATGCGGATGCCGCTCTTGGCCAGCTCCGCACGCTTGACCGCGAAGGGCCCGTTGCTCAGCTCGCTGTTGTACCCGGTGAGGGTGAGGTTGCCCAAGGTGTGGAGGAGTTCGGTGTGCACCTCTCGAAGGTCCTGGTGCGCCTCGAGCTGGCCGGCCAGAGCGCGCTCCCACTCCTCCGTGAGGGTCTGCGGCATGACATGCTCGATGGTCGCGCTGTCGAGGTCCACCGGTTCCTTGCTGCCGTAGGACTCCTCGATCCACCGGAGGATCAGCTTCCGGTGGGCCGCCCGGCCCGTCGTGTAGAAGGGTGCCGTCATCACGGCCTGGCGGATCTGATCGTCGGAGGCGAAGTGCTTCCGTCCGCTGGAGAGGAAGCGCTGCAGGGCATCCGCCGGGTCGTCCTGACCCTGGATGTCAGCCGTGGCCGCGAGCAAGGTGGTGTTGAGACCGTCGGAATAGCGGCCGAAGACGAGGCGCCGGACCAGGTACGACTCGAGGTAGAGGAGCGCACGGGCCAGTTCGTCCGAGTCGATGTCCCCCAACGACCGGCGCTCCATCAGGTGCAATGTGATCGGGAACGTCGTCGTCGTGCGCCAGGCGCGCAGGCGCGTCAAGCGGAACCGCACTGCGGCGTCCTTCTCCTTCTCCGGACGGAGCATGACGTCGTAGAGACGCCCCAACGCCAGGAACCGCTCGACTTCCGCCCTGACCTGCGACTCGTCCTGCAGGCCACGCATACGACGCTGCTGCCCCGCGTAGATCTCCGTCTGGCGGACCTTGGGATCCTGTTGCACCAGGTCAAGCCAGAACAGGGTCTCCATTTCCTCATTGGAGAGCAGGTTCTGCAACGGGAGCCACAGGGTGGTGTAGACCTCATCCGCCCGTGTGGGCAGCTGCATGAACAGGTAGTTCCTGAGCAGGTCGCCCTGGGTGAGCTTGAGGCCGGTGTTGTTCAGCGACTCGAAGATGCGGTGGGCGTTGTCGTTCTCCCCGGTGGTCACGGACACGATCGACAGGCCGGCGACGACGGCGGACTCGACCTCCGCCAAGGTCAGCGGCTCCTCTTCACCGTCAGCAGACGGCTGACTCAACCCGAGCAGCTTCGTCAGGAAGAACTGATGGGCTTCGCTGATCCTGGAGCCCTCGGCAGCATCCGGGGCGTGCTCGATCCGCCCACGGTAGGCGGCACGGTCGGCCTGGGTGGGCAGGACCTTGTACCGGAGATCGCCGTCCTCCCACTTGTTGACCAGGTACTTCTCGTTGACCCGATCGGCGTGCAAGGGGCCTTCGTGCTCAGCCCGGTGGTCGCGGACAGCGGCGAGAAGGAGCGTCAACGTCGTCAGCCGCTGCTGCCCGTCGACCACGAGCCACCGCTGGACGCCACCGGGCCCGTTGTCCCGGAAGCCGGCGAGAACGAGGGAGCCGATGAAATGGGTTGCCGAAGGGTTGTCCCGCCGCCGGTCGGCGACGTCCACCACGTCCTCCCACAGGCGCTGCCACTGCTCACGGCCCCAGGAATACGTCCGCTGATACAGCGGCACCGTGTACTGGTACGAACCCCCGAGGAGTTCTTGCAGGGTGACTTCACGTGCGGCGACCATGGAAGGAGCCTAACGGGGGACTCTGGTACCACCCCTGACCGCCCCATGCACACCATAGACTGCTGGAGTTTCCGGCGGACGAAGCCGTCCGCACCGTCGACGAGGGAGATCCATCGTGTCCCGGCTCACCGACCTCCTGGCTCAGGCGCGCGCCAAGGACCCTCAGCTGGCCGCCGATCTGGAGGGTGAGATCCGGCAGTTGACCCAGGGCCGGCGGTTCGGTCTGGTCTTCGAACGCCATCAGCCGGAGGGCGTGGAGCTGCCCGGACGGCCGATCCGCGTGGGAGACACGGTGCGGGTGCTCCCTCCCCGTGGTTCGACGCACGGGGGCGACTCCGTGCGGTGGCGCGTAACCAGTCTTCGGCGCACGTCCGATGGAGTGCTGGCGAACCTGGAATCGGAGGGCGACGAGGCCGAGCGTGAGACCCGGTCCGTCTCCACCGCGGATCTGGTGGCTGTGGCCGGCATCCAGGACCGGATCTTCCCGGGGCTGGTCGAGACCGGCCGCGTCGAACGCGGCGGGGACAAGCCGTTCCACACGGTCATCAACGCGGAGAACTTCCACGCCCTTGAGATGCTCACCTACACCCACCGCCACAAGGTGGACTGCATCTACATCGACCCGCCCTACAACACGGGCGCCAAGGACTGGAAGTACAACAACGACTACGTCGAGTCCGACGACGACTACCGCCACTCCAAGTGGCTGTCGTTCATGGAGCGCCGCCTCCAGGTCGCCCGCGAACTCCTCAACCCCGAGGACTCGGTCCTGATCGTCACCATCGACGAGAAGGAGTACCTCCGACTTGGAATGCTCCTCGAGCAGACATTTCCCGAGGCGCGGATTCAGATGATCTCTACACTCATCAACCCGGCTGGGACGGCTCGTGCAGACTCGTTCAACAGGACCAATGAGTTCATCTACTTCGTGCGTCTAGGTAAAGCAGAGATTTGCCCGGAGGAGGTCGAGGGCAGTACCTCCGAGGAGATGGATTGGCGAACTTTTCGTCGGCAGGGCGCGAGCAACCTCCGTCACACGCGCCCCAATCAGTTCTACCCGATTTATGTGAATGAGAAGACTCATAAGATCGAGGAGATCGGTGAACCGATTGGACCAGAAGTAGATCGACGTCGTCAGCCGTCCCGTGAGGGGTGCGCTACTGTTTGGCCGATCAGGCCCGACGGAACGGAGATGATGTGGTCCCTCATCCCCAGTGCCGCGAGGGAGAAACTCGCCAAAGGTTTTATCCGTGTGAAGCCGTCACCGAATGAGCCGCAGCCCTTCATCATTAGGTACATCACCGGAGGCCGGGAAAAAGAGATCGACAGTGGCCTCGCGGAGGTTACCGGCTATCGCGAGGACGGGTCCGCACTAGTGTCTTACCAGAGGACAAAACGCAAGCCTCCCACAACCCAGTGGGCACGTCCATCGCATGAGGCGTATCGGTCTGGGACGAATATTATCCGTGCGCTCATGCCGGATCGCAGATTCCCCTTTCCGAAGTCTCTGTATGCGGTGGAAGACGCACTGCGCTTCTTCATCAAAACTAAGCCCGACGCCGTCATTCTCGACTTTTTCTCGGGTTCCGGCACTACAGCCCACGCGGTCATGCGCCTGAACAAGCAGGACGGCGGGCGCCGCCAGTGCATCTCAGTGACGAACAATGAGGTCTCCGCTGAGGAGCAGAAGGGTCTGCGGGCCAAGGGACTCCGGCCGGGTGACCCAGAGTGGGAGCAGTGGGGCATCTGCGACTACATCACCAAGCCCCGCATCACCGCGGCCATCACGGGCGAGACCCCGGCCGGGGACCCGATCAAGGGCGACTACAAATTCACGGACGAGTTCCCCATGGCCGACGGGTTCGCGGAGAACGCGGCGTTCTTCACCCTGACCTACGAGGCTCCCCTCGAGGTGCGCCATCACCGTGCGTTCGAGCGCATCGCACCCCTGCTGTGGATGCGGGCTGGGTCCCGTGGCCGCATCATCATGAACCTCGGAGCCCGGGGCTGGGACGTCGCGGAGGCCTACGGCGTGCTGGAGTCGATCGACCAGGCCGCTCACTTCCTCGAGGCACTCGAGTCCCGTGACACGGTGGAGACGGCCTACATCGTCACGGACTCCGCGGCCGCCTACCAGAACGTGGCCCGCGCACTCCCCGAGCGCGTCACCCCGGTGCGCCTCTACGAGTCCTACCTCCACAACTTCCAGATCAACCGGAGGGACTGAGAGCATGCGCTACACCCTGAAGGACTACCAGGTGGACGCCGTCGCCGACGTCCTGCGCCACCTGCACCGCGCCCGGGACAACTACCAGCGCTACGAGGCGCTCTCCCAGTTCGCCCTCGCGGCCACCACCGGTGCGGGCAAGACCGTGATGGCGGCCGCCGTCATCGAGGCCCTCTTCTTCGGATCCGATGAGTTCGACTTCGAGCCGGACCCCGGGGCGACCGTGCTCTGGTTCTCCGACGACCCGTCCCTCAACGAGCAGTCCCGCATCCGCATCAACGCCGCCTCCAGCGAACTCGGCAGCCGGCTCCGCACGGTGGAGGCCTCCTTTAGCGAGGAGAGCTTCGCGCCCGGGATGGTCTACTTCCTCAACGCCCAGAAGCTGCGCGAGGGCGGCCGCCTGGTGCGCGGGGCCACAGCCCCGACGAACAGCCGCACACCGGTGCTGGCGGCCCCGGACATGGCTCAGCGCACCCTCTACGACGTCATCGCCGCCACGGTCGCCCGGGAGGGGCGCACCCTCTACTTCATCCTGGACGAGGCCCACCGCGGCATGAAGCCCCAGCGGGACCGCCAGACCATCGTCCAGCGCCTGATCAACGGCACGGCGGGGGCCCCGCCCATGCCGATCGTGTTCGGCATCTCCGCCACCGTGGAGCGGTTCACACAGGCCATGGCCCAGGCCCAGGGCCGCGACGCGCTCTCCCCCGTGCAGGTCGACCCGGTCCGGGTGCAGGCCTCCGGGCTGCTCAAGGACGACATCGTGCTCGTCATCCCAGCTGAGGCCGGCGTGTTCGACACCACCCTGCTACGCGAAGCAGTGCGCCGTACCAAGGCCTCCACCGAGGCTTGGGCTGCGTATGCAGTCGAACAGAGCGAGGCCGACCCCGTGGTCCCGCTGCTGGTGGTGCAGGTGGCGGACAAGCCCTCGGACGACCACCTCAGCCAGATCCTGGACGTCATCCACGACGAGTGGCCCGAGCTGCGCCCGCAGGACATCGCCCACGTCTTCGGCACCCACGCGGACCGCCACCTGCCCGGCCAGGTGGTCAACTACATCGCCCCGCAGCGCGTCCAGGACGCCACGCACATCCGCGTGCTGCTCGCCATGGAGGCGATCTCCACCGGCTGGGACTGCCCCCGCGCCGAGGTGCTCATGTCCTTCCGTACCTACCAGGACGCCACCTATGTCCACCAGCTTCTCGGCCGCATGATGCGCACGCCGCTCGCCCGCCGGATCCCCGGCAACGAGGTGCTGAACTCCGTCGACTGCCTGCTGCCCCACTTCGACCGCGACACGGCCACCACGATCGCCGAGAAGCTCATGCGCGGTCAGAGTGACCTCGACGACCCCACCCCTGGCCCGAGCCCCGACCCCCTCCGTCGCGTGCTCTTCGACCCCGTCCGGCTGGAACCGAACGAGGCCCTCTCCCCGGAAGTATGGGCGGCCTTCGACGCACTCCCCTCCGTCACCATCCCAGGCTCGCGCCTCAAGCCGATCAAGCGACTCGACCGCCTGGCCGCACGGCTGACCCTCGACGGGGTCAAGGACGACGCCTTCGAGGCCGCCACCGAGCGGATGTGCGCCGTCCTCGACGGGCGTGCCGTGGAGTTCAAGAAGGCGGTGGCGGACTCCCGCGAAGACGTCCTCCGCATGTCTGCCGAGGTGCTGCGCGGCCGGGCCGGCACCGACGCGCCGGTGGCGAGCTCATCCCTCACCCTGGACGCGGACGCCCGCGCCATCGAACACGCCTACTCCGAAGCCTCCCGCGCGCTGTCCGACTGGCTCGCCGGCGCCTACGTCGATCACATCGCGCCCCCGGGAGACGAGACGACCACACTCGCCGACGCCCACCTGGTGGTGGCGGCGCTCGGCCGCACGTCCGACGTCGTCCAGGCCGCGGAGGATGCAGCAGATGCGCTCGTCCGGCAGTGGCTCGACGAGACACGCGTGGCCCGCCGAGGGCTCAGCGACGAGCAACAGGCCGAGTACGACACCATCGAGGGCGCCTCCCGCACACCGGAGGAGATCACGGTCTCCCGCCCGAAGGTGGCACAGGCGGACCGCCGGTGGCGGGGCGCGGACCGCGCCGAACACGAGTTTCCGACGCGGACCGGTCATCTCATGTCCGCTCCGGACGGCACCTTCCCCGTGAACCTCAACGACTGGGAGACTCGCGTCCTGGACCAGGAGGCACGCGAGGAGAGCTTCCGCGGGTGGTACCGCAACCCTTCCCGGGCCACCCGGGAGTCGCTCGCCGTCGCCTACCGGGACGGGACCGGTCAGTGGCAGGCCCTGCGTCCGGACTTCGTGTTCTTCCACGAGACCGCGGGCGGGCAGATCGTCGCGGACATCGTGGACCCCCACGGCCACCACCTGTCCGACGCCCTGCCGAAGCTGCGCGGTCTGGCCGACTTTGCGGAACAGCACAGCAGCGACGTCCGCCGAATCGAGTCCATTGCGGAGACCGACGGCGAGCTCCGGGTCCTGGACCTGACCAAACCCGCCGTCCGCGATGCCGTGCGAGGAGCGCAGGACGCCAAGGCCCTCTACGAGGCGGCCCCGCGGTACTGAATCGGCCGACGTCGTACCGTGCCACCCTTGGAGGACCCATGACCGACCCTCACGACGAGACCCTGGCCCAGCTGCGCGAGTTCATCGCCGAACGTGACTGGGCCCGGTTCCACACCCCGGCCAGCCTCGCCAAGTCCATCAGCATCGAGGCCGCGGAGCTGCTCGAGCACTTCCAGTGGACGGAGGACGGCGCGGACATGGACGAGGTGCAGGACGAGCTGGCGGACGTGCTGACCTACGCATTCATGTTCGCGGACCACATGGGTTGGGACGTGGATGAGATCATCCAGGCCAAGCTGGTGAAGACGCGGATCAAGCACCCGGTGCCGACAGGCGGGGACGAGGAGGCGACGTCGTCATGACCGACCACAACCCCGGGTACACGTTGGAACGCCTGCCGTTCAAGGGTGCCCTTCCCCCCGAGCAGGAGAAGAACGCGCGCATGCGGGACTGGCCCGCCGTCTACGTGATCGACAACGAGAAGCAGGTCTACGTCGGCGAGACGACGAACGTCGTCGCCCGACGAGGACAGCACCACATGGACCCGCGCAAGGCCCGCCTGACGACGATGCGCGTGGTGCTCCATGACGAGTTCAACAAGTCCGCCGCCCTGGACCTGGAGCGCTACCTCATCCAGATGCTCAGCGGCGACGGCGCCCGCGAAGTCCTGAACCGCAACGCCGGCATGACGGAGTCGGACTACTACGACCGCACGCGCTACCAGGAGATGTTCGCGGACATCTTCGAGCGGCTGCGGGCGGAGAAGGTGTTCAGCCGCTCCCGCGAGCAGATCCTCAACAGCACCCTGTTCAAGCTCTCGCCCTTCAAGGTGCTCACGCCGGAGCAGGAGGCATCGCTGCGGCACATCGTCCAACTGCTCGTCGCCGATGACGACGTCGATCGCGGCCCACTCGTCATTCAGGGTGGCCCCGGCACCGGCAAGACGGTGGTGGGCGTGTTCCTGGCGAAACTGCTCGTGGACCTCGCGAACCTCACGGAGGAGGACGTCGAGGTGGACCTCAGCTCCGACCACGACTTCTTCGACCTGTTCACCCACGCCAACCGGAACGCCCTGCTGCGCGGCACCGAGGGCCGTGGTCTGCGCATCGGGATCGTCGTCCCGCAGCAGTCCCTCCGCCAGTCCCTCAAGCGTGTCTTCCGCCGGACGCCGGGGCTGCACCCGTCCATGGTGCTGTCCGTGTGGAACGTCGGAGACGCCGAGGAGCGCTACGACATCCTGATCGTTGACGAGGCCCACCGCCTCGGTCTGCGCTCGGCGCAGTCCAACGGCGCCCTCAACAACAAGTACACGGCCATCAACCAGCGCCTCTTCGGCGACGACGACGTCTCCCACACCCAGCTCGACTGGATCACCCAGCAGGCCAGGGACGTCGTCCTGCTCGTGGACCCGCGCCAGACCGTGCGTCCGGCCGACCTCGACACCGCGACGGTGGACGCCCTCCTCGCGCGGGCGCGTGCCGAACATCGTCACCACGCGCTGGTGTCACAGCTCCGCGTCAAGGCGTCCGACTCGTACGTCGACTTCTTCGGGAAGCTCCTCCGAGGCGAGCACCCTCCGGCCCCGGACCTGGGCGAGTACGACCTGCGCATGTTCACGGACTTCGGCGCGATGCGCGAGGCGATCCGCGCGCGCGACACCGAGTTCACGCTCGCCCGTCTTGCCGCTGGGTTCGCTTGGAAGTGGCAGAGCAAGGGCTTCCGCAAGGACCCTTCGAAGCCGGACTGGGACATCGAGCTCGACGGGGTACGGATGCCGTGGAACGTCGCCGACACCGACTGGGTCGACTCCCCCGGCTCACTCGACGAGATCGGCTCCATCCACACCCTCCAGGGATACGACCTCAACTACGCCGGCGTCGTCATCGGACCTGACCTGCAGTGGGACGACACGGCCCAACGGGTGGTCTTCTCCCGTGCCGACTATGCGGACACGGGCGGCAAGAAGAACAACGGCTACCTCAGCCGCACCTACTCGGACGAGGACCTGCGCGAGTACGTCATCAACATCTACAACGTGCTCCTGACGCGCGGCGTCCGCGGGACCTACCTGTACGTCGTGGACGCGGGTCTCCGGGAGCAGCTCGCCCGCTGGTTCCCGGGCATCGACGAACCCGGCGTGACGTCGGCGTCCTTCGGCGTCCCTCCGGGTGGCCGTCCGGGCGAGGTCCTGCGCGCCGTCGATGTCGGCCACTCGGCGGAGACCGAGTTCATCCTCTCCACGGACGACCTCGAGCAGGCCCGTCGTCGTGCTGAGGAGCTCCGCCGTTCCCGACAGCGGGCCCGGGAGTGACAGTCCCTACCCCCGGGGGAAATCTTCTGCGCATCTGACCCTTCTGACCCAGCCACGGCCGCCTAGAAGGGTCAGATCCGCAGAAGATTCCGGCTCCGGTTCGGACCCGATGAAGGCCGCTCAGACCGTATGAGAGCGGGTGTTGGAGAAGACCCAGCCCGTGGCCCAGGCGGCCGGGGATCTGGACTGGGTGAAGCCAGCGACGTTCCCCGGGGAGATGGCGGGCCTTCCGGCAGCCAGACCCACGCACCGAGGCCCCGGTCTGCATCGCACGGAACGGAACGATGCATCCCGGGGCCTCGGTCGACAGCTGTGGCCCGTGAGACGTCAGCTCTCGGCAGCCTGGCCCTCCTGCGCGCGGAGCATCGCCTCGAAGGTGGCATCCGGCTCACCGCGGAAGAAGTCCCGGCCGTAGACCACGAGGCAGAGGATGACGCCCGTCGCCAGGCCCCATGCGGCACCGTTGGACGCCAGCACCGCCGCGGTGACTCCCGCAATTCCCAGATCCTTGACGCTGCGGGCCTCCATGATGCCGACCTTCACGGACACGAATCCCTGGATGAGCAGGGTCAGGGCCAGAGCCACCCCGAGCACCGGCTGCACCAGCGTCACGATCGGCAGCAGCAGGAGCCCGGTGTTCGTGCCCCACCGGAACGACCCTGCCCCGCCGAAGATCGACTTCATGGCCTTGCGGCCCTCCTTGTAGCGCTCCACGATCACGACGTGCATGGCAGACCAGATCGGTCCGCACATGGCCACGTCCGGACCGATCATGGACATGAGGGTGTTGCGGCCGCCGAAGATCAGGTGGGCACGGTCCGGGTTGTACACGACCGCCTCATCCGTGCGGATCTGGTCGGCCTCCTTGAGGATCGCCCGGGCCTGGAGGACGTCGCCGAACACGACGATGTAGGTCGCGAGGACGGTGGGCAGCGCGGTGAGGAACATCGAGGCCGGCGGGAGGCCGATGCCGAAGATCGTGTACCCGGCGAAGAGGCCTGCGAAGTCCGGGGTGTTGAACCCCCACTCGATGGTCGGCCAGGGCGCTTCGCCGGCCAGGGGTGCGATGACCACGGCCAGGAGGATCACCGGGAGGATGCCCAGGTTGCCGATCGTGCGCCACATCGGGTTCTTGGTCCGCATCGCGGCGAACCGGCTGGAGAAGAGCAGGAGGAAGGCGATCCCCACCGCGATCGTGATGGTGACCGGGAAGGTCTCGAAACGCCCTCCGGCGACGAAGAGTGACTGGACGGCGGCGATTCCCGCACCCACCAGGACGCCCGCCTTGATGGCGGAGGGGATCAGCGAGACCACCTTGGAGGCGAGTCCCGTCGCACCCAACGTGATCGAGAAGACGCCCAGCATGAACTGGAACGCGATGAGTGCATGCACACGCTCCTCCCCCTCGGGGAACGCTGAGCAGTAGGCCATGACCAGCGGGATCGCCGGGGTGATCCACCCGGGAACCACCGGATCGCCGAGGAGGTGATGGGTGAGGTACAGGAGACCGTTGAACACCACGACGGCGAGGGCCACCTCGAACGGCATGCCGAGCAGTTCGACCATCAGAGGGATGGCCGCGAGGTCCACGGCGCACATCAAGAGACCCTGGACGTAGTCCGGCCACTCGAAGCGGTAGTGCACGAATGGCAGGCGGATCTGGAAGGGCCCTGCCTTCCAGTGCGGGGGGACTTCTCCGATGCCTTCCTCGTCCAGCGGATGATGCGCAGTAGTCGTCATGTACGTGGCCTTCAGTATTCGATGATCTGACGGACCGCACGGCCATCGGCCAGCTGGTCCATCGCTTCGTTGATGTCGTCGAGCCGCATGGTCGCGGAGACGAGCTTCTCCACGGGCAGCCGACCTTCACGCCACATCTGCTCGTATCGCGGGATGTCGCGAGCGGGCACCGAGGTGCCCAGGTACGAGCCGATGATCGTGCGGGCCTCACCCGTGATGGTGAGCGGTGAGATCTCCGCCGTCTGCTCGGGCGAGGGGAGCCCCGCCGTGACGGTCCGGCCGCCCGGCGCCGTCGCGTTGAACGCCGTCATGAAGGCAGCCGGATGGCCGGCGCACTCGACGACGTGGGTGGTCTTGATGCCGCGCTCCGCCATCTCTTCGGGCGAGTAGGCGGCATGCGCGCCATAGCTGAGGGCGAGCTCCCGCTTCTCCTCGGACATGTCCACCGCAATGATCTCCTGCACACCGCTCGCCACCGCCGTCAGAAGGCAGGCGACCCCCACGCCGCCGAGGCCGACGATCGCGATGGAGTCCCCCTCCTCCGGGGCCGCGGCGTTGAGCAGGGCGCCGCCGCCGGTCAGCACGGCACATCCCAGGACCGCAGCGACGGCGGCCGGCACGTCAGAGCCGACGGGCACCACGGACTTCCGATTCACGACCGCGTGGGTCGCGAATCCGGAGACGCCCAGGTGGTGGAACACCTCGTCGCCGTCGCGGTGGAGTCGGATCCCGCCGCCCAGGAGGACGCCGGCGTTGTTCGCCTCCGTGCCGGGGATGCAGGGCAGGCGACCGTCGGTCTTGCACGCATCGCATTCGCCGCATCGAGGCAGGAACGTCATGACGACCCGCTGGCCGACCTCCACGTCGTCGACACCCTCACCGAGCTCCTCGACGATCCCGGCGGCCTCGTGGCCGAGCAGCATGGGGACGGGCCGCACGCGATGACCGTTCACCACGGACAGATCCGAATGGCATACGCCCGAGGCCTCCATGCGGACGAGGATCTCGCCTGCGCCCGGGGGATCGAGCTCCAGGTCCGAGATGGTGAGGGGACGGGACGAGGCGTACGGCCTCTGCCGGCCGATCTCCTCGAGAACAGCTCCACGGATCTGCATGTGAGCGCCTTCCACGACGGGGATGTGTGATGTAGGCCTCAGGGCCTCGTCCCATCCCACCAGCGCTCCTTGTTCAGCGCTACAGACATCCAGTCCATCTCTCACCGAATAAAGTGGGCAGAGTGACCACTGACACCCTCGACCACCGCCTCCTCCGAGCCCTGCTCGACACGGCTGCCGACCTCGCGGAACTGGCCGACACCGAATCCGTCCTGGCGTCCATCGTTCGGCGCACTCGGGCCCTCGTCGGAACAGACATGGCCTATCTCAGCCTCAATGACCACGCAGCAGGTGAGACGTACATCCGCCGGGCCGAGGGCGTCGTGACCCACGCGTACCGGACGATCCGCATGCCCATCGGCACGGGAGTGCTCGGGAAGGTGGCGGAGGGTCTGGCACCCTTCCAGAGCCTCGACTACTCCAACGACCCGACGATCACCCACATCCCCCAGGTGGACCATGCGGTGCAGGCCGAGGGTGTCCACGCGATCATGGGCTCACCCCTCGTCGTCGACGGCCGACCGCTCGGCGCCCTGATGGTCGCCGAACGTCGCGCCCGGAGGTTCACCCACTCCGAGGTGACCATCGTCGAGTCACTCGCCAAACATGCCGCCATCGCGATCCAGAACGCACATCGCTACACGGAGGCACTCAACGCCGCGGGGCGCGCGGACGCAGACCGGGATCACGAACGCCAGTCCTTGCGTGAGCTCACTCGCCTGGAGGAGCTCTCCTCGCGCCAATGCCAGGCCCTGCTGGAGGAGCCCAATGAGACGGCCGTGCTCAATCGGGCCGCCGAGCACTTCGGGGTGGAGGTGGAACTCCTCTCCCCCGAACGTCCGACGTCGCCGCTGCGGCCCGCCCCCGCCCTGCCCTCCCGTCACGCGGCGGGTGCGGCCCACCAGGTCGAGGCGCCGGATGGCCGCACCTGGACACTCGTTGCCGCAGATCGGGACGCGCGCGACTGGCTCGCCGTCCGCCGCGCCCTCGACCCTGCCGAGGAGAAGGCCCTGTGCAGGACCGCGCAGCACCTCCTGCTCGCACGACGGCTCCGCACCGCGCGGCGCGCCACCGAGCTCGAGGCGGGCGCCGGCCTGCTGGCCGAACTCGTCGATGACTCCGCCGGTGGAATCGCGCGACGGCGTCGGGCGCTCGCCGAGCTCGGCCTGCGCGAGGATTCACAGGTCAGCTTGGTCGTCATCGATCTCGCCGCCGTACCCGAACCCCAGTTCGCCGAGCGAGTGCTCTCACCCGTGGCGGGAGTGCGCCTCAGCGCCCCGTGGGGCGGCACATGGTGCGTGATCGGCGACCGCCCGGATATGCCCGCCCGCGTGGAGGCGGCAGTGCGGCATGCGACGGAGGCCGTATGGCAGATGGCCTTCCTTGGGCCGGGCGAGCACTTCCGCGATCTGCCGGGAGCGTTCCGCACGCTCGAGAACGCCCTCGCCGTCAGCCGGGTGGCCGGAGGGCTCCACGCCGTGGACGCGTCGACCGTGGGCGCCGTGGGCATGGTCCTCACCGGGGCCGGCGAGGCGAGCAAGGACGTGACGGCCCGCCCGCTGGCGCCGTTGCGCGACCTGCCACCCCAGCGCGCCGCGGCACTCCGAGAGACCGCACTGGCCTACCTAGACGCCGGAATGAACGTGGCCGAGACGTCCCGCCGGCTCTTCCTCCACCGCAACACGGTCCTGCAACGACTGGAGCAGCTCGGCGCCGTCCTGGGTTCCGACTGGCACACGCCTCCGCGATCGCTCGACCTCCATCTCGCCCTGCTCTCGGCAGCATGCGACGACGACGGCGCCTCGGGAGTGACAGCCCCCATCCTCGGGAATCTTCTGCGCATCTGACCCTTCTGACCCGGCCACGGCCGTCGAGAAGGGTCAGATCCGCAGACGATTCCTGACACACGCCCCCACCGCCCCACACGCGACAAATACACAACACTCGCCTTGCGTATCTCACTGAGGTGTGCCTTACTGGTTCTCGGACCCCCGCCGGAAGGACCCCCATGGCCCACGCCTCCACGCACCCCGCCCATCCGCTGCCGCCCGTGGCGCCCCGTCGCCTGCTGCTGGCCCAGCGGCTGCTCCGCGGCGAGGGCTCCGTCGAGGTCACGGCCTTCCGCGCCGGCGAGACGCTCACGACGGCCGTCCACGGCGTGAGCGCGGACGGCCGCCTCGTGATCGCCCACGTCCCCAACCTCCTCGGTTCGCTCGGCGCGTTCCACACGCCCGCGCCGCTGGACGTGCGCGTGGACGTCCTGCGCGACGCCCTGGACCTCACGCTCCCCACCCGCCTGGCGTCCGTGCATCTGCTCGGCACCCTGCGCTGGTGCCGGGACTCGGCCGAGGTCGCGGAGCTGGGGCTGCGCGGTCGCGTCGCGGACCTCGTGGCCGACGTCGGCCCGCGGGTGCGCGTGGGCGTCGTCGAGACCCAGCGGATCCTGCTGCACGACGTCGACGGCGTCGCCGTGTTCTGCCGCCACACCCTGCCGCTCACGTCGCGCGGGCTCATCGACCAGACCGAGCTCGCAGACCTGGCGGACGACGTGCTGGGCACCGCCCCCGAGGTGCTCGCGGACCTGGCCGACGCCGTCGCCCTGGGCCTGCTGCCGGGCGAGAGCACCCCGTTGCAGGTCGACATCGAACCCCTGGCCGAGTCCCCCGCCCACGCCCTCGACGCGGACGAAGCCGGGGTGACCCTGCTCCGCGTCCGCGACGGCGAGAGCACCGCGGTGCACGTGGCCCTGCCCGGTGCGGGCCGGCTCGATCACAGCCCCCGACACGCCTGGCGGCGACTGCTGGACGCGATCCCGGCGCGGGTCGCCCACCCCTGAGGGGCGGCGTCAGTCGATCGTGTAGGTGGCGCAGGTGGCCACGTCCGTGACCTCGATGCCCTCGGCGGTGCAGGCGAGGTCGGCGTTGTACGTGCACTCGAGGCGGTGGCACGCACCGACGGTCGAGGCGCCCTCGGTCACCGGGCGGCGGACGTCCAGCTGGACGAAGGTGCCGCAGCCGGGCGTGCGGTCGGAGCCGGCGACGGTGATGGCCAGGGCGTTGCAGGACGTCTCGGCATTGAAGGCGCAGGCACTGGCGGCGCAGGTGCGGACGGCGGTGGTCATGGCGTGATCCTCCCGGTTCGGGCCCGCCCCGGGCCGGGGCGGTGCTGCTGGAATCGAGATTACTCCCGCCCGCGAATAGCACAAGAGGGGCTAGCCTTAGTCGATAGGCGATTAGCGCAAATGTATTTTGCGCATTGTCGCGTGCCGTATGGACCGACGTCACGCCCACCCCGCCGTCACCGCCCGGTCACGTCCGCGTCACCCACCCCTGCCACCCTGCACGGGTGAGCTCGCACACTGATCCCGCGCACCCGACCGCCCACCCCGTCTCCCGCCGCACCCTCCTCGGCGGGGCGGGCCTCGTCGTCGCCTCCGCGGCGCTGCTGTCCACGCCGGCCGGCACCGCCCACGCGGCCACCGGCCCCACGCCGTTCACGCTCGGCGTCGCCTCGGGCGACCCGTGGCCCGACGGCGTGGTCCTGTGGACCCGCCTGGCCGTGGACCCCCTCGCGCTCGACGGCCTCGGCGGCATGCCGGACCAGTCGTTCCGGGTGGAGTACCAGGTGGCCACGGACGAGGGCTTCCGCAAGGTCGTCCGGTCGGGCGCCGTCACCACGGACCGCACGCAGGGCTACGCGGTGCACGTCACGCTCACCGGTCTACGCCCCGGCACCGAGTACTTCTACCGGTTCCGCGCGCTCGGCCACCTCTCGCGCGTCGGCCGCACAGTCACCGCGCCCGCCCGCGGCTCGAACCCGAGCAGCCTCACCATGACGGTCGCCTCGTGCGCCAACTGGGAGCACGGCTACTTCACTGCCTACGGCCACATGGCCGCCGAGCGTCCCGACCTCATGGTCCACCTGGGCGACTACTACTACGAGATCATGCCGTACGGGTACCCGGTCTCCTCGGGCGTCCCGCGCGCCCACAGGAACGGGGAGTCCCGCACCCTCGCCCAGTACCGGGCCCGCATGGCGCAGTACAAGACGGACCCGCACCTGCAGGACGCGCACGCCGCCGCCCCGTGGCTCGTGATCTTCGACGACCACGAGGTGGAGAACAACTGGGCGGACGAGACCCCGGAGATCTGGGACCCGAATTTCATCGCGCGCCGCGCCGCCGCGTTCCAGGCGTACTACGAGAACATGCCGCTCCGCGCGTCGTCCGTGCCCCGCGGCATCGACATGCAGCTCTACCGCCGCATCCACTGGGGAAACCTCGCCACGTTCCACCTCCTGGACACGCGCCAGTACCGCTCGGACCAGGCCAACCTGGACCTGGTGAAGGTCGTCGACGCCGACGCACGGGACTCGCGGCGCACCATCACGGGCGCGGCCCAGGAGGCGTGGCTGCGCGAGGGCTTCGAGACCTCGGTCGCCCGCTGGGACCTCATCACGCAGCAGGTGCCGTTCGTGCAGTACGACCGCTCCTCCGGCCCGGTCTTGTGGGGCGACATGGACTCGTGGGACGGCTACGTCGCCTCGCGCGACCGCGTGGTCAGCGCATGGACCACGGCGGGCGTCCGCAACCCCGTGGTGCTCACCGGCGACATCCACGAGGCCTTCGCCTCGGACATCAAGCAGGACTTCAACGACCTCTCCTCGGAATCCGTGGGCGTCGAGCTCATCACCACGTCGATCACCTCGGGCGGCGACGGCTCGGACGCCGCCGCGGAGGCGCTCGCGTGGAACCCGCACATCAAGTTCAACAACGACCTGCGCGGCTACCTCCGCGTGGACCTCTCCGCCCAGCTGCTCGAGGCCCGCTTCCGCGTGGTCGACTACGTGAGCGAGCTGGGCTCGTCGGTGCGCACGCGCGCGGTCTTCGGCGTCGGCGACGGCGAGCATCGGCTCCACCGGATCGCCTGAGGCGAGGGGCCGTCGCCGTCCCCGCCTCCTGAGCAGACCCGGCAGCTCCACCACCCTGGCCGAGTCCGCCCCGCGCTCCTAGCGTGGGGCCATGAGCACCCATCGCCTGTCCTCCACCGCCCTCGGGTTCGCCGCCGGACTGGGCACCGCGGCCGCTGTCACCGCAGCCCGCAGGATCGCCCTCATGGCCGCCGTCGGGAAGGGCCACCCGCTCAAGCACCGCCTCCTGGACGCGGCATCCGGCCTGGTCCAGCCGAAGTACCCCATGGGCGCGATGAGCACCTACCTCAACGGACTGCACTTCTACGCCGACGACCTCGGCCGGCAGGTCGAAGCCAGCCACTTCTGCATCCACCTGCGCCACGACCTGCACCAGTGCGTGATCTTCGACCGCAACGCGCCGGACGCACGGCTGATCGGCATCGAGTACATCATCAGCGAGGAGCGGTTCCGCAGCCTCCCCGACGAGGAGCGGCGCCTGTGGCACAGCCACCACTACGAGGTGAGCTCCGGCGCCCTCACGGCCCCCGGGGTGCCCGAGCTGGCCGAGCACAGTTACTTCGAAGACCTCATCCACACCTACGGGAAGACGTTCCACACCTGGCAGTACGACCGGGACGACTTCCCGTACGGCATCCCCCAGCTGATGATGGGCCTCACCGGCGACGGCCAGGTGGACGAGGCCCTCCTGCGCGCCCGGGACGAGCGCGTGGGCGTGGACACCGCGGCCAAGCGGCGCCACCGCGCGGACATCCCGGTCCCGGACGTGGTGGCGGGGGCGAACAGCTGGGAGCGCGGGCGGGTCGTGCAGACCACGCTCGAGGAGCGCCCGGTGCGGGGCCGCGACGACTGAGGCCGGCGTCGTCGGCAGGGCGCCGTTTCCCGAACGAAAGCGGTGCGACACGCCGCCGTTTCCCGAACGAAAACGCCCGGCGGGCCGGCGCCGTCATCCGGATTGGGCAGGCGCGCCCCGCGTGGGACAGCACGTCCGCCGCACGGGTCGCGGCAGCGAGAACGCTGGGCTCAGACCTTCCCCTTGAGCAGTCGGTGCCAGTAGATCCGGGGCTGGCCGAAGCGGTCGAAGGCCGCCGTGCTCTTCCGCGGCGTCGTCAGGTCCACGCCGGGGATCGACCGGTCCTCGGAGCCGTCGCGGACGTGCTCGTCGAGGACCAGCTCGTCCCGGCTGACCATGACGGGGATCACGGTGTAGCCGTCGTACTTCTGGAGCGGCTTCCCCGCGTCCGCGGCCTGGATGTTCTGGGCCAGGATCTTGACCTGCCGGCGCAGGGCACCGCCGGAGGGCCGTGTGCCCAGGGCGGCGGCGTCGCCCAGCGCCCACACGTGCGGGTGCACGGGATGCCGCAGGGTCTCGGGATCCGCCGCCGCCAGGCCGGCCTCGCCGTCGTCCGCCAGGCCCGCCTCGGCGATGAACTCCGGGGCCCGCACCACGGGCGTGATGTACGCGGCCGCGACGTCGGTGATCCGCTCACCGGTGTTGAGCACCACCTCGCGGGCCTCGTGGTCCACGGCGTTCACCTCTGCGCCGGCGTGCACATGGATGCCGTACCTTGCCACGGCCTCGGCCAGAGCGGGGTCGATGGTCTGCCGGCCCAGGATCCGGCCGTACGGGGTCACCAGGTGGACATCCACGTCCGGCAGGATCCCCGTGCGCTCCCACGCCGCGCAGGCCAGGAACAGCGCCTTGAGCACGGTGCCGCCGCACGAGGAGGGCTCAGCCGGCACATTCGCCACCACACGGTCCCCCGCGGCCACACGCGACAGCAGCGCCCGGGCGGTGTCCACGTGCTCGGGCACGTGCGCACTCGCCGCCCATCCGGCGGCGTAGGCCTCACGCAGCCCGTCGATTGCACCCCACCACGGGGTCAGCCCCGGGCAGAGCACGAGGTGGTGGAAGCCCATGGTCAGCCCGGTGGTCGTCACCGCGGTCCGTTCCTCGGCGTCCACGGCCACGACGTGGTCCGGGATCCATTCGACCCCGTCCGGGATGACGGCCCGCATCGGCCGTTCGAACCGGGCCATATTCGCCTGCCCGCCCGCCGCGTAGTTCAGCATCGGCCGGTAGCGGTGCAGCTGTTGGCCGTCGGCGATGGCGACCCGACCCTGCCGCTTCCGCCGCAGTGCGGCGGCCAGGGACACGCCGGCGTTGCCGCCACCGACGATCAGGATGTCGTACTGCTCGGTCACGTGGTCCTCCGTGGGGTGACGGGGTCAAGGGAACGGTACGACCGCCCCCGCAGACGTGCTCCGCGGCAGACGGGACGTGCAGCCCATCCTCCACTGCGGGCCGGAGCCGGCGCTAGCCCGCGAGGCCCAGCAACCGCAGCTGGTCGGCGTACTTGCGCATCCCGACCTCCCTGGCCTGCGGGTTCTGTGCGTACCAGTCCAGGTGCACCTCGCGCAGCCGCTCGGCCGGGACGGTCTGTCCGGCTACGGTCCAGTCCTCGGTCGGCTCGGCGTCGAGGTCGAGGGCCTCCACCACGACCGCCTCGAGGGGCGCGCGCACCCCGCCGAGGAGCACGCGGGAGGCGGGCACGGGCTGGACGGCGACGTCGCCTGGCAGGTGCGCGGCCACGCGCTCGGCCACGCGGGTCAGCACCGTGTTGGTCGGGTGGTTCACGGTGTAGAAGCCGACGCCCCGCTCCGCCGCCACGAGGTCCGCCATGGACAGCGTCCCCTTCGCCTCCTCCCGCGCCCGCAGCGCCTGCACGGACGCGGCCGCGGCCTCGCGGATCGCCGCCGGCGCCACCTCCCGACGACGGCCCGTCGCCGCCTCGGCCAGCACGCGCAGGTCGTGGTACGGCACGACGGGCGGGTCCTCCCCCGGCCGCTCGGCCGCCCCGGGCGCGAACTTCCAGTTGCGGAGGGTGACCTGCCAGGGGAAGCGCGAGACGTCGTACACCACGGGGATCCGCACCACGGCGGCGTCCTCGGGCAGCCGGGCCACGAGCTGGTCCGTGCCGATGGGCATGCCCCGGTAGTCGTGCGGGATCGGCTGGGTGACGAGCGCCTTCACGCGCGGCAGCAGCCGCTCCAGGTGCGCGGCCTCGTCCGGCTGGACCTCGAAGGCGGGCGGCACGCGAACGCTCACCAGGTCCGCCCCGTGCAGCGGTGTGCCGGGCTCCCCGCCGAGCAGCCGCCGATACGACTCGCCCTGGCAGTTGCCCCACACCAGCAGCAGGTCGCCCTCGGGCAGGTCCTCGAGCCCGTAGAAGTGCCCGTAGTGCCGGCGTCGTCCCTCGTCCTCGTGCACGCTTGCGTCCTCTCTCCTCAGCCGTCCTCGCGCCGGATCCAGTCGACGCCCGTCTTCCCGAACCACCAGGCCAGGAACGCGGAGAGCGCCGCGATGCCCATGCCCACGGTGGCGTCCGAGCCGCGCCCGTCCTCCAGGTACTCCATGATCACCGAGATGCTCGCCACGAAGAACAGGGCGGCGCCCAGCGCGATCCCCACCATGGCCGTGCCCGCGAGCTTCCAGCCCACGCCGCCCTTGCGCGCGGCCGATGCCGCGGACGCCGCGACGGGTGCCGGTGACGGCGGCGCCCACCGGTGCGCACCCGCGGGCGGCACGGACGGCTCCGTGCCGTGGCGCCGGCGCAGGGACTCCGGGATGATCGGCCCGTCCGGGGCGGGCGGCGCCGCCTCGCTCCAGAGCCGGCGCACGGTGCCCCGCCCGCTCTGACGCGCGAGCGCCAGCACCACCTCGGCGGTCCGCACGGCCTCGGACCCGGCGCAGGCCGGGCGGGCGCCGTCGGGGACGCCGAGGACCTGGGCAGCGGTCGCGATCCGGGGCGGGTCGACGTCCGGGCGGAGACGGCCCACCAGGGCCAGGGCGTCCCGCCACTCGTGCTCCTGCGGCGTCCCGCCGGTCGCGCGGGTGGCCGCCTCGTACGCGCCCCGGTCCCGGTCCGCCCCGGACGCCACGAACGGCAGGTGTTCCCCCAGCAGGTCGAGCTGGGCGGCCACCTCGGGCCAGTCCGGCGCGTCGGCGACGGCGGCCTCGTCCACCCCGTGCAGCTGCGTGTGCAGGCGGGAGAACGACGTCGGCCCCGTCGGCGGGCGCACGGGCCACCGTTCGGCGGCCACGATCTCGCCGCCGCGCACGAGGGCCATGTCCACGGCGCACACGGACGCCGGGTCGGCCCCCGCGGTGTGGATCTCCACGGCCACGAAGTCCAGCTCGTCCAGCTCGCTCATCGGTCCTCCCGTGTTCCGTCCTGTCCGCGATTGTGCCAGCCCCGCCCCGCGGGCACCGGCCCGCTCAGCCCCAGCCGCCCCACCACGCCTCGAGGTCCGGCACGGCGGCCACGGGCGCCCAGCCCAGCCGGGAGGCGGGCACCCGCCACACCCGCGCCGTCCCGCCCCGCCGAGGCCGCCACCGCGCCCGTGCGCACGTCAGCACGGCGAGCACGCCCCGCTCGCCCGGCTCACCCGGCTCGCCCAGCACCTCCACGCGCTCGACGCCGGCCCGTTCCAGGCGCAGCAGCCACGCGGCGACGGCGTCCGCGTCAGGGCGGGCGCCGGCCCCGGCGGGCCGCAGCGGCACGCGCACGTCCACGGACCAGTCGGGCACCGACCGCACGGCGTCGAGGTCGCCGCGCGCCGGCGTCGGCGGCAGGTCCTCGGCCGACGCCGCGCCGCCGTCGGGCTCGCCCAGCAGCCGCACGCGGGGGTCGCCGAGCGCCAGCGCCGCCGCCTCGTCGAGGCCGCCCACGACGCCGACCCGCGCCCCCGGCGCCGCGCGCAGCACGGCGTCCACCGCCACCACGGCCGCCGCCGCGCCGTCCGTGCCCTCCGGCACCCGCACGCGCGCCTCGACCCGCAGCGGGCCGGCCAGGGACAGGCCGTGGCCGCGGGCCGTCGTCGCGGGGATGCGCGAGGCCAGGACGAGCGCCTCGCGGGCCTTCACCCGGGCGGCCTCGGCGGCGTCGCCGCGTCCGCCGAAGTCGGCGCCGGCCTGCCACGCCACCGCGTCCGGCGCGTGGCGCAGCGCCGCCCCCACGCGCCACAGCCGGTGCGCCAGCTCCCAGTCCTCCCCGCCGTAGCCCACGAAGGCGGGGTCGAAGCCGCCGGCGTCCTCGTAGACCTCGCGCGCCACCGCGAGCACGGCCGAGATGACGTACCGGTAGCCGGTGGAGTCGGCGCGGCGCAGGCCGTCCGTGGCCCGGTACCCCTCGCGCAGCCAGGCCGGCTCGGCCAGGCGGGCGTCCGCGGGCACCTCGTCCCCGGGCCGCCAGCCCTCCGCCCAGGCCCGCTCCAGCCAGGCCTCGGCCAGGTGCCGCCGCCGGCCCACCACCGCGGCGTCCCGGGGCGCCGCGGCCACCGCCGCCAGCGCCGCGGCGAGGTACCCGGGCTCGGGGAGCATGTCCCCGTCGAGGAAGGCGAGCACGTCCCCGTCAGCCGCCTCCGCCCCGAGCGCCCGAGCCGCCGAGGCGCGGAACCCGCGGTCCTGCTGGCGCACGGTCACCACGTCGAACGGCAGGCCCGGGTCCACGCGGGGCGGGACGGGCGAGCCGTCGTCGGCCACCACGAGCTGCAGCCCCCCGGTCAGGCCGCGCTGGGCCGCGAGCGCGGCCGTGAGCCGGTCGAGGTCCGCCTGGGCCCGGTAGTAGGGCACCACCACGGAGACGGCGGCGCTCACGTCCACCTGTGCACGCGGCGGAGCACGTCGAAGAGCATCCGCGCGCAGTCCTCGGCGCCGGGCGAGAGGTCCACGCCGGGGCCCAGCCACGTGCGCTCGGGGTCCTCGACCGCTTCGGCGATCGCCTCGGCCATCGCGAAGGCCGGCGACCCGTTCGGGTGCACGAGCCGCAGGGTGCCCGGGCGCAGGCGCGCCATCTCCTCCGTGTAGCGGCCGGCGGAGGCGATGGCCCGCCGCCCCACCGAGGTCCACGCCGCCAGGGACCCGGACGCGGACACGTTGCGGTGCGCCGCGAACGGGATGCCCGCCGAGAGCAGGGCCGCGTCCGCGAACTCGTCCGGCACGAACCCGGTGACGCGGAACTCCAGGCCGCGCGCCTCGGCGTCGCGGGTCAGCTCCGCCACGAGGTCGTCGTGGCCGGCGCTGACCGGTCCGAGCGCCGTCAGCCGGCGCGGCGCCCCGGAGTCCGGGCCCCACTGGCGGTGCAGCTCGGTGAGGGCCTCCAGGGCGAGGGCGTGCCCCTTGCCCGGGTAGACGAAGCCGAAGAGCACGACGTCCTGGTCGAGGCCGGCCATGCTCTCCGGCACCACCGGCTCGGCGCGGGCGGCCGCGGCCCGGCGGTCCTCCACGGGCAGCGGGACCACGTCCGCGGCCACGTCCACCAGGTCCGCCAGCAGCGCCCGCTCGTGCTGCGAGGAGACCACGACGCCGGCCGCCGCCTGGGCGAGCCGCGCGTACGCCTCGCCGCGGCGGCGGTAGCGGCCGTCACCCTCGGCGGGCTGCGGGATGTCGTGCAGGGTGAGCGTGGTGCCCTCGGGCAGCACGTCGACGAGCAGGTCCGCCGCGGCGGTCGCGGTGGGGCCGAACAGCGCGTCCGTGACGTCCAGGTGCACGGCGGCACCCAGCGCGCGCGCCTCCTCCAGCAGGGGCACGAGGCCCCGGAACGCCGCGACGTCCTCCGCCGTCAGCAGCTCCACCTCGGCGCCCACCCGACGGAGGGCGGCGGCCGTCTGCCGACCGTGGCGCACCACGCCGTGCTCCGGCGCGCCCACGGTCACGTACAGCACACGTCCCTGCGGCTGCGAGTCCACGTCCACGATCCCCTTCACCTGCGGCGGCGCTCCTCGACGCGGCGGCGCGCCGGAACGGACAGGATGCCGCTGCTCCGATTCTCCGATCCTGCCCTGACAGACTAGATTTCGCGACCCCCGACCCGGGACGGGGACACGCCGCCCGCGCGGCATCGCATCCCCCAGGTCAGGAGGCCCTCCCCCGTGAGCATCACCGTCCAGCACGTGCCCGCGCAGCACCCGTACACCCGCGCGATCCGCCCCCTCGACCCGGGCGCCGCGCCGGACGTGGAGTTCCTGGCGGACCCGCCGGTGCCGGGCGCGCCCGCACACCGGTGGTGGCCGCCCCGGGCCCTGCGCGCGGAGTGGCTGGCCGAGCACCGCCCGGACGTGCTGCACGTGCACTTCGGCTTCGAGCACTTCAGCCCCGCCCAGCTGGCCGCCGCCCTGGACGCGCAGCACGCGCACGGGGGCGCCGTCGTCGTGACCGTGCACGACCTCGAGAACCCGCACCTGACGGACCAGGGCCCCCACCGGGACCGCCTGGCCGTGCTGCTGGGCCGCGCGGACGCCGTGCTCACGCTCACCCCCGGCGCCGCGGCGACCCTCGCCCGCGACTACGGCGTGCGCGCCCTCGTGGTCCCCCATCCGCACATCGTCCCGCTCGAGGACCTCGTGGCGCAGGGCGACGACGACGCCCCCGGCCTGCTGCCCCCCGACGCGTCCGACGAGGGCGACGGCGCGGCCGCCCCCGCCCGCCTGCTGGTGCACGCCAAGGACCTGCGGGCCCAGGTGGCCCCGGTGGCGCTGCTGCCGGTGCTCGCCGCCGCTGTCGGGACTCTGGCCGACCGCGGTGTCGACGCGCGGGTGACCGTGGAGGTCCAGGACACCGTGCAGGACGAGGACGCCCTGGCCGCGCTGCGCGCAGGCTGCGCCCACCACGGCTTCGAGCTGTGGCAGCACGACCGGCTCGACGACCCCGCCCTGCACGCGCTGCTGCGCGACGTGGACGTGTCCGTGCTGCCGTACCGCATCGGCACCCACTCGGGCTGGGTGGAGATGTGCCGGGACCTGGGGGTGCCGGTGGCCGTCGCGGACATCGGGCACATCGCGGACCAGTCCGGCGCCTGGTTGACCCCCGACTCGCTCGCCGCGTTCGACCCGGAGGACCCCGACTCCCTCGCCGACGCGCTCGAGACGCTGGTGCGCGCCCGCGCGCGCACGGCCCCCGCCGACCCGGCCGCCCGGGCCCGGCAGCGCCGTCGCGTGGCCGCCGCCCACGTGGCCGTCTACCGCGAGGCCCTCGCCCGGGCGCGCGGGGCACTGCCGAGCATGTCCGTGCTGGTCATCACGGGGCACCGGGACGAGCACCTGGCCCGCGTGATCGCCGGGCTGGAACGCTCCCACCGCCGCCCGGACCAGGTGGTCGTGGTGTTCATGGGCCAGCCGGACGGCCGCGTCCCGGCCACGGACCTGCCCGTCACCGTGGGGCACGTGTCCGCCGAGGCCGGCCTGCCGCTGGCGCAGGCCCGCAACCGCGCGGCCGAGCTCGCCACCGGCGAGATCCTCGTCTTCCTCGACGTGGACTGCATCCCGGCGGCCGAAACCGTCGGCGTGCTGGCCACCGAGGTCGCGGCCCACCCCGGGTCCGTGGTGATGGGCCGGCCCCGCTACCTGCGGCCGGGCTGGACCCGCGACGTCGGGGAGGCCGATCTGACCTCGCACCGCGCCGACGCCCTGCTGCGCCGCCTCTCCGTGCCCCACCGGGCGCGCGCGCACCTGACCGCCGGCCCTTCGGACGAGTGGCACCTCGTGTGGACGCTGATCCTGGCGTTGCGCCGCGCGGACCTGGCCCGCATCGGCGGTTTCGACGCGGGCTTCACCGGCTACGGCGCCGAGGACACGGACCTGGCCTTCCGCGCCCGCGACGCCGGCCTGACGCTGCGGTTCAGCCCCGCCGAGGCGTTCCACCAGCACCACGGGGTGATGGTCCCGCCGCTGCACCACCTCGAGGACATCCTGGTCAACGCCCGCCGCTTCCGGCAGGTGCACGGCCGATGGGCCATGGAGGGGTGGCTGCGCGCGTTCGCGGACGCGGGGCTGATCGCGTGGGACCCCGAGGGCGAGCGGCTCGAGCTGCTGCGTCACCCCACGGAGGCGGAGCTGACGGCCGCCCGCCGCGACGACGCCGCGTACTGAGCACCGTGACGGCCGGGGGCGGCGGGGGCGGACTCAGCCCAGGGCGCCCTCGATCGCCGCCTCCCAGCGCCGCCGGTACTCGTCCGGCGCCACGAGCAGCAGGCCCGCGAGCCGATCGGCGGCGGCCGGGTCCGCGAGGGCGCCGCGCACCGCGCCGGCCCAGTCCGCGTCCGGGTCCTCCCACGCGCACCACGGCACGCCCGCGGCCCGGTGGATCTCGCGGACGAACACGCGCTGCTCGTCGAACGGCCGCGGCTCGGGGGCGAGCACCACGGGGCGGCCGGAGCGGGCGGCGTCCACCACGGCGTTGTGCCCGGCCGAGACCACCACGACGTCGGCGTCCGCGGCCCGGCGGGCCGGCGCCTGGACCCAGCCGTGCAGCGTCACAGTGGCGGGCATCGCCTCCGCCGCGAGCCCGCCCGGCGCCTCCGGCTCGCCCACCCCGGCGATCGGGCCGTACACCTCCCACGTCGCCTCCGGCACGGCGGATGCCGCCCGGGCCAGGTCCGCGGCCCGCACCCCGCCGCCGCCCGTCCCGGCGATCACGGCGACGCGCGGGGCGGTGCCGGCGGACGCCGTCGTCGTGGCGCGGGTGCCGAGCCGGCCGGTGACGTCCGCGACCCCGAGGTAGGTGACCCGGCCGACGTGGGCGGCGCGCCAGGCGGGGACCTCGAGCTCGGCGGCGTAGTGGGCGAAGAGGCCGTCGGCCTCGGCGTAGACGAGGGCGTGCGCGGGGTCGGTGCGCTCGCCGTGCATGCGGCGGTGCAGCACGGGCCAGCCCGCCAGGCGCAGGAACAGGGCGGCCTCCACGGACACGTCCACCACGCACACGTCCGGGTCCACCCGCCGCGCCGCCGCGTGGAGGGCGTCGAAGCGCGCCCGGATCTCGGGCCCCACCGGGGACCAGTGCAGGGGCGAGCGGGCCGGCTGCTCGTGGCCGGGCACGAGGTCCGAGGGCAGCGGGATGACGGGGACGTCCGCGGGCAGCAGTGCGGCCGCCCGGGGATGGGCGGTCACGACCGTCACGTCGAACGCCCCGGTCGACGCCAGGCCGGCGGCGTGCCGCAGATGCCCCGCCCCGTGCTGGTGGGCGTAGTAGAGGACCCGCCTGCGGGCCGGAGCCATCAGAGGGACTCCAGGTCCGCCGCCTCGGCGGACGGGCGCGGGACCCCCTGCGGGTCGAACCCATACGCGTCCTCGGCGGCGGCGAGGTCACGGGCGTCCTCGGCGGCCTGCTCGAGCAGGTCCACGTAGCCCTCCACCATGGTCTCCGCGCTGAACCGGCAGGCCCACGCACGCACGCGTCCCCGGTCCTTGCGGCGGGCGTGACGGATCGAGACCGCGAGCTCCTGCGCCGTGTGGTGCACGGCCAGCGCGCCGGCCTGCGGGGCGACGATCTCCCCCATCGCGCCGCTGAGCAGCGCGGCCACCGGCACGCCGAGCGCCATGGCCTCGACCACGGCGAGCCCGAACGGCTCGGCCCACAGCGGGGTGGCCAGGAAGACCTCGCCCGTGGCCAGCATGTGCGGCAGCGCGTGATGGTCGAGGTGGCCGTGGTAGACGGTGTCCGGACCGAGCCGCGGCACGACCTCCCGGGCGTGGTACTCCTCGTCCGAGATCGGCCCGGCGAAGTGCAGCTCCATGCCCGCGATCCGGGCGGCGTCGATCGCCACGTGCAGGCCCTTCTCCGCCGTGATCCGGCCCGACCACACGGCGCGGCCGCGCACGGGGACGGCGTCGGAGACCCAGTGGTGCAGCTCGATCCCGTTGGGCACCACGTCCACGCGCGGCAGCCGGTGCTGCCAGGCCAGCGCGTTCGACGCGGACACCGAGGCCCACCGATGGTGGTCGGGAGCCGTCCAGCCCGGGGCGTCGACGACGGCCAGCACCTCCGCCAGCGTGGCCGGCGTGTGCAGGACGGTGACCACGGGGCGGGCGCGCAGCAGCTCGAGCGGCGCCGGGGAGAGGGAGTTGTTCAGGACGGCGTCGGAGTCGTCGTCGAGGATCAGCGCGCAGGCCCGGCGGGCGGCCGCCTCGCGCACGCGGGCGCCCGCGCGGCCCGGGCCGGCGCCCTCGGCGGGCAGCACGGCGACGACGTCGCCCGGCAGCCGGGTGCCCTCCCGCGCGTAGACGGTGACGTCGTGGCCCCGGCGCACGAGGTGCTCCACGGTCATGGCCGTGTGCATCTCCAGCCCGCCCTCGTAGGGCGAACGGATGGGGTGGAGCATGTGGGTGAGCACGCTGATGCGCATCGGCGTCCCCTTCCCGGCCCGGGCCGGGCCGAACGGCCCCGTGCGGGGCGGCAGAAGCGCGACTGACCTGCGGTGAGACGGCCGCATCACGTCCGCGCTGACGTACCCCGGCACTGTAGACACCCGGGGGGTCCCCCCGGAAGCGCCGACCCCCCTCCCGGGTGAGGGCGGGGAAGGCGCACACGCCCCCGTCACGAGAAAGTCCCGGCCCGCGACCACGAGGATCGCGGACCGGGACGGTCCGTGGAGCTAAGGGGAATTGAACCCCTGACCTTTTCATTGCGAACGAAACGCTCTACCAACTGAGCTATAGCCCCAGGTCATGCCCTCCCGCAGGAGCGCACCGGACCATCATACGCCCGACGCCCCCGATCCTCCAATCCGGCGGCTGCGCGCGGCGACCACGCCGAGCACCACCCCCGCCAGGTCCGCGACGACGTCCACCGGGTCCCCCGTCCGCAGCGGCACCCACGCGTGCTGCACGAGCTCACTCACCGGCGCGTGCACCGCGAACGGCAGGGCCCACCACGCGCTCCGCCCCCGCCCCACGGCGAGGAACGCGGGCAGCGCGAACACGGCCACGTGGATCGCCTTGTCCAGCCCCGGCACGGCGAACCCGGCCTCCGGCACCTGCTCGCCCGGCAGGTACAGCACCACCAGCTGCACCACGACGGCGACGACCAGCGCCGCCGCCACGGCGCGGCGCCGTCGTCGGGAAGCGGGGGCGGAGGGGGCGGCCGGGGAGCCGGAGGGAACGGTCATCCGCCCATTCTGTCCGGCTTCCGTGCCGGGCGCTCCTGATCCCGACCCCGCTGAAAAGGCTCTATGTTTTTGCCATTTCTGCGCCGACCATGTGAGGATCAGCCCATCCGGGCGGGCTCGTCCCGCCGGGATGCCGGTGTTGACAGCGCCGCCCAGGGCCGAGGGACCGCGATGGCTTGAGCAGAGAGCTCGCCGTTCGTGGACTCGGGACCCGGCGGGATGCCCTCCACCTCCCCGGCCCCCCTGGCCGCGACGTGATCGGTACGCCACCCTCCGCCCTGCGGAGCCGTGCCCTGACCGGACCGCGCCGGGGGACCGGGACGTCCACAGTCACTCGTGCGAAAGGAAGTCCGATGCCGCCCTCCCAGGACGCAGCATCCCTGACCCAGCTCGGCGTGATCGGGGTGATCCTGCTCGTCGCGCTGTTCTACGGCGGGACCATGATCATGTCCGTGGCCATCTCCAAGAAGAAGGAGAACGCCGACGCCTACATGACGGCCGGCAATCAGATCGGCTTCGGCGTGTCCGCCGCCTCCATGACGGCCACCTGGATCTGGGCCGCCTCCATGTACGCCTCCGTGACCGCCGGCTACACGTACGGCGTCTCCGGCCCCCTCCACTACGGCCTCTGGGGCGCCCTGATGATCCTGTTCATCTACCCGTTCGGCCGCCGCATCCGCGCGGTCGCGCCGCGCGCCCACACCCTCGCCGAGGTCATGTACGCCCGGCACGGCCGCTCGTCGCAGCTCATGCTGGCCGGCTCCAACGTGCTCGGCTCCGTCATCTCCCTGACCTCCAACTTCATCGCCGGCGGCGCCCTGATCTCCCTGCTGTCCCCGCTGTCCTTCGGCGCGGGCATCCTGATCGTGGCCGCGGGCGTGCTGCTGTACACCCTGTGGTCCGGCTTCCGCGCCTCCGTGCTCACCGACTTCGCCCAGGTGATGGCCATGCTCGGCGCGACCGTCATCATCATCCCCGCCGTGTTCTTCGCCGCCGGCGGCCCGGGCATGTTCCAGGCCGGCGTCGAGGCCGGCCACGTCACGGCCCAGCAGCAGAGCTTCTTCTCCTCCGAGGCGTTCATGAACCAGGGGGCGCCGTACATCGCCGCCGTGCTGGCCTACGCGATCGGCAACCAGACCATCGCCCAGCGCCTCTTCGCCGTGCGTGAGGACCTCATCAAGCCCACCTTCATCACGGCCACCCTCGGCTACGGCGGCACCGTGATCGGCGTCGGCATGCTCGGCGTCATGGCGCTCTACCTGGGCGCCGAGCCGCTCGACGGCGACGTCAACAACCTCCTGCCGCAGATGGTCGCCGACCACCTGCCGCTGGCGCTCGTGGCCCTGGCGTTCCTGATGATCATCGGCTCGCTGTCCTCCACTGCCGACTCGGACCTGTCCGCCCTCTCGTCGATCGTGATGACGGACGTCTACGGCCAGTCGGTCGGCCGCAAGAACGCCGACCCGAAGACCATGCTGCTGATCGGCCGCATCACCATGATCGTGGCGACGGCGGCGGCCCTGTACTTCGCCACCGCCAAGTTCGACATCCTTGACCTGCTGGTCTTCGTGGGCGCCCTGTGGGGCTGCCTCGTGTTCCCCGTGATCGCGTCCTTCTACTGGGGCAGGATCACCAACGTCGCGTTCACGGCGTCCGTGCTCGCCGCGCTGGCCGTGTTCCTGCCCGTGCGCTTCGAGTGGATCCCGATCGAGGGAGCCTGGGCGTTCGTGGTGGAGACCCTCGCGATCCTCGGCGTGGGCGTCGTGCTGGGCATCATGTGCTTCGGCTTCTTCGGCCTGCGTCCGGCGGCCGTGGTCGGCGCGATCGCCTCGGTCGTGATGCTGTTCCTCGGCTACGGCTTCCTGCGGGACTACGCCACCCTCACGGGCTCGCTCGTGGCCTACGCCGTGTCCTTCCTCGTGTGCTGGGGGCTGTCCGTCCGCTCCGGCCAGGACTTCGACTTCGACCGGATCGCGCGCGTGACCGGCGACTTCGACCCCGCGACCGAGGACCTGCCGCAGGTCGAGCGCGCCTCGGCCCCCGTGTCCTGATCCCCCGTCCCCCGACTCGCAAGGAGCATCCGCATGACCGTCGGTCTGACCCTGTACGTCCTGATGTGGCCCGTCCTCGTGCTGGCCGTCCTCGTCGCGATCGCCCGCGGCTTCGTCGCCGACTGGGCCGCGGCCCGCCGCGAGGGCCGCTCGATCATCTGAGGCCTCCGCCGGGGGCGGCCCGTGACCCTGGTGGTCCTCGCCCTCGACACGGTCTTCCGCCTGACGCCCGCCGAGACCTCGGCCGTCATCCCGGGCATCGCCGGACTCGGCCACATGCTCGTGACCGCCGGTCTCGCGCTGCTGTTCGTCGCCCTGTACAGCGGTGTGCGCGAGCGGCAGGCCCGCCTCGAGACGGGCCGCGTCGGCGGCGCCGTCGTCGAGGGGGCCTGAGCCGCCCGACCCCTGCCCGGCCGCGCCCGCGTCAGCGAGCGCGGTCGAGCAGGATCACGTCCAGGCGGCGCGGCCCGTGCACGCCTTCGACCCGCTCGAGCTCGATGTCGCTCGTGGCCGAGGGCCCGGAGATCATGGTGATCGGCGCCGTCGCCTCCACACGGGCCAGCGCCTCCGGGAAGAGCTCCACCACGGAGTCCAGCGGCACGATGCACACATGGTGGTCCGGGACCAGGGTGATCGCCCGGCGGCCCTCGTCCGGGCGGCCGGTCAGGAAGATCGTCCCGGTCTCCGCGCAGGAGACCGTCGAGGACGTCACCACCGCGTCCACCTCGTTCAGCGCGTCCACGCTGAGGGGCTCGCGCTCGCCGTCGTGGGCGCCGCGGACCGCGGCCCGCTCCCCCGTGTGACCCACCGCGGGCTCCGTGATGCGCTCCCGGCCGGCCCCGCGCGAGTCCGCGGGGAGCCAGTCAGGCTCCAGACCGGCCGGCACCACGTACCGGGCGTCCGGGCCGAGCAGCTCGGCGATGGCCGCGGCCACCGTCTCCTCGGTCTCGTCCCGCACGGAGGCGCGGTAGTCGATCAGCCGATCGCGCAGCATCTCCACCACCTCGGCCCGGTCCCGGGAGGAGGTCCGCCGGTAGGTGCGCTGCACCGGGTCCGCGACCGGCCCGTCCGCCGTCGCCTCGCGGATGCGCCGCAGGATCTCGGCCTTCGCCTCGCTCATCGTCCGTCCTCCTCGACGTGCTCGTCCTCCGGCCGGTCCAGCCCGGTGACGCCGTCCATGGCGACTCGGTGCTCGGTCTCATCCTTGTGGCGGGCCCACCAGTTGCGGAAGGACTCCCGCGGGGGCGCCGGCACGTCGCGCTCGTCGGTCCAGCCGCCGGCGATGCCCGGCAGCCAGCCGAGCACCCGGTCCGGCCCGGCCGCGACCCGGCCCAGCCCCAGGCCCCGCTCGGCCAGCGACATGCGCCGACCCGAGGACATCACCACGGAGGCGCCCTTCATCGCCACGTCCATCTGCGAGGGCGTGACGGACTCCACCGCCGTCTTGGCGCGGGCCAGGGGGCCGCCGGCGGCGTCCTTCTCCGTGCGCAGGGCCTTCCGGGCGGCGTGGGTGGCCTGCACGTCCTCGTCCCGGAGGTGGATGAGGATCGAGGGGATGTCGATGGCCACGGGGCACACGTCGTAGCACGCGCCGCACAGCGTGGAGGCGTAGGGCAGGGTGCCGTTCTCCCCCGCGTCCACACCGGTGAGCTGCGGGGAGAGGATCGCGCCGATCGGGCCCGGGTAGACCGAGCCGTAGGCGTGGCCGCCGGTCTGCTCGTACACGGGGCACACGTTCATGCACGCCGAGCAGCGGATGCAGTGCAGCGCGGAACGGCCCTTCGGGTCGGACAGCACGGCGGAGCGGCCGTTGTCCAGCAGGACCAGGTGGAACTCCTGGGGACCGTCGCCCTCGGTGACGCCCGTCCACATGGAGGTGTACGGGTTCATCCGCTCGCCCGTGGACGAGCGCGGCAGCAGCTGCAGGAACACCTCGAGGTCCTCGAAGGTGGGCACGAGCTTCTCGATGCCCATCACGGTGATCAGCGTCTCCGGCAGGGTCAGGCACATGCGGCCGTTGCCCTCCGACTCGACGACGGAGAGCGTGCCCGTCTCGGCGACGCCGAAGTTCGCCCCGGAGATCGCCACCTTCGTGCTCAGGAACTTCTCGCGCAGGTGCCGGCGTGCGGCCTCGGCCAGGTCGGCCGGCTCGGAGGTGAGGCTCTCGTCCGTCTCCGGCATCTCCCGGAGGAAGATGTCCCGGATCTCCCGGCGGTTGCGGTGGATCGCCGGGACGAGGATGTGGCTGGGCCGGTCGTGGCCGAGCTGGACGATGAGCTCGGCCAGGTCCGTCTCGACGGCGGCCACACCGGCATGCTCGAGCGCGGCGTCCAGGCCGATCTCCTGGGTGGCCATGGACTTGACCTTGATCACCTCGTCCACGCCCTTGGCGGTGACGAGCTCCGTGATGATGCGGTTGGCCTCGGCCGCGTCCCGGGCCCAGTGCACGACGCCGCCGCGCGCGGTGACCTCGGACTCGAGCCGTTCGAGGAGCGCGGGCAGGTCCGCCATGACGGACTGCTTCAGCGCGGAGCCGGCGGCGCGCAGCTCCTGCCAGTCCGGCAGCTCCTCGACGACGCCGGCACGCTTGGCACGGATGGTGTGGGTGGCCCGGCGGATGTTGGCGCGCATCTGGCCGTTCCCCAGCTGCTCGCGGGCAGACTCGGGGAACGGGGTCTTCAGCAGGATCTCGCCCTCGCCGTGGACGGGGCGGACGGTGGGCATTCCCAGGCGCACGCGGGTGGGTGCGGTGCTCATCGGCGGGCCTCCTCGACACGGGCGGACGGTCCGCGGCGGACGCCGGCGGACGCGGGGATGGACAGTTCGACGGGGCCGTCGACCTCGAGCGGGTTCTCCCGGGTGGCCGCGAGGATCTCGGCGAGGTGGACGGTGCGCAGCGGGCGGCCGTCCTGACCGCGCGCCTCTCGACGGTGCATGGCCCCGTCCAGGTGGAGCAGGCAGGAGGCGTCGCCGCCCGTGCAGAGGGAGGCGCCGGACGCGGTGACCTTCTCGATCTTCTCCTCCGCGATGGCGGCGGAGACGTCCGGGTTCTTCAGGGAGAAGGTGCCGCCGAAGCCGCAGCACTCCTCGGCGTCCGGCAGCGGGCGCAGATCGATGTCCGCGACGGTGCGCAGCAGGTCCTCCTGGCGCGAGCCCAGGCGCAGCAGGCGCATGCCGTGGCAGGAGGGGTGGTAGGTCACGGTGTGCGGGAACCAGGAGCCGAGCTGGGCTCCGGCGTCCGTCACGCCGAGGACGTCCGTGAGCAGCTGGGACAGCTCGAGGGTGCGGGAGGCGACGACCTCGGCGTCGCGGGCCAGCCCCTCGTCCCCGCCGGAGCGGGCGACGTCCGGCTGCTGGTGGCCGAGCGAGGCCACGCAGGAGGCGGAGGGGGCGACGGCGAGGTCGTAGTCGGCCTTCATGAAGGTGCGGACGTGGTTGCGCACCACGGGCAGGGCGTCCTCCATGTATCCGCTGTTGACGTGCATCTGCGAGCAGCAGACCTGGCCGGGCGGGAAGACCACCTCATGGCCGAGCCGCTCGAGGATGCGGACGGTGGCGAGGGCCACCTTGGGGTACATCGCGTCCACGATGCATGTGGCGAACAGGGCGATTCTCATGCCGGTCTCCGTTCCGGACGGGGCGCCTGGGGCGCCGTGCGGTGCGGCAGCACACGGGTGCCGTAGTGGTCAGACCATATCATGCCAGCCCCTTGCAAGGTGACCGCCCTCACAGTACGCTCCTTGGTCTGACCACAGTGGTCCGACCATCACCGGCCCGACCGGATCCCGCCCCGTCCCCTCGCCCACCGGGAGACCCCCGTGCACACCTTCACCGCCACCCCCGATGCCGCCGGCAGCGTCGCGCTCTCCGCCGCGCTCGGCGTCCTGCCCCTGCTGACGTTCTTCGCCACCCTCCTCGGTCTGCGCCTCAAGGCCTGGCAGTCGGGGCTCGCCGCGCTCGTGGTGGCTCTGCTCGTGGCCGTGCTGGGCTTCCACATGCCGGCCGACCTGGCGGCGCTGGCCGCTGCCCAGGGAGCGGCCTTCGGCCTGTTCCCGATCGTCTGGATCGTCGTGATGGCGCTGTGGTTCTACCAGGTCACCGTGCTCTCCGGGCGATTCGACGACATGCGCGCGATCTTCGACTCGCTCGGCGGCGGAGACATCCGCATCCAGGCCGTGCTCATCGCGTTCTGCTTCGGCGGCCTGCTCGAGGCCCTCGCCGGCTTCGGCGCCCCCGTGGCCATCACGGCCACCATGGTGCTCGGCCTGGGTGTGCCCCCGCTGCGGGCGGCCACCGCCGTGCTGCTGGCGAACACCGCGCCCGTGGCCTTCGGCGCCGTGGGCACCCCCATCACCACCGCCGGCACGCTCACCGGCATCCCCGCCACGCACATCGGCGCGATCGTCGGCCACCAGGCCCCGTTCGTGGCCGTGTTCGTGCCGTTCCTGCTCGTGTTCATCATCGACGGGCTGCGCGGCGTGCGGCAGACGTGGCCGGCACTGATCGTGATCGGCGCGAGCTTCGCCGTCGCCATCTGGCTGGCCTCGACCCACTTCTCCTACGAGCTCACCGACGTCGTGGCCTCCCTGGTCTCCCTCGCCGCCGCCGTCCTGCTGCTGCGCTTCTGGCGGCCGCGCGGCGCCGAGGAGGCCCGCCAGCGCCTCGACGCCCCCGCCCGCGCGGCGGCGCAGGACCTCACCCCCGGCCGGATCTTCATGGCCGTGCTGCCCTACATCGTGGTCGTGGCCGTGTTCGCCCTGGCCAAGCTGGTCCCCTCGATCACCGCGGCCCTGAACTCCGTCACCGCGAAGATCCCGTGGCCCGGGCTCGACGGGCACCTCGTCGACGCCTCCGGCGCACCGCTGGCGAGCACCGTGTACAAGTTCGAGTGGCTGGCCTCCCCCGGCACGCTGCTGCTGATCGCCGGCCTGATCATGGCCGTGGTCTACTCCCGGTTCGACCACGACGGCCGGTTCCCGCTCTCGGTGGGGAACGCGATCGCCGAGATCGGCCGCTGCTTCGCCCGCATGCGCTGGTCCGCCCTGACGATCGTGATCGTGCTCTCCCTGGCCTACGTCATGAACTTCTCGGGCCAGACGGTCGCCATGGGCACGTGGGTGGCCGGCCTGGGCGCGGCCTTCGTGTTCCTGTCTCCGGTGCTCGGCTGGCTGGGCACCGCCGTGACCGGCTCGGACACCTCCGCGAACGCGCTGTTCTCCACCCTGCAGCAGACCGCAGCCACGAACATCGGCGCCGATCCGGCCCTGCTGGTGGCCGCCAACACCTCCGGCGGCGTCGTGGGCAAGATGATCTCCCCGCAGTCCCTGGCGATCGCCGCGACGGCGGTCGGCATGGAGGGCCGGGAGTCCGAGATCCTGCGCCGCGTGGTGGTGTGGTCGCTCGTGCTCCTGCTGGCGGTGTGCACGCTCGTGTACCTGCAGTCCAACGTGCTGGCATGGCTGCTGCCGGCGGCGGGCTGACCACCTGCACCACCCGAGCGGGGCGGCGTCCGTCGGTAGGATGGACGGTCGCCGCCCCGCCCCCTCGGAAGGTCCGTCCATGACCGCTGCCCCCGCCTACACCATCGTGCTCGACTGGCTCGAGGCCGAGCTGCGCTCCGGCGCCGTGGTCGTGGGGGACAAGCTGCCCGGCGAACGCACCCTGGCCGAACGCTTCGGCATCTCCCGGGCGTCCGTGCGGGAGGCCACCCGGATGCTCGAGGCCATGGGCCTGATCCGCGCCAGCGTCGGCTCCGGGCCGAACTCGGGCGCCGTCGTCGTCTCCGAGCCGTCCGCGGCGCTGGGCTGGGCGCTGCGCCTGCACATCGCCACCCGGTCCCTGCCGATGGCCGACGTCGTCGCAGCGCGCGTGCTCCTCGAGACCGATGCGGCGCAGGCTGCCGCCGCCACGTCCGGCGACCCTGAGAGCGTCGCCGTCCTGGCCGAGGTGGAAGCCCTGCTGGACCGGATGGACGATCCGGCGCTGCCGGAGGAGGACTTCCACCTGCTCGACACCGAGTTCCACGTGCGGCTGGCCACCCTGGGCGGGAACGTCGTGACGGCGATGATGCTGGACTCCCTGCGCCAGGCGACCATCGGCTACGTGACCGAGACCGTGGCCGGGCTGTCCGACTGGCCCGCCGTCCGCGCCGGCCTGCAGGACGACCATCGGCGGATCCTCGCAGCCTCCGCCGCCGGGGACGGCCGGGCGGCCGCGCAGGAGCTGCGGGAGCACGTCCTCGGCTTCGCCGCCCTCGCCCAGACCGGCAGGGTGCCCGCCGCCGGCTGAGACGGCGAAGGGTCCGGCGAGCACGCGGGGGTCCCGCCGGACGGACGGCTCCGGCGGTTCAGGCGGTGAGGCCGTGCACCAGGGCGCCCACGCCCACGGCGGTCAGCGAGCCCAGCGCACAGCAGAACTCCACGAGCATGCCCACACCCATGGCCGTGAGCGCGCCGATCGAGCTGCTCAGGGCGGCCCGGGCATCCCGGGTGCGGGCCCACTGGGAGGCGAACAGGCCGACGGCGAAGCCGAGGAACAGCCCCACCACCGGGATCACGAAGAACCCGACGGCGGCGCCGGCCACCCCCCACAGGATCGGGCCGCGGGTGACGCGTTCACGCCGCAGCCGCCGACCGGTCAGCACGGCGGACGCGCTCAGCCCCGCCACGGCGAGGCCGGCCGCGATGACGCCGAACGTCCAGGACGCGGGGGAGCCCAGCAGCGCGGCCCACCCGAGAGCCGTCACGAGGTTGAGCAGCGAGCCGGGCAGGACGGGGTACACGGTGCCCACCAGCCCCACCAGGAGCAGGAGCACGGCCACGAGGGAGATCAGCGCGGGAGTCACCGCACCAGTATGACGGGACGGGCCGGATGGGCTAGATTCGCCGCATGTTGGTCGCCGTGCCCACTGAAGTGAAGAACAACGAGTTCCGCGTCGCCCTGACGCAGGGCGGGGTCCAGGAGCTGGTGCGCGCGGGCCACCAGGTCCTCGTGCAGTCGGGGGCCGGCGTCGGCTCCGGCGCCTCGGACCAGGACTACCGCGACGCCGGTGCCGAACTGGTCGACGACGTCGACGAGCTCTGGCAGCGCGCGGAGCTGGTCCTCAAGGTCAAGGAGCCCCAGCCGGAGGAGTACGGCCGCCTGCGCCGCGGCCAGGTCCTCTTCACCTACCTGCACCTGGCCGCCTCTCCCGCGTGCACGCGGGCGATCCTGGACGCCGGCACGACGGCGATCGCCTACGAGACGGTCACCCGCGGTCGCTCCCTGCCGCTGCTGGCCCCCATGAGCCAGGTGGCCGGCCGCCTGGCCCCCGCCGCGGGCGCCTACCACCTCCTCCAGCCGCAGGGCGGCTCGGGCGTGCTGATGGGCGGCGTGCCCGGCACCCGCCGCGCCCGGGTGGCCGTGATCGGCGGAGGTGTGGCCGGCGAGGCGGCGGCCGTGATCGCCGCGGGCATGGGCGCGGACGTGACCGTCCTGGACATCTCCCTCGAGCGGCTCGCGCAGCTGGACGCCGTCCACCAGGGTCGGATCCGCACGCTGGCCTCGTCCCACCTGAACATCGGCGAGACCGTGGCGGACGCGGACCTCGTGATCGGCTCCGTGCTGATCCCCGGCGCCGCGGCCCCGAAGCTGGTGACCGCGGAGATGGTGGAGTCCATGCGGCCCGGGTCGGTGCTGGTGGACATCGCGATCGACCAGGGCGGCTGCTTCGAGAACTCGCGGGCCACCACCCACCAGGATCCGACGTACCTCGTGGGGGACAAGATCTACTACTGCGTCTCCAACATGCCCGGCGCCGTGCCGCAGACCTCCACCTCGGCCCTGACCAACGCGACGCTGCCCTACATCAAGCGCATCGCCGACCTCGGATGGCGCGCGGCACTGGCCGCGGACGAGGGCTTCGCGGGGGGTCTCAACGCGCACGACGGCGTGCTCACCCTGCCCTCCGTCGCCACGGCCGTGGCCGACGAGCTCGGCCTGGACCCCCGGAAGGACGTCCGCGTCACCTCCGAGGTGCTCGCGGAGGCCTGAGCCCCGCGCCCGTCGCGCGCGGGGCCGGCCGGCCCCTCAGAGCCCCGCGAGGAACGCCCGGTGGAAGGACCAGTCGCCGGTCACCTCGGGGTGGAAGGCCGTGGCGAGCAGGTGGCCCTGCCGCACGGCCACGGGCAGCCGGGCGTCGCCGTCGAGCACCGGGTCCGCCGCGGGCACGGACACGCGCGACGCCGGCACACTCGCCAGGACCTCGACGCCCTCCCCCGCCTGGACGACGGCGGGGGCGCGGATGAACACGGCGTGCACCGGCTCCGCCGCGACCGCGGGGACGTCCAGGTCCTCCTCGAACGAGTCCACCTGCGCGCCGAAGGCGTTGCGCCGCACGGCCACGTCCAGCACGCCGAGCCCGCCCTGATCCGGCGCCGGGTTGCGGATCTCGCGGGCCAGCATGATCAGCCCCGCGCACGTGCCGTAGGCGGGCAGGCCGTCGCGGAGGGCGGCGATGAGCGGGTCCTTCAGCCCCATGATCCGGGCGAGGCGGTCCATCACGGAGGACTCGCCGCCGGGCAGCACGATGCCGTCCAGACCCTCGAGGTCCGCAGGGCGGCGCACCGGGCGCGTGCGCGCGCCGAGCGACTCGAGCACGTGGGCGTGCTCCCGCACGTCGCCCTGGAGCGCGAACACGCCGACGGTCTTCTGTGGACTCACCATGGCCCCGACCCTAGGGCCTCCGGGCGCCCGGGACTCCGCGGCTCACCAGCCGCGCTCGGCCAGGCGGTGCGGGGCGGGCAGGTCGCCCACGTTGATGCCCACCATGGCCTCGCCCAGGCCGCGGGAAGCCTCGGCGACCGCCATCGGGTCGTCGAACTGGGCGGTGGCCTTGACGATGGCACGGGCGCGCTCGGCCGGGTTGCCGGACTTGAAGATGCCGGAGCCCACGAACACGCCGTCGGCGCCCATCTGCATCATCAGGGCCGCGTCGGCCGGGGTGGCCACGCCGCCGGCGGTGAACATCACGACGGGCAGGGCGCCGGTCTCGGCGACCTCGCGCACCAGCTCGTACGGCGCCCGCAGCTCCTTCGCGGCCACGTACAGCTCATCCTGGGCCAGGCCCTGGAGCTGGGCGATCTCCTTGCGGATGGTGCGGATGTGCTTCACGGCCTCGGAGACGTCGCCGGTGCCGGCCTCGCCCTTGGACCGGATCATGGCCGCGCCCTCGGTGATGCGGCGCAGGGCCTCGCCGAGGTTGGTGGCGCCGCACACGAAGGGCACGTCGAAGTCCCACTTGTCGATGTGGTTCACGTAGTCCGCCGGGGAGAGCACCTCGGACTCGTCGATGAAGTCCACCTTGAGCGCCTGCAGCACCTGGGCCTCCACGAAGTGGCCGATGCGCGCCTTGGCCATCACGGGGATGGACACGGCCTCGACGATCCCGTCGATCAGGTCGGGGTCGGACATGCGGGCCACGCCGCCCTGGGCGCGGATGTCGGCCGGGACCCGCTCGAGCGCCATGACGGCCACGGCGCCGGCGTCCTCGGCGATGCGCGCCTGCTCCGCGTTGACGACGTCCATGATCACGCCGCCCTTCATCATGTCCGCCAGGCCGCGCTTGACGCGGGTCGTGCCGGTGCCGCGGGCGCCGTCGTCGGCGGCGGAGGCGGTGGAGGCGGAGAAGCTGAGGGCACGCTCGTCGCTCATGGTGGTCCTTCCGAAGGGGGTGGCGTCCCGGCCGCGGGGCGGGGCGGAGTCTCGGTCAACTCTAGTCCCCCGGCGGCGAAGCCCGGCCCGCGTCACGGACGACGACGTCACCCGGCCCCGTGCCGGCGCAGCGTGCGGCGTCGGCGCCAGACGACGAACGCGGCCACGGCCACGAGGATCAGCACGAGGGCGAGGACGCCCCGGCCCTCTCCGAGCGCCGCGCCGATGACGGCCCACACCACGGCCATCCCGACGGTCCCGTACACCAGGCCCCACAGGAACGTGCCGAGCGCGGCCGCCGGCAGGAACCGGCGCCAGGGCATGCGGGCGACGCCGGCGGAGCCGATCACCGCCGTCTGGATGCCCACCGTGAGGTAGCAGAACGGGATGGCCCACACCCCGTGGCGCTGGATGAAGCGCTGGGCGCGGACATAGACGGGCCCCTCCATCACGCGGGCGAACCAGCGGGTCCGCTCGACGCCGGAGGCCAGCCCCCGCCCGAGCGAGAACACGATCAGGGTGCGCAGGATCGCCAGCATCCAGAAGAACCCGATGGACCACAGCAGCGGCAGCCCGTCGATCCACGCCATCATGGGCGGAGCCACCCGTCGGTACGGGGACTCATGCGCTCGCCCCGGCCGTGCTCACGCGTTCCAGAGCCCGTACGAGTCCGCGAGGTCCGCGATCTTCTGGGCACGCAGCACACGGGGCAGGTACGAGCCGTCGCCGACGGCGGCGCCCTGCGCGTGCTTCTCGAGCAGGTCGCGGGCCCACGCGAGCTCGTCCTCGGACGGGGACATCGCCCGGTTGACCCAGTCCACCTGATCCCGGTTCAGGACGAGGCGGCCGGTCATGCCCATCGAGGCGGTGACGGCGCTGGAGTCGATGACCGCGTCCTCACCGTCCGTGTTGCCGGGCGGCCCGTCGATCGCGCCGGGCAGACCGCCCACGCGGGAGGCGATCACCATGCGGGAGCGGGCGTAGGCCATGGCCAGCGGGTCCTCGCCGACGCCGACGTCCTTGCGGAAGTCGTTCACGCCGAAGGCGAGGCGGAACGTGCCCGGCGCCTTGGCCACGGCCGTGGCGTTCTCGATGCCCAGGGCGGACTCCAACAGGGCGATCACCGGGGTGCCGGCGCGCAGCCGCATGGCGGTGAACGTGACCTGCTCCGGCTCCTCGGTCTCGGCCAGCACGACGCCGCGCACGCCGTCGAGGCCCGCGAGCGCCTCGAGGTCCCGCTGCCAGTGGTCCGTGGAGGTCGCGGAGATGCGCACCCACGCCGTCATGCCGCCGGAGAGGGCGTCCACGACGTGCTGGCGGGCCGCGTCCTTGTGCTCCTCCGGCACGGCGGCCTCGAGGTCGAAGATGACGGAGTCGGCCTCGGAGGCCAGGGCGGGGGCGAACGCGTCGGGGGTGGCCGCGTTGACCAGCAGCCAGGAGCGGCTGAGCTTGGCGGGCAGGGCGGCAGCGCGACGGTTCCTCACGGGCATGGCCTCCAGCCTAGCCCGCCGCGGCCGTCCGCCCGCGGGCCCCTTCCCACCCGTGGGAGGCCTCACACCCGCTCGCGGCGGGCGAGGCGGACGGCCGTAGCATGGAGAGGCCGTCGGCCCGTCCGACGCCGCCGAGCCCCGATCGCCAGGAGTACCCGATGCGCCCGACCTCCCCTTCCCGCGCCCTGCGGCTCACGGGTGCCGTGGCGGCCGCGTGCCTGCTGGCCGGCTGCGCGGTCGCCCCCGACCTGGCCGAGGGCTCGGCGTCCGACGACGGCGTGCCCCTGCCGGCGACGGAGGGGTACCAGCCGCTGACGGTCCACCTCGCCGTCTCCGAGGCGGAGGCGGTCCCGGGTACGAGCGGCCGGCCCTTCGGCTGCGGCGATCTGCTGGTGCCCGTGCAGACCGTGCCGACGGACACCGAGGACGAGGCGGACGCCGCCCTGGACTTCCTGTTCGCGGACGAGCGCGGCTGGCACGGCGACCCGTCGCTGTGGAACGCCGTGTTCGACGTGCGCGAGACCCTCATCCCGACCGGGCACCGCCGCGAGGGCGACGTGGAGATCTTCACCTTCACCGGCACCGTGACGCCGGAGGACGACTGCACGGCCGAGCGGATCCGCGCCCAGCTGCAGGCGACGGCCGCCGCCTTCACGTCGGCGGGACAGGTCCGGCTCGAGGTGGACGGCCGGGACCTCGACGACGTGCTGGGGCTCGAGCCGCTCCGCCTCGGCGAGCCCGTGGACGTCCCGCAGGGGGACCCCACCCCGAGTGGGGAGCCGAGCGACGGATCCGGCGAGCAGACGTGGGCGCCGGAGGGCGAGTCGTCGGAGGACACGTGGGCGCCGGCCGAGCCCTCGGACGACACCTGGGCGCCGGCTGAGGAGTCGTCGTGGGGTCCCGCCGAGCCGACCCAGGGCACGTGGTCCCCCGGTCAGGAGCCGAGCGCCCCCTGACCGGGCGACCCGCCGTCGTCGCCCGTCATCGGACGTTCGGGCCCAGCAGCGCCGTGCTATAGGGTGCCGAGCGTGCGGAACCTCCGAGATCACCTGTCCCAGCGCGCCGTCGGCGTGAAGCAGTCCGCGGTCCGCGACGTCTTCGACATCGCGATGGACCCGAACCTCGTCTCGCTCGCGGGCGGGAACCCGTGGCTCGCCGACCTGCCCCTCGACGAGCTGGGCCGGATCGCCTCCGACCTGATGACCCGGTTCGGCACGGAGTCCCTGCAGTACGGCCCCGGCCAGGGCACCGAGGAGATGCGCGCCGCCGCGACCGCCGTCATGGCCGCCGACGGCATCCCGGACGCGGACCCCGACCTCGTGGTCATCACCCCCGGCTCGCAGGCCGCGATCGACACCGCCTGCCGGGCGTTCGCGAACCCGGGCGACGTCGTCGTGGTGGAGGACCCCACGTTCGTGGGCGCGTTGACCACCTTCAACACCTGGCAGCTCGAGGCCGTGGCCACGGGCACCGACGACCACGGCCTGGTGCCCGCGGCCCTCGACGAGACCCTGACCCGCCTGGCCGCCGAGGGCCGCCGCGTGGCCTTCCTCTACACGATCCCCTCGTTCGCGAACCCGTCGGGCGCCCTGCTGCCCCCGGGCCGCCGCGCCGAGGTGGGCGCGATCTGCGAGAAGCACGGGGTGCTCATCGTGGAGGACAACCCGTACGGGCAGATCGCGTTCGACGGCGAGCCCGTCGCCCCGATCGCCGCCGACCACCGGGACAACGTGGTCTACCTCGGCACGATGTCCAAGATCTTCTCCCCGGGCGTGCGGATCGGCTGGGCGCTCGTGCCGGCCGCGCTCAAGCGCGAGTTCTACCTGTGCGCGGAGTCCGCCTACATCCACGCGTCCACGTACTCGCAGATGCTCTCCACCGCCTTCGTCACGCAGTTGGACTGGCGGGGCCACGTCCGCCACGTGACCGGGCTGTACCGCGAGCGGGCCGGGGCGCTCGTGGACGCGGTGCGTGAGCACTGGGACCCGGGGGTCGAGTTCATCACCCCGCAGGGCGGCTTCTTCCTGTGGGCCACCCTGCCGGCCGGGGTGGACACCCTCGGGGTGATGCACCGCGGCATCGAGGCGGGCGCGGTGTTCGTGCCGGGGGCGGCCTTCACCCCCGTCGAGGGCACGCACTCCACCCTGCGCCTGGCGTACTCGTTCGTGGAGGCCGAGAAGCTCGTGGAGGGCGTGCGGCGCCTGGCCCCCGCGGTGAACGAGTCGATCGCCCGGGCCCGCTGAGCCGCGGCGGGCGTCCACGACGACGTCGGCCCGGCGCGTCTGCCGGGCGTGCGACCTCTTCCCCCGGCCCGCGGGATCGTATACGATCTCGACCATGACGCAGAGCACACCGGACCCCACGCCCACCGTCACCGAGCGCGACTTCACCGTCCGGGAGAACCGGCCGGGCAAGGTACTGGCCCTGCACCTGAACTACCCCTCCCGCATCGCCCAGCGGGGCCGGTCCCCGCAGGCCCCCGGCTACTTCCTCAAGGCCGGCACCTCCATCGCCCGCAGCGGCGACACCATCGAGCGCCCCGCCGGCACCGAGCTGCTCGCCTACGAGGGCGAGATCGCGCTGATCATCGGCCGCACCGCCCGGCGCGTCAGCCCGGAGGAGGGCTGGTCGCACGTCTCCGGCATCACCGCCGCCAACGACTGGGGCCTCTACGACCTCCGCCACGCGGACAAGGGCTCCAACGTCAAGAACAAGTCCGGCGACGGCTACACCCCGCTCGGCCCCGCGGTGATCTCCGCCGCGGGCCTGGACCCGGCCGCCCTGCGCGTGCGCACCTGGGTCAACGGCGAGATCGTCCAGGACGACACCACCGAGGGCCTCGTGTTCCCGTTCGGCCGGCTCGTGGCGGACCTCTCGCAGCTCATGACGCTCGAGGAGGGCGACGTCATCCTCACCGGCACCCCCGCCGGATCCTCCGTGGCCCAGCCGGGCGACGTCGTCGAGGTGGAGGTGGACGCCCCCAGCGCCCCCGGCGCCCCGACCACCGGCCGCCTGGTGACGACGGTCGTCGACTCGGAGCACGCCCTGGCCCCGTTCGGCGCGCAGCCGCAGGTGGACGACGTGCAGCGCGAGGAGGCTTGGGGTTCCCGCGAGGCCGCCGGTCTGGCCCCGCAGGCCGCGGCGCCGTCGTCGTCCGCGGTGGACGAGAACGGCCACTGGGTCGCGAGCGCCCCGCAGCCGGACCGCTCCCTGCTGACTCCGGAGCTGCGCGCCAAGATCGACGCCATCGCGGTGGCCACCCTCACCGCCCAGCTGCAGAAGCGCGGCATCCAGAACGCGACCATCGACGGCCCGCGCCCGATCCACCGGGGTCGGCGCGTCCTCGGCTACGCCAAGACCCTGCGCTACATCCCCAAGCGCGAGGACCTGTTCAAGGAGTTCGGCGGCGGCTTCAACGCCCAGAAGCGGGCGATCGACTCGGTGCAGCCGGACGACGTGGTGGTCATGGAGGCCCGTGGCGAGCACGGCACCGGCACCCTCGGGGACGTCCTGGCCCTGCGCGCCCAGGTGAACGGCGCGAACGCCGTGATCACGGACGGCGGCATCCGCGACTCCGCCGCCGTGGCCGAGGTCGGTCTCCAGGTCTACGCCGGCGCCACGCACCCGGCCGTGCTGGGCCGCCGTCACATCCCGTGGGAGGTCGGCGGCACCATCGCCTGCGGCGGCACCACCGTGCAGCCCGGGGACATCATCGTCGGTGACGACGACGGTGTGGTGGTCATCCCGCCGTCCCTGCTCCAGGAGGTCGTGGACGACGCCTACGAGCAGGAGCTCCAGGACGCCTGGGCGTACGAGCAGGTCAAGGCCGGCCACCCGGTGGACGGAATGTTCCCCCCGAACGCCGAATGGAAGGCCAAATTCGACGAGTACCGCAAGACCCTGCCGGACGCCCCGGCCCCGGAGGGCGACGCCTGAGCATGCGCCGGACGGACATCGGAACAGTCGGCCTCGCAGGCGCCCCCGTCTCCAAGGCGGACCGCGCCTACCAGGCCATCCTCGAGGGAATCCGGGACCAGCGCCACGAGCCGGGCGACCGCCTGGTGCTGTCCCAGATCGCCGCGGAGCTGGGCATGTCCGTGGTGCCCGTGCGGGAGGCGATCCGCCGCCTGCAGTCCGAGAACCTGGTGGCCTACGAGCGCAACGTGGGCGCCACGGTGGTGGGCATCGACCCGGTCGAGTACCGCCACACCATGGAGACGCTGGCGCTGGTGGAGGGGTTCTCCACCGCCCAGTGCGCCCCGCACGTGACCGCCGAGGACCTCGCGGCGGCCCGCGAGGTGAACGCGACCATGCGCGCGATGACGGAGTCGGAGAAGGCCTGGGACCCGGTGGCGTTCACCGAGCTCAACCGCCGCTTCCACTCGATCCTGTTCGAGCATCACCAGAACGAGCACGTGCACGACCTGGTGCACCGCGGCTGGAACCGCCTGGCCGCGCTGCGCTCCTCCACGTTCGCGTACGTGCCCGGCCGGGCGGTGGCCTCTGTGGACGAGCACGAGCACCTGCTGCGCCTGATCGAGGACGGGGCGCGCTTCGAGGAGATCGAGGCCGCCGCCCGCGCCCACCGCCTGAACACCCTGCACGCCTACCTGGAGCACAGCGCCGAGCCGTCCGCGTGACCGCCGGCCGGACCGGCGCCGACGCCGTCGGCTCCAGGCCCCGACCATCCGCCCCCGAAGCACTCAGCGAAAGAGACACCATGACGGAGAAGACCAGCATCGAGGCCCGCAAGCCCCAGGGCCTGCCCGACGTCCTGCGCCATTACATCGACGGCGAGTTCGTCGACTCGGTCGACGGCGACACCTTCGAGGTGCTCGACCCGGTGACCAACGAGCCGTACCTGACGGCCGCCTCCGGCAAGGCCGCGGACATCGACCGCGCCGTCGCCGCCGCGAAGCGGGCCTTCGAGTCCGGCGAGTGGTCCCAGGCCCTGCCGCGCCAGCGCTCCCGCGTGCTGCACAGGATCGCCGACATCATGGAGTCCCGCGGCGATCAGCTCGCCGAGATGGAGTGTTTCGACACCGGCCTGCCGATCAAGCAGGCGAAGGGCCAGGCCGCCCGCGCCGCCGAGAACTTCCGCTTCTTCGCGGACCTGATCGTGGCCCAGCACGACGACACCTTCAAGGTGCCGGGCCGCCAGATCAACTACGTGAACCGCAAGCCGATCGGCGTCGCCGGCCTGATCACCCCGTGGAACACCCCGTTCATGCTGGAGTCCTGGAAGCTGGCCCCGGCCATCGCCACCGGCAACTCCGTGGTCCTGAAGCCGGCGGAGTTCACCCCGCTCTCGGCCTCCCTGTGGGGCGGGATCTTCGAGGAGGCCGGCCTGCCGAAGGGCGTGTTCAACATGGTGCACGGCTTCGGCGAGGAGGGCTACGCGGGCGACCCGCTCGTGAAGCACCCGGACGTGCCGCTGATCTCCTTCACCGGCGAGTCCCGCACCGGCCAGATCATCTTCGCCAACGCCGCCCCGCACCTGAAGGGCCTGTCCATGGAGCTCGGCGGCAAGTCCCCGGCCGTGGTGTTCGAGGACGCGGACCTGGACGCGGCGATCGACGCGACCATCTTCGGCGTGTTCTCCCTGAACGGCGAGCGCTGCACCGCCGGCTCCCGCATCCTGGTCCAGCGCTCCGTCTACGACGAGTTCGTGGAGCGCTACGCCGCCCAGGCCTCCCGCGTGAAGGTCGGCCTGCCGGACGACGAGACCACCGAGGTCGGTGCCATCGTGCACCCGGAGCACTTCGAGAAGGTCATGTCCTACGTGGAGATCGGCAAGACCGAGGCCCGCCTGGTGGCCGGCGGCGGCCGCCCGGAGGGCTTCCCCGAGGGCAACTTCGTGCAGCCCACCGTGTTCGCGGACGTGGCCCCGGACGCCCGGATCTTCCAGGAGGAGATCTTCGGCCCGGTGGTGGCCATCACCCCGTTCGACACGGAGGAGGAGGCCCTGCAGCTGGCCAACAACACCAAGTACGGCCTGGCCGCCTACATCTGGACCAACGACCTCAAGCGCGCCCACAACGTCGCGCAGAACGTGGAGGCCGGCATGGTGTGGCTGAACTCCAACAACGTGCGGGACCTGCGCACGCCGTTCGGCGGGGTGAAGGCCTCCGGCCTGGGCCACGAGGGCGGCTACCGCTCGATCGACTTCTACACCGACCAGCAGGCCGTGCACATCAACCTCGGCGAGGTCCACAACCCGGTGTTCGGCAAGCAGGAGCAGGCCGCGGCGAAGATCGACGGCTGACCCCGCGCCCACCGGCGACCACGACGGCCTTCCCGCCAGCCGTCCGGATCGTATACGATCGAGCCCGTGACCGTGTCCCAGGCCACAGCGCACCGCCCCCTCACCAAGGAGCACCGATGACCAACCTCGAGAGCCGCCAGAAGACCTCCTCCGGCTTCTTCGTCACCAAGGAAGCGCCCATCACCCCGGAGAACCCCCTCCCCACCCCGACGTCCGAGGCGCCGGACATCCTGCGCTGCGCCTCGATGGAGCTCGTGGTCACGGACCTCGCCGCCTCCCGCGAGTTCTACGTGGACGTGCTCGGCCTCGTGGTCACCGAGGAGGACGAGGAGACCGTCTACCTGCGCTCCATGGAGGAGTTCATCCACCACAACCTGGTGCTGCGCCAGGGCGAGACCGCCGCCGTGGCCGCGTTCTCCTACCGCGTGCGCACCCCCGAGGACCTGGACAAGGCGGTCGCCTTCTACGAGGAGCTGGGCTGCCGCGTCGAGCGCCGGAAGGACGGCTTCGTCAAGGGCGTCGGCGACTCCGTGCGCGTCGAGGACCCGCTGGGCTTCCCCTACGAGTTCTTCCACGACGTCGAGCACGTGGAGCGCCTGGCCTGGCGCTACGACCTCTACACCCCGGGCGCCCTGGTCCGCCTGGACCACTTCAACCAGGTGACCCCGGATGTGCCGCGCGCCGCCCGCTACATGCAGGACCTGGGCTTCCGCGTCACCGAGGACATCCAGGACGAGAACGGCACCGTCTACGCCGCGTGGATGCGCCGCAAGCCCACCGTGCACGACACCGCCATGACCGGCGGCGACGGCCCCCGGATGCACCACGTGTGCTTCGCCACGCACGAGAAGCACAACATCCTGGCGATCTGCGACAAGCTCGGCGCCCTGCGCATGTCCGACCACATCGAGCGCGGCCCGGGTCGCCACGGCGTCTCCAACGCGTTCTACCTCTACCTGCGCGACCCGGACGGCCACCGCGTGGAGGTCTACACCCAGGACTACTACACCGGCGACCCGGACAACCCCGTGGTCACCTGGGATGTGCACGACAACCAGCGCCGCGACTGGTGGGGCACCCCGGTCGTGCCGTCCTGGTACACCGACGCCTCCCGCGTGCTGGACCTCGACGGCAACCTGCAGCCGCTGGTCTCCCGCACCGACGACTCCGAGATGGACGTGACCATCGGCGCCGACGGCTTCTCCTACACCCGCGAGGAGCAGGGCGAGGAGTCCATGCCGGAGTGGAAGCAGGGCGAGTACAAGCTCGGCAACCAGCTCTGACGGCACTGCCGGGCGCCGCTCCGGGACACCACGCCGACGGCGGGCACCCCACGCAGGTGCCCGCCGTCGTCGGCCGCACCCCCTGCCACCCTCCGCGTCCCCCCACCCCACGCCGTTCGAGGCGGAAAATCCACCTCATTCGAGCCGGGAGGGCCAGTTTGAGCTCGATTTCCCGCCTCGAAGCGTGGGGAGCAGAGGTGTCCCGCCTCGCAGACGGGCGTCGGGGGGCTGGCCTGGCTCACGGTGCACCGCCGCAAGCCCGGGCTGAGCATCGGGACGCGCACCCCGGACTGATCCGGGGCGGTGACAGGATGGCGACGAGTCCACGGGCCGAGCCGCGTAATCGTATACGATCAAGGCCAGGCCCCTGCCCGTCGTCGTGAAGGAGACCGCTGTGCTGGACCACGAAACCCACCTCAAGATCGCCGACGAGCTGCACCGCGCGGGCATCGACCGCGTGCCCGTGCCGCGGCTGACCGCGCGCTACCCGCAGATGGAGATCGAGGACTCGTACGCCGTCCAGCGCATCTGGGCCGAGCGCCAGGTCGAGGCGGGCCGCCGCAAGGTGGGCCACAAGATCGGCCTGACCTCCAAGGCCATGCAGGACGCGACCGGGATCGACGAGCCGGACTACGGCGTGATCTTCGACGACCAGGTGTTCGAGTCCGGCCACGTGTACGAGTGGAAGAAGTACACCCACCCGCGCATCGAGATGGAGCTGGCGTTCGTGCTCAAGGACGAGCTGCGCGGGCCCGGCCTGAACCTGATGGACGTGCTGCGCGCCACCGAGTACGTGGTGCCCGCGCTGGAGGTGCTGGACTCGCGCATCGAGATGGCCGGCCGCACCATCACGGACACCATCTCGGACAACGCCGCGCTGGGCTCCCTGGTGATCGGTGGCCGCCCCGTGGGCGTGCACGACGTCGACCTGCGGTGGGTCGCCGGCATCCTCTCCCGCAACGAGGAGATCATCGAGACCGGGGTGGCCGCCGGCGTGCTGAACCACCCGGCCAACGGCGTGCACTGGCTGGCCAACCGCATCGCCGAGCACGGGGACGCGCTCGAGGCCGGTGAGATCGTGCTCGCCGGCTCCTTCACCCGCCCGATGTGGGTCTACGAGGGCGACACCGTCTACGCCGACTACGGCCCGCTGGGAACCATCACCTGCCGCTTCGCCTGAGCCGCCCGCCGTCGTCGTCGCCCCGCCCCGCCCGCCCGCAACGCGGGTTGACCTATCACCAGTACGACCCCGCTCCACCCGCGACAACTCAACCCGCGTCGGGTGGAGGGCGCGGAGAACCCCGAAGGAACGTCCCATGCCCGTCCGCCACAACCCGCAGCCGCTGTTCCGCGACCTCTTCACGCCCGAGGCCGTCGCCGCCCGTGGGGGCCGCCCCGCCGCCGGCATGTTCCTCTCCTCGGGGGACCCGACGACGGCGGAGATCTGCGCCGGCGCGGGCCTCGACTACCTGCTCATCGACGCCGAGCACGCCCCGCTGACCCTGCAGGACGTCCTCGCCCAGCTGCGCACGATCGCCGGCTACCGCGTGCCCACCCTGGTGCGCGTGCCGGCGCTGGACACCGTGGCCATCAAGCAGTTCCTGGACCTGGGCGCCCAGACGCTGCTGGTGCCCATGGTCGACGACGCCGCGATGGCCCGCCGCGCCGTGGCCGCCGCCCGCTACCCGGACGGCTCCGCCGAGGGCGGGGTGCGCGGCGTGGGCTCCGCCCTGGCACGCTCCGGCCGCTGGAACCGGATCCCCGGCTACCTGCCCGGCGCGGCGGACCACGTCTCCGTGATCGTGCAGATCGAGACGGCCGCCGGCGTGCGCAACGCGGACGGGATCGCGGCGGTGGACGGGATCGACGGCGTCTTCATCGGCCCCTCGGACCTCTCCGCGTCCCTGGGCCTGCTCGGCCAGCAGTCACATCCGGAGGTGGTGGCCGCGGTCGAGGAGGTCATCACGAAGGTCAAGGCCGCCGGGAAGTTCGTGGGCGTCAATGCGTTCGTGCCCGCGCAGGCCGACGCCTACGCCGCCGCCGGTGCGGACTACGTCAACGTGGGCGCCGACGTCGCCCTGCTGGCCCGCGCCGCCGAGGCCCTCGCCGACCGCTGGTGCCCGGCTCCGAGCGACGCCGCGGCCGACGGGGAGGGCGCGCCCCGCGCGTCGTACTGACCTGGTCATCCCCTCACTTCGGGGCGCGAAATCCACCCCATGGACGTCCGATCCTGGCCCATGACGTGGATTTCCCGCCTCGAATGGCTCGGGGCCGGCGCCCCGGGGGACGCCACCGCCTCCTGCACAACCACGCCGGGCCCCCTCGTGCGTCCCCAGGCCCCCGCTCGTCCGTCTCGGGACGCGGAGCGACGGGGCACGCTCGCCGCATGCCCCGTCGTCCCGCCCCGCTGCCGCCGTCGATCGACCCCGCCGCCTTCACGGTCGATGACGCGCGCCGGGCGGGTGTGACGTGGTCCCGACTGCAGTCCGCAGACCTGCGGCGGCTGCGCCACGGCATCTACGGGCCGGCCGGCCCTGCGGCGGTCTCCGTGCGTGAGTGGACGATGGATGAGATCCGCGCGTACCAGCGGCGCCATCCCGACGTCGTCGTCAGCCATGAGACCGCCGCCCGCCTGCACGGCCTGACCGTGCCCGAACGGCTGCTGGCCCCCGGTGCGGTGCACGTCAGCGTCGGCACCTCGGGCGGCCGGCCGGTCCAGGCGGGTCTGGTGCCCCACCGCATCGAGGTGCCGGAGGGACAGCGGATGACGCGGGGCGGCGTGCTCGTGACGACGCCGGCCCGCACACTGTGGGACCTGTGCGCGGCACGGTCGGCGCTCACGGAGCGGGACGTCGTCGTCGCCGGTGACGCCCTGCTCTGCCCGCCGTGGCTGCCCGGCGGCGGACGCGGGGCTCCCGCCTACGCCCCGGAGGAGCTCGTCCGATCGCTGGCCGAACGGGGACGCTTCCAGGGGCGCGGACTGGCCCGGGCGGCGCTGGCGAGGATGCGCGTGGGGGCGGATTCGCCGCGCGAGACGCGTCTGCGGCTGGCGCTCGGCGATGCCGGGCTGCCGGAGCCCGAGGTGCAGTGCCGGCTGGACCCGTCAGACCGCCGCGCTCCGACGGTCGACCTCGGGTATCGGCCGTGGCGCCTCGCGTTGCAGTACGAGGGCGAGCACCACCGCACCGCCGAGCAGCAGGCCCGGGACGTGCGGCGCGACCGCTGGTGCGCCGACCACGACTGGCTCTCGATCAAGGTCATGTGGGCCGACGCCCGGGACGACTACGCCGACGTCGTCGCGCGGGTGCGGCGCCGGGCGGCCGAGTTCGGGGGGTGACGCGGTGAGATCCACGGTCACCGCAGTCCGCCACGGCCCCCTCGTTTCGAGGCGGGAAATCCAGGTCATAGCACTCTGGTCCACGCCCGTGGGGTCGATTTCCCGCCTCCAAAGGACGGGTGCGGTGGGAGTCGGCCCGTGAACACCCGTGCTCCCCCACGTAGCGTGGCCCCATGACCACGTCCGTTCCCGCCCTGAGCTCGCATTTCGCCGACACCTTCCCCGAGCTCGCCCTGCCCTGGCAGGCCCAGGCCACGGACGGCCCGCAGCTCGTCCTGCTCAACGCCGGCCTCGCGGCGGAGCTCGGCCTCGACGCCGAGTGGCTCGCCACCGACGACGGCGTCTCCTTCCTCACCGGCGAGCAGCCCGGCCCGGGCGCGCGGCCGGTCGCGCAGGCGTACGCGGGCCACCAGTTCGGCCACTACTCTCCCCGCCTGGGTGACGGGCGCGCCCTCCTCCTCGGCGAGCTCACGGCTCCGGACGGTCGGCTCCACGACCTGCATCTCAAGGGCTCCGGTCGCACGCCCTTCGCGCGCGGCACCGCCGACGGGCAGGCCGTGCTCGGCCCCATGCTCCGCGAGTACGTGGTCTCCGAGGCGATGCACGCCCTCGGCGTGCCGACCACGCGGGCGCTCGCCGTCGTCGCCACGGGCCACCCGGTCCGCCGCGAAACCGTGCTGCCGGGCGCGGTGCTGGCCCGGACGGCCGCGTCGCACCTGCGCGTCGGCACGGCCCAGTACGCCGCGGCCCTCCCCGAGCAGGCGCACCCCACGGAGGTGCTGCGCCGGATCGTCGACGAGGCCATCGCCCGCCACCACCCGCACGCCGCCGACGCCGAGCACCCCGCGCTCGCGCTCTACGAGGCGGTGATCGCCGCGCAGGCCGAGCTCGTCTCCCGCTGGATGCTCGTCGGCTTCGTGCACGGTGTGATGAACACGGACAACATGACCCTGTCCGGCGAGACCATCGACTACGGCCCCTGCGCGTTCATCGACGCCTTCGACCCGGCCGCGAGCTTCTCCTCGATCGACACCCAGGGCCGGTACGCGTACGGCAACCAGGGGCCCATCGCCGCGTGGAACCTCGCCCGACTCGGCGAGGCCCTCGTGCCCGTGCTCGACGACGACCCCGACCGCGCCGTCGCACTCGCCCAGGAGGCGCTGGGCAGGTTCCACGGCGCCCATCTCGCGGCGTGGCGGGGCGGACTGCGGGACAAGCTCGGCCTCCCGGCGTCCGTGGCGGAGGACGACGTCGCCGCGCTCACCGACCGCCTGTTCCCGTGGCTGGCCGCGGCGCGGGCCGACTGGACCTCGTTCTGGGTGCGGCTGGCCGAGCACACGGCGGCGCCCGTGGACGACGACGCGGCGCGCACCGAGGCGGCACGACTCGTCCCCGGCGCCCCGGACCCCGCGGGGCTCGCCGCCTGGCTCGCGGAGTGGCGGGCGATGGGTCCCGATCCGGCCCGCATGCGCGCGGTGAACCCCGTCTACATCCCGCGGAACCACCTGCTCGACGAGGCCCTGACGGCCGCGGAGGACGGGGACCTCACCGCCGTCCACCGGCTGCTCGAGGCCGTCACGGATCCCTTCACCCCGCGCCCCGGGTTCGAGCGGTACGCGGAGCCGGGTCCGGCGGACGGGGCCCCGTTCGTCACCTACTGCGGCACCTGACCGCTTCCGTTGACGAAACGGCCGCCTTCACCCCCGCGCCAGCGACTTGACCGGCACGGCCGGGTCCGCGAGCGCGGCGGCGTCCACCACGATCCCCCGGTCGATGATGCGCCGGGCGGTCTTGACGGTCATGGGGTCGTCGATCGACGCGGCCCCGCGCAGGGTCCCGTCCGCGGCCAGGGCGAAGCTCGCCACCACCGTCCCGCGCACTTCCCGGTCCACGATCCGCCCGCCGGCCGGCACTGTCATGTCCCCCACGGCCTCCACGTGGGCGTCGTACCGGTCGGACCAGAACCACGGGGCGCCCGGGGCGTCCGCCTGCTCCCCCAGGATCGCCGCCGCGGCGGCCGCACCGGAACGCAGGGCCGGTTCCCAGTGCCGCGAGGGTGCCCACGCGGACTCCCGGGCGCGCGCGGCGTCGCCCACGGCCAGGATCCCGGGCACGGCAGTGCGGCCCATCGCGTCCGTGAGCACGCCGTCGGCCACGTCCAGACCGGCGTCCTCGGCGAGGGCGGTGTCCGGCACGGTGCCCCCGGCCAGCACCACGACGTCGGCGTCCACGGTCCGCCCGTCGTGGAGGTGGAGCCGGTGGGCGGACGGCAGTGCGGCGCCGCCGTCGGCGTCCCGGTGCTCGATCCAGGCCGCCCGGCCGACCTCGACCGCGACCCCGTGCTCGACGTGCATCCGGTGCAGGCGGGTGGCCAGCGCCGGCCCGACGGCTGCGCGGGCCGGGGCGTCCGTCCCGGTCACGAGCGTCACCGCGGCGAGCGCGCGACGCGCCGCGGCCGCGACCTCCGCCCCCGTGAAGCCGCCGCCCACGACCGCCACCTCGGTCCCGAACGTCAGTCGATCGCGCAGGGCCTCGGCGTCGGCGCGGGTACGCAGGGTGACCAGGTCCGGGTGGTCGGCGCCGGCGACATCGAGGGCCCGGGGTCGCCCGCCCGTGGCGAGCACGACCGCGTCCGCGTCCAGGACCCGCCCGGAGGCCGTCTCCACCCGGTGGGGCGCGGGGCCGCCGTCGGGGTGGACACCGCCCGGCACCACCCGGACCGCCACGTCCTCCACCAGCTCCACACCGTGCTCGGCGAACCACGCCGGCGGGGCGAGCAGCAGGCGGTGCGCGTCCGCGTCGCCGGTCAGGAACTCCTTGCTCAGGGGCGGCCGGTCATAGGGCACGCCCTGCGGGTCCACGAGGACGATCCCGCCCGCGAAGCCGCGGCGCCGCAGCTCGCGGACCACGGCGAAGCCCGCGACGCCGCCGCCCACCACCGCGACCGAGCCGGGCACGCCCGCCGGGGCCCCGACGTCGTGGCTCATGCGCCGGGGACGAGGTAGAGCTGGCCCTCGCGCTCCTCGACGCGGTGCACGCCGACGCCCTTGGTGGCGGGCAGGCAGAGCGCCTCGCCGGTGCGCAGGCAGAACTGCGCGGCGTGCAGCGGGCACTCCACGCGGTCGTCCTCGAGCCAGCCCTCGGCCAGCGAGGCGTCCTCGTGGGTGCACGTGTCGTCGATCGCGTGGAACTCGCCCGCGTCCGTGTGGAACACCGCGACGTCGTCCCTCGTCCCCGCCGTCGCCGCCGGGACGACGATCGCCTCGCCCTCCGGGACGTCCGCCGCCGCGCCGATGTGGATCGGCTCCGCCATGGTCTGCCTCCTCTGGTTCCCGGGCCGAGCGGCCCGTGGTGGTCTCCCGTCACCGTATCCCCCGGCGCGGACCCGACATCCCTCCGCTGTGCTCCGCCCCGGTATGGAATCGCCTCCTCCTGTGAATGGATGAACCGGACATCACCGGGGCGTGAAATGACCCGACAAGCCTCCGAAAAATGCTCCCGTGAATGGCCGATCACGCTACGATCACGACGGCTCTCCAGCCCTCATCCCACCCGCACCACGCCACCGACCCGGGGAGGCGACACGGCCTGCGCCTGTCGTTCCTCGGGCACTCCATCTTCCGAAGGCATCCGCATGAAGATTCTCCCGCCGCGTTCCGCCGCGTCCCCCCACCCGCTCGCGCCCGCCGTCGCGGTCGCCGCGCTCTCCGTCCTCGTCGGCGGCCTGCTCCCGCAGCCGCCGTCCGCGACCACGGAGGGCGCCCCCGACGTGCGCCCGCTCGACGACGCCGCCCGCGCCACGACCGTCGGCGCGGCCGCGACCCCCGCGTCGGCCGCTCCCGTCGAGGGCGCCGGCGTCGCGACCGTCCCGCAGGAGGGCGAGAACCTCGTCCCGGCCGAGGAGGCCCCGGCCGGCGTCGTGCTCGGCGAGCCCGTGGTGGACCGCCCGTTCACGGTGGCAGCCGCCGTATGGGACACCGCGGCGGACGACGCCGTCGAGCGCGTGGAGATCCGCGTGCGTCAGGACGGGGCCTGGGGCCCGTGGCAGGTCCTGGATCGGCCCGTCCTGCCCGAGGACGCCGCCCCCGCGCGCACCGGCACGGACCCGTTCGTCGCGTTCGGCGCGGACGGCGCCCAGCTGCGCGTGACCACCGCCGACGGCGCGGCCCCGGCCGGCCTCGAGCTGTCCCTCATCGACCCGGGCACGGCCGCCACGGACGAGACCGTCGCGAGCGCGCACCCGGCGGTGACCGCCGAGCAGGCCGCGGAGACGGCCGGCCTGCCCCGGGGCGTGAAGTCGAGCGCCGTCGTCGGGGGCGAGGAGCCCGCCGAGGCCCGCACCGTGGCCACGGCCTCCGACGCGCGCGCGAAGATCCTCCCGGACGTGATCACCCGCGCACAGTGGGGCGCGGACGAGTCCTGGGCCGAGTCCTCCCCGCAGTTCGGCCAGGTGCGCGCGCTGACCATCCACCACACGGCCGGCACGAACGACTACACGCGCGCCCAGGCCGTGGAGCAGATGCGCGGCATCTACGCGTACTACACGAAGACCCTCGACTGGGGCGACTTCCCCTACCACCTGATCACGGACCGCTTCGGCAACATCTACGAGGGCCGCCGCGGCGCCCTGGACTCGAACCCGCTGGGCACGCACGCGGGCGGGTTCAACCGGGGCACGATGGGCGTCTCCACGATGGGCAACTACGACGTGGTCGCCCCGTCCGAGGAGGTCGTGGACGCGATGGCCCGCGCCACCGCCTACTACCTGTACCGCGACGGCATCGACGTGCGGGGCCGGGTCACCCTGACCTCGGGCGGCAGCACGAAGTACGCCGCGGGCACCCCCGTCACCGTGGACACGATCTTCCCGCACCGGGCCACGTCCGCGACCGCGTGCCCGGGGCAGCATCTGATGGCCCGCTTCGACGACCTGCGGGACCGCGCCGAGGCCATCGCGACGGCGGCCGGCCAGCCGCCGGCACCGGCCACCCCGGCTCCGACACCGGCTCCGACGCCGGCCCCGACGACCGCCGGCACGTACACGGTGCAGCCGAACGACGGCTGGTGGACCATCGCCCGCCGCACCGGCGTGCCCGCGGCCACCCTCCAAGAGCTCAACGGCATGACCGAGTCGACCGTGCTCCACCCGGGCATGGTGCTGCGCACCGTCGCCGACCCGACCGCCCCGGAGCCCACCCCGATCACCACCGGCACCTACACGGTGCAGCCGAACGACGGCTGGTGGGTCATCGCCCGACGGACAGGCGTCACCGCCGCGGAGCTCCAGCGGCTCAACGGCATGACGGCGTCCACCGTCCTGCACCCGGGGATGGTGCTCATCACGGCCGCCACGGCGCCGGCCGCCACGCCCGCGCCGACCCCGGCCCCCGCCCCGGGCACGTACACGGTCCGCGAGGGCGACGGCTGGTGGATCATCGCCCACCGCACCGGCGTGACCATGGAGACCCTCCAGCGCCTCAACGGCATGACCGCGACCACCGTGCTGCACCCGGGGAAGGTGCTGCGGACCGGCCAGACCGCCTCCGCCCCGGCGCCCTCGCCCGCCACGTACGTGGTCCAGGCGAACGACGGCTGGTGGCTCATCTCCCAGCGCACGGGCGTCGCCATGCAGCGCCTGCAGCGCCTCAACGGCATGACGGTCTCGACCATGCTCCACCCGGGCATGGTGCTGCGCACCGCCTGAGCACCCCGCCGGGACGACGCCGGCCCGCACCTGCGCGTGACGGTGCGGGCCGCCGTCGTCGGTTGAGTTGTCACCGGTCGCAGGCCGCCGCACCCGGGATAAGTCAACCGACGTTGCTCGCCACGAGAAGTCGACGAGGGTGCGCGCCGCCTCAGTCCTGTGGGGCCAGCTCCCCGTCCACGAGGTGCCAGCGCCGATCACAGGCGGCCGCCACCCTCGGGTCATGGGTCACGACCACCACGGCCCGCTCAGGCCCCACGGCTCCGCGCAGCAGGTCGACGACGTCCCGCGTCCTCTCCTGATCCAGCGCCCCCGTCGGTTCGTCCGCCAGGACCAGCGGCGGCTCGTTGATGAGAGCGCGGGCGACGGCCACCCGCTGCTTCTCCCCGCCGGACAGCGTGCGGGCCCGGTGACCCGCGCGCGTTCCCAGCCCCACCCGCTCGAGGGCCTCCCCCGCGCGGCGTCGCTGCTCCCCACGCGAGACCCGGGCCGGGCCGTAGCGCAGGGGCAGCATCACATTCTCCAGCGCGGTGGCGTGCTCCATGAGGGCGAAGTCCTGCAGGACGATGCCGCACCGCTGGTTCCGATACCGGTCCCCGCCCCGGCTCCACGGCTCCGGGAGGGCTTCTCCCCCGAGCAGGACGCGACCCGAGTCCGGGGAATCCAGGCACGCGAGGATCCGCAACAGGGTGGATTTCCCAGACCCGGAAGGCCCGGTGACGGCGTGCATCTGACCGGCCGGGACCAGCAGAGAGGCCCCCCGGAGGACGGGCACCGCCGCCCCGCCGGAGACGAACGTCTTGTCCACGTCGTGGACCTCGAGGAGGGTCATGCGGTCTCCGTGGTCGGCCGGTGGCGGCGGGGGCGGCGACCGAAGGTCGCCGCGAGTGCGCGCCAGGAGGACAGGGTGGCGCCCGCGCCGATCGCCATGACGGCGATGAGCGCGGCGGACATCGGGCCGGTGGACGGCGGCCCCGGCAGGGCGGACGCACCCGCGGTGAGACCGACGGCGGCCGGCAGGACCCACGCGAAGAGCACGGGAACGGTGATCCGCACCGCGGCCTGCCAGCGGGCGGCGCCCACCATCGCGGCGATCCGCCAGGTGGGGGCGAGAGCCCGGGCGAGCACGCCGAGAACGCCGAACAGGGAGACGACGGCGCCGAGCACCGCCGCCCCGAACAGGACGAGCAGCGTGCGGGAGCTGGCGCTCAGGGACTGCAGCAGCGCGGAGGACTGCGGAGTCAGGGGTTCGGCGGTGACCACCAGAGCGTCCGTTTCGAGGGCTCGTCCTGCCGCATCCAGTGCCGGGACGGCATCCTGGCCCAGAACGATGGTGCGCAGCAGGAGGCCCTCCAACGCGTCTGGCGGGTACAGGCTCGCCAGCATCGAGGTCGGGACGACCACCAGGGCGGCTTCGTCCAGCGGAACCGATCCCATCATCGGATCCAGAGCGGTGGCGCCCGGCGCCAGCCGTCCGGTCACCGGGATCATGGCGTCCTGGAACTGCACACGCGTCGGCGGTGGCAGGACGCCCCCGACCGTGAGCGCGTACGGATCCTTCGCCGAGGAGTCGCTGCCCAGCACCGCGTAGGGAGCGGCCGTGCCGTCGGCCTCGCGATGCGGGGACTGACCCGTCGGAGACATCGTCTCGTCGAGACCGGACCCGGCGAAGAAGTCCTCGGTCACCAGCAGGGCGCCGGGGAGGTCATCGCCGAATCGGTCCCCGTAGGGGTCCATCGTGTACGCCGTCCGGTCCGGGTCCGCCAGGAGGGCGAACAGCGCGGCGGTGCGTCGACCGTCGTCGGCGTAGTCGGCCTTGGAGCCGGCAGAGAGGTCGGGCTCGGGCGGCTCCTGCTGCGGTTCACCCGGGGCGTTGCCGCGCCCTTCCAGATCCCCCAGCCCCGCGAGGTAGTAGCCCCGCAACGAGGCCGCACCGAGCTGCTCCCACCGTTGCAGGTGCCGATCGATCTCCTGCGCCTCGCTCGCCTGCTGGAAGGACAGTCCCAAGAGCGAGCACGAGGCGACCGCGTGGACGAAGGCGACCAGCACCAACGGCCAGAACCTCAGCGTGTCGCGCAGCCCGTCGCTCCAGGCCACGCCGAGACTCCGGACGCTCACCGGGGCGCTCGCATCCAGAGGGAGACCACATGGGTCGCCGCCACGAGCACGGCATCGCCCAGCAGCACGACCAGGATGACGCCACTTGCGACGAGCGGGGACGGTTCCGTGGCCGCACCGGTCAGCACCATCCCCTGCCACAGCGCGGCCGAGATCCCCGCAGCGCCGAGGAACGGCACCAGGCTCACCCTGGCGCGCGACGCCGCGGCCCGAAGCGGGGGCACCCCCAGCAGGCGGAGGACTCGCAGTGCGGCGCGCTCCGTCGAACGCAGGGTCAGGACCCAGAACGCCGTGACGCTGATCAGAGTGAGGCCGGTCAGCGTCGCGGTCACGCCGAGCACCGGTGACGTGATGGCCGCGTTCAGTGCCGAGGGCGCTGGAGTCGCCTCGGCCCCCAGCCCGGACGCTCGCAGGGTCTGGAGGAATCCCTCCAGATCACCGGGCTCGCCCACGAGGATGCCCACGTAGGAGGCGGAGTTGTCGAACGCCGGGGTCGGCTGGATCACCCCGTCTGCGGGGAGACCTCGCCAGTCCGCCGCGGAGGCGAGGGCCACTGGCCGACCGGCCAGTTCCCCGCTCCGACCGGCCCGGTCGGCCAGAGTGCTGCCCTCGCGCAGCAGAAACCCTCGCGCTGCCCGCAGAGATTCCAAGGTCGGTACGTCGACGCCCGCAAGACACGGGGCCGCGGGGCCGGCCAGGTGGCGCACGCCGGGGTCCGCCCCGCTCGCCATCAGGGTGAGGTTCCGCCCGGTCGTGGCAGCCTCTGCCATGGTCCAGACCTCGCTGCCGCCTCCGATGCCGACATCCCAGACGGCCGGCCCGCACTGCGCGGCTCCGAAGTACTGCCGATGGTGGACGGACAGGGAGCCCACGAGGCTCAGCGCCAGCCCGCACAGTGCCACGAGCAGCACGGCACGGGTGACGAGCAGCCCGAGCGTCCGCAGCCCCCTGCCCGTCACGGTCAGTTCCCACTGGTGGGCTCGGACAGGACCCCGTACTGCACCCGCGCCACAGCACCGACCGCAGCGGCTCCCCACGCCGCAGTCTTCCTGAGCAGGGCCACGATGGCCTCCTTGCTGTATGGCACCCAGAGGATCCCCTGACCCTCTGTGATTCCTCCCACATCCCTGTGATTAGGGTAATCATCATTCCCCCCGACGGGGTGTCAAGGAGATTCCTCGGCGCATTCCGACCGCGCTCGAGGGCCTCGCCCGTGCCGTGCCGCTGGTCGTTCACGGCGCGGGGCGGCCTGCGGGCCGACGTCGTCGGTTGAGTTGTCACCGGTCATAGGCCGCCGCACCCGGGACAAGTCAACCGGCGTTCCTCCGAGGCACGAGTGGCACGCCGAGGACGCCCTCGTGGCGCTGCGCCGCTGAGCGGCCGTCACAGTCCCTCCCCCTCTGCCCCCGGACGGCCCCGGGCCCCGCCCGCGGCCTACCCTGGAGGAGCCCGACCCGGGCCGCGACCGAGTCACGAGGAGATGAGAAGAGCGCATGACCCGCCTGCCCGGTCTGCGTCGCCCGCGGTTCCTGGACCCGTGGCGTCGCCCGCTGGCCCCTCGTCTGCCCTGGCACGTGGTCCTCGCGGCCTCGATCGCGGGGGCACTGACCATCGCCACCCTCAGCCTCGGCGAGGACCTGGCCTCCGCGCCGCTGCTGGTGGGCGCCTTCGGCTCCTCCTGCGTGCTCGTGTTCCTCGTGCCGCACGGCCCGCACTCCCACCCCGCCAACGTGCTCGTGGGGCACGTGGTCTCGGCCGCATGCGGAATCGCCGTGGTCTCCGTGCTGCCCCTGGCCTGGTACTCGCTCGCGGCCGGCATGGGCCTGGCCATGGCCGTCATGGCCGGGCTCCGCGTGATCCACGCCCCCGCGGGCGCCACCGCGCTGACGGTCATGCTGAGCAACGCGGACTGGCACTACCTGGTCACCCCGGTGCTCGCCGGGGCGCTGGTCCTCACCGCGTGCGCGCTGCTGTACCGCCGCCTGATGTGGCGGGTGATCGGGCCGCCGGCGTGAGCCCACGCCGGGCCGCTCACGCCAGGAAGTCGCGCGCGACCTCGAGGAAGCGGTCGTTGGCCTCCTTCTCGCCGATGCTCACGCGCACGCCCTCGCCCGCGAACGCCCGGACGGACAGGGCGCGGGCCTGGGCGGCCTCGGCGAACGCCTGGGTGCGCTCGCCGAGCGGCAGCCACACGAAGTTGGCCTGCGAGGAGGGCAGGTCCCAGCCGGCCTCGGCCAGGGCGGCGGCGACGCGCTCGCGCTCGTCGACGACGATCTGCACGCGCTCGAGGACCTCGTCCAGGTGCTCGAGCGAGGCGATCGCGGCCTCCTCGGCCACCGTGGACACCGCGAACGGGGTGGCCACGGTGCGCAGGGCCTTCGTGATCTCCGGCTGCGAGACCGAGTAGCCCACGCGCAGGTTGGCCAGGCCGTGCGCCTTCGAGAAGGTGCGCAGCACGACGACGTTCGCGTGCTTGCGGTACATCTCCAGGCCCTTGACCGCGTCCTCGTCGCGGACGAACTCCACGTACGCCTCGTCGATGACCACGAGGATGTGCGCGGGCACGCGCGCCAGGAAGTCCTCGACCTCGGCGGTCGTGAGCACGGGGCCGGTCGGGTTGTTGGGGGTGCAGAGCAGGATCACGCGGGTCCGCTCCGTGATCGCCCCCAGCATGGCCGGCAGGTCGTGGCGGTGGTCCGCGGTGAGCGGCACCTGCACGTCCACGGCACCGGCGGTGCGGACCACGATCGGGTAGGCCTCGAAGGAGCGCCACGCGAAGATCACCTCGTCGCCCTCGCCGGCCTCGCCGTGGCCGGCGAAGGCGGTGACGACCTGGGCCAGGGCGCCGAGGGAGCCGGCACCCGTCACGACGTCGTCCGCCGGGACGTCCAGGTGCGCGGCCAGGGCCTGGCGCAGGCCGGTGGAGAGGGTGTCCGGGTAGCGGCAGAGGGTGCTGGGCGCGCCCTCGGGGCCGGTCACGACCTGACGCACCCGGTCGATCACGCCGGGCACGGGCGCGTAGGGGTTCTCGTTCGAGGAGAGCTTGTAGGGGTGCAGGCCCGGGACGGCGACCGGCGGCTTGCCGGCGGCGTACGGCGGCAGCATGCCGACCTTCTTGTGGGGCGCGACCACGGCGGGCGTCTGCTGTGCGTCATCAGTCATGGCCACCAGGGTAGTGCGGGCCGCGGACGCTGTGAGCGGCACCACGGGACCCGGGTTCAGGCCGCACCGAAGGCGACGGCGACGGCCCGGGCCGCCTCGCCGAGCCGGTCGCCGAGGCGCGCCGGGTCCTCCGGCCGCGTCGCGTAGACCACGGCGAGGGCGGCGGGCAGCTGGCCGGGGACCCGCAGCGGCACGGCGACCGAGGAGACGCCGGTGATGACCTCGTCGGAGCTGACGGCCCAGCCGCGCTCCCGCACGTCGTCGAGCTCGGGCCGCTCAGGCGGGGCCTCGCCGGGCAGCCGCGCCCACTCCTGTCCGGTCAGGGCGACGGCGATCGCCATCCCCGGCGCACCGACCCCGAGGGGGTGCCGGGTCCCCGGCCGCTGCGTGACGAGGTTGCCGCTGGGCGGCTCGGCCGTGGCCAGGGTGAGGCAGTGGGCCCCGTCCCACACCACGAGGAACGCGGTCATGCCCAGGTCGGTGGAGACGGCCGTCAGGTGCGGCATGGCCGCCGCGCGCAGATCCTGCTCCACCCGGCGGGCGAGGACGGCCAGGCCGGGGGCGGCGTGGACGCGGCCGAGGCCGTCGCGGCGCAGCAGGCCGTGGGCCTCGAAGGTGCGCAGCATGCGGTAGGCGACCGAGCGATGGACGCCCAGGCCGTCGGCGAGGTCGGCGATGGTGGGCGGCTCGGGCGCCTCCACGACGGTCTCGAGCAGGGTGAGCGCGCGGGAGAGCGTCTGGGAGGGTGCGCCCTCCCGGACCGGGCCGCCGTCGTGCTCCGCCATCTGTGCTCCTCGCCTCGCGTGCCGGACGTGACGCGCCCGGGGCGTGGTCGGCCCGCGCGCCGGTTGTGAACCCGGTCACGTCCGCGTACAGTCTGGCACACATGTGTTCCCAGGGAGAACACCGTGTTCTCTGAGAGAACACGCCGTCGGGTGGCACGCGCACCGCGCAGCGACATCCCCCGCAGCGAAAGGACCCCCATGCTCTTCCACCACCACGGCTATGTCTCCACGAACCCGCGCGTGCAGGTGGCGGCCGGCATCGGCCTGGACCGCCCCGCCGAGCTGCCGGACGAGATGGACGTGCTGATCGTCGGCTCGGGCCCGGCCGGCATGATCGCCGCCGCCCAGCTCGCGATGTTCCCGGACGTCCACACCCGCATCATCGAGCGCCGCCCCCACCGCCTCGAGATCGGCCAGGCGGACGGCATCCAGGCCCGCTCCGTGGAGACCTTCCAGGCCTTCGGCTTCGCGAGCGAGATCATCGACGAGGCCTTCGACCTGACCTCCATGGCGTTCTGGAACCCGGCCGAGGACGACGCGGACACGATCGTGCGCACCTCGCTGGCCGAGGACGACCCGGAGGGCGTCTCCGAGTTCCCGCACCTGATCGTGAACCAGGCCCGCATCCTGGACTGGTTCGCCGAGTACATGAAGAACTCCCCCACCCGCGCGCGGCCGGACTACGGCTGGGCGTTCGAGACCCTCGAGGACACGAACGACGGCGAGCACCCCGTGCTCGTGACCCTGCGCCGCACCGTGGACGCCGAGGAGAACGCCCTCGAGGACCCCGCCTCGGGCCCGACCCGCCAGGTGCGCGCCAAGTACGTGGTGGGCGCGGATGGCGCGGGCTCTCGCGTCCGCAAGGCGATCGGCCACACCCTGACCGGCGACGCCGCGAACCACGCGTGGGGCGTCATGGACGCGCTGGCCGACACGGACTTCCCCGACATCCGCACCAAGTGCGCGATCCACTCGTCCAGCGGCTCGATCCTCCTGATCCCCCGCGAGGGCGGCCACCTGTTCCGCATGTACGTGGACCTCGGCGAGGTCCCGGCGGACGACGACCACAAGGTGCGCCAGACCCCGCTCGAGGAGATCATCCGCCGGGCCCAGCAGATCCTGCGCCCCTACACGCTGGACGTGAAGGAGGTCGCCTGGCATTCGGTGTACGAGGTGGGCCACCGCCTCACCTCGGGCTTCGACAACCGCGAGCGCGTGGCCCACCCCAACGTGTTCCTGCTCGGCGACGCCTGCCACACCCACTCCGCGAAGGCCGGCCAGGGCATGAACGTGTCCATGCAGGACGGCTGGAACCTCGGCTGGAAGCTGGGCCAGGTGCTCTCCGGGCTGGCCCCGGTCGAGCTCGTGCCGACCTACGCGGAGGAGCGCAAGGAGATCGCCAAGAACCTGATCGACTTCGACAAGGAGTGGTCGACGCTCATGGCCACGCCCACCTCCGAGCTGGGCGACCCGAACGAGGTGGCCGAGTTCTACACGAAGACCGCCGAGTTCCCGGCCGGCTTCATGACGGAGTACCAGCCCTCCCTCCTCACCACGGACGCCACCGGTCAGGCGCTGGCGCAGGGCTACCCCATCGGCAAGCGCTTCAAGTCGGCGCTGGTGGAGCGCTCGTGCGACACCAACGTCAAGCACCTGGGCCACCTGCACCGCGCGGACGGCCGCTGGCGCGTCTACGTGTTCGCCGACGCCGCCTCCCCGCGCGCCGAGGATTCGAAGGTCGCGGCGTGGGCGAAGGCGATCGATGAGGACCCGCGGTCCTTCCGCAACCGCCACACCCCGTCGGACGGGCCAGAGGACGCCCGCTTCGACATCAAGGTCGTGTACCAGCAGAAGCAGACCGAGTTCGCCCACCCGGACGTGCCGTCGATCTTCCGGCCGACCACCGGCTCCCTCGGCCTGCACGACCTGAACAACATCTTCGCCACGTGCCGGCCCCAGCACGGCGAGGACATCTTCGAGGCCCGCGGCATCAGCCGTGACGGTGCCGTCGTCGTGGTCCGCCCGGACCAGTACGTCTCCGGCGTCTTCGGCCTGGACGAGGTCGACCGCCTGAACACGTTCTTCGCGGGCGTGCTGCTCGACGCGAACTGAGCAGGCGGCGGGCACCCCGCCGCCGGGGCGCTCACCGGGATCCCGGGGGCAGGTGGTCCCGCTCCGGCGGCGTGCGGCGCAGGCGCACCGCCCGACTCGAGGCCACGGTGCCGACGGTCAGCCCGGCCAACGCGGCGGAGAGCCCGGCGACCTCCGCCCGGGCCGCGGGCTCGGCGGCCTCGAACTGCCGGATCAGGTCCACCTGGCCCTCGAAGTCGTGGGCGGCGTCCAGGTCGCCCTTCACCGCCAGCGGAGAGCCGGTCCGGAAGCCGCCCCCGGGCGCATCCCACCCGTGGCCGGCCGGATGGAAGACCACCTCGGCCCGGCGCGACGAGACGGGGGTGGGCGCCCCGTCCGCGGCGACGGCCAGGTCCCCGTCCGCGGAGAACTCCAGCACCGCGGCCCGCCCGGTCTCCACCGCGTTGCCGGACGGCGCCGCGATCGTCATGACGCCGGCCACGGGGTACACGGACGTGAAGTCCTCCCGGCCGGCCAGGTTCACGGCGTGCACCCCGCCCTGCGAATAGCCGGCCAGGACGAGCGGAGCGCCGTGCGGGACGCCGGCCGCCTCGAGCGCCGCCCGCACCGCCGGGGCCGTGACCTCGGACTCGGAGCCGAGGGCGTCCAGCAGTCCGCCGGCGTCCCACGGGTCGGTCGACTCGGGATCCGGGATCAGGCCGCCGCGGGTGCCCGGCAGGCCCACCACCCAGGCGCGGCTCCCGTTCTCCTGCACCACCTCCGTGACCGTGAGGTCCCCGTCCCCCTCCCCACGCGGGATGAGAGAGGCCAGCCCCGCGGCCGAGCCGTCCAGCCGGGCGGGCGCCGCCGGCCGGTCCTGCGGCGCCCCGTGCGGGGTCACCGCGCCCCGGGGCGCCGCGCCGGCGAGGGCCAGGGCGTCCGCCGCCACGGTCCACGCCTCGTCCGGGGAGACCCGCAGCGCCTCGGTGAGGTCCGACGCGGCGTCCGTCCCCTTCTTCGCCGCGGTGGAGACGGGCCGCTTCAGCACGTGCTTCTGCGCCCTCGTCAGCATCTTCACGTCGATCCGCGCCAGGGCCGCGAGCAGGGGGAACCCGGCGGCCGCGAGCGCGGCGGACACGATGGCCTCGGGCACCGCCTGGACGAGGTCCTGCACGAGCCGCTCCGCCTCGCGGGTGGTGAGGCCGTCATGGCCGTCCCGCCAGAGCAGGCCGGGCAGCTCCTCCAGGGAGGCGTCCTCGGCGGCCATGATGCCGGCCGCGGCGCGCTCGGCCTCCTCATAGCGGGCCGCCGCGGAGAGCAGGTCGCGGTGCAGCTCGGCGCACTGCTCCGACAGGCTCCGCACGCGACCGACCGCCTCCGCCAGCCGGTCCTGCAGCAGGGCGGCGGAGGCGAGCCACGTGGCCGACCGGCCCAGCCCGAAGGCGGCCGCGTCGACCTGCCACGAGGCTCCGGCCGCCTCTTCGGCGGCGTGCTCGTGCCGCCCGGCCACGACGCGCATCTCCTCGGCCTCCGCGTAGATCGAGCCCGGTCCGCCGTGCGTGCTGAAGGCCACCGCCCCCGGGCCAGCACCCCGCCCGCCGGTCATGCCGCCACCGCCAGCGAGCGCAGGACGGCCAGCGCCGTCTCCTCGGCCGCCCGCTGCCGGGCCTCCGCGTTCCGGCGCGCGTCCTCGGCGTCCCGCTCGGCGGTGGCCCGCAGGGCGAGCCACTCGCCGGCCTCCCGTTCGAGCTCCGCCGCCAGGGCCGCCGCCCGTCGCACGGCCTGCCCGTAGGCACCGGCGGCCTCCCCGCGCCATCCCGTCTGGATCGCGGAGCGCACGTCCGTGGCGGCGCTGACCAGCCCGCCCAGCGCCGCGCGCAGCTGCGTCTGGGCCACGGCGAGGTCGGCGAGGGCCTGCTCGGCGGCCTCCCGCTCGCGCCGGGCGGGGTCGGCCCACGCGACCAGGCGGGCGGCGTCGTCGTCGAGTCCGACGGCCCGCAGGGCCGTGGCGATCTGCTGAGGTCCGATGAGCGGTGGCATGCGGCCACCGTAGGGAGCGCCCGGGTCCCGCGACCGCGGCGCGGGACGATCCGGGGATGGGGGCCGCCGTCGGGACGCCTGTGCAGGAGCCAACCCTCCCGCACCGTCCCGATGGCCGCATCGCACCCGGGTCGCACCGGCTCCGGCGTGTTGACCGAGGTCACACCTTGGCCTATCCTGAACGAGCGGTCAGTAATTCGGTGCGCCCCGGTGCGCCCTGACCACGGAACCAGCCCGCACTCAGCGTGAGGTGATCCCCATGACGCAGACCAGCTCCCCCCAGCACCTGGCCTCCGTCCCGTCCCCCGAGGATGCGGCCGGCCAGGAGAACTTCGACCGTCTGATCGCGGAGGACTCGCGCATCGAGCCCCGCGACTGGATGCCCGAGGCGTACCGCAAGTCCCTGACCCGCCAGGTCTCCCAGCACGCGCACTCCGAGATCATCGGCATGCAGCCGGAGGCCAACTGGATCACCCGCGCCCCCTCCCTGAAGCGCAAGGCGATCCTCATGGCCAAGGTCCAGGACGAGGCCGGCCACGGCCTGTACCTGTACTCCGCCGCCGAGACCCTCGGCACGCCGCGGGACGAGCTGAACGAGCAGCTGCTCTCCGGCCGCGCGAAGTACTCCTCGATCTTCAACTACCCGGCTCGCACCTGGGCGGACATGGGCGCGATCGGCTGGCTCGTCGACGGCGCCGCGATCTGCAACCAGGTGCCGCTGTGCCGCGCCTCCTACGGCCCGTACGGCCGCGCGATGGTGCGCATCTGCAAGGAGGAGTCGTTCCACCAGCGCCAGGGCTGGGAGATCCTCTACGAGCTCTCGCACGGCACCCCGGAGCAGAAGCAGATGGCCCAGGACGCCGTGAACCGCTTCTACGGACCGGCCCTGCAGATGTTCGGCCCGCCGGACGAGGACTCCCCCAACTCCCGCCAGTCCATGGCGTGGAAGGTCAAGCGCTTCTCCAACGACGACCTGCGCCAGCGCTTCGTGGACATGATCGTCCCGCAGGCCGAGGCCCTCGGCCTCACCCTGCCGGACCCGGACCTGAAGTGGAACGAGGAGCGCGGCCACTACGACTTCGGCGAGCTGGACTGGGACGAGTTCATGTCCGTGATCAAGGGCGACGGCCCCATGAACACCCAGCGCATGGCCCGCCGCATCCAGGCCCACGAGGACGGCGCCTGGGTCCGCGAGGCCGCCGCCGCCTACGCCCGCCGCCAGGCCGAGCAGCACGCGCCGGCCGAGACCCACCTGATCGGAGCTTGACCCATGAGCGAGACCACCGCCGCCTCCCACGCCTGGCCCCTGTGGGAGGTCTTCGTCCGCGCCAACCGCGGCCTCTCCCACGTGCACGCCGGCTCGCTGCACGCTCCGGACGCCACCCTGGCGCTGCGCAACGCGCGTGACCTGTACACCCGCCGCAACGAGGGCACCTCCGTGTGGGTCGTCCCGGCCGAGGCCATCGCGGCCTCCGACCCGGACTCCAAGGGCGGCTTCTTCGAGTCCGCGCAGGGCAAGTCCTACCGTCACGCCACCTACTACCAGCAGTCCGAGGGGGTGCCGCACCTGTGAGCTTCGCGACCAACGACTCCGCCACGAGGCACTCCGCGGGCGTGGCCATCACGGCCGAGGAGATCGCGGCCGGCGAGCAGAAGGCGAGCGACGACGTCGCCCGCTACGCCCTCGCCCTCGGTGACGACGCCCTGATGCTCGGCCAGCGCCTGTCCTGGTGGATCTCGCGCGCCCCGGAGATCGAGGAGGACATCGCCCTGGGCAACATCGCCCTGGACCTCGTGGGCCACGCCCGCTTCCTGCTCTCCTACGCCGGCACGGCGTGGGGCAAGACCGAGGACGAGCTCGCGTACTTCCGCGACGAGGAGGAGTTCCGCTCCGTCCGCCTCGTGGAGGCCGAGAACGGCGACTTCGCCAAGACGATCGCCCGCCAGCTGTACTACTCGTTCTACTCGTACGAGCTGTACACCCGCCTGCGTGAGTCCACGGACCCCACGCTCGCCGCCATCGCGGACAAGGCCCTCAAGGAGGTCCTGTACCACCAGGACCACGCCGCCCTGTGGCTGCAGCGCCTGGGTCTGGGCACCGAGGAGTCGAAGCGCCGCATGCAGCGCGGCCTGGACGAGCTGTGGCCCTACGTGGCCGAGCTCTTCCACGACGACGACGTCGTCCGCGCCCTCGCCGAGCAGGGCGTCGCCGTGCTGCCGTCCTCGCTCGAGGAGCCGACGATGACCCGCATCCGCGCGGCCATCGAGGAGGCCGGCCTGACCGTGCCGACGACGGGCACCGCCCGCGGCGGCGACCGTTCCGGCGCCATGAGCGAGTACCGCGGGTACATCCTCGCGGAGATGCAGTCCCTGGCGCGCCGTCACCCGGGAGCGACCTGGTGACCACCGCCAGCGAGCTGCGCCCCGCCGATCCCGCCGGCGCGCGGGTCTGGGATGCGGCCTCCACCGTGCACGACCCGGAGATCCCCGTGCTGTCCATCGCGGACCTGGGGATCCTCCGGGAGGCACGGGTCGAGGGCGAGAGGGCCGTCGTCGTCATCACGCCCACCTATTCCGGCTGTCCCGCCATGGACACCATCACCACGGACGTCGCCCGCGCGCTCGGGCGCGCCGGGTTCCCCGACGCCGAGGTGCGCCTGGTGCTCCAGCCGGCCTGGACCACGGACTGGATGACGGACGAGGGCAAGGCCAAGCTCAACGAGTACGGCATCGCCCCGCCCGTCGCGCGCACCACGGACGGCCCGATCAGGATCGGCATGGCCGTGAAGTGCCCGCGCTGCCACTCCCTGAACACCCGCGAGATCACCCGCTTCGGCTCCACCTCCTGCAAGGCCCTTTACACCTGCCGGGAGTGCCTCGAGCCCTTCGACTACTTCAAGGTGCACTGATGACCGAGACCACCGACGCCCCCACCACCGGCAAGCGCCGCGCCACGTTCAACACCCTCGAGGTGTCCGAGCTGCGGCGTCTGACCGAGGACTCCGTGGAGGTCACCTTCGCGGTGCCCGAGGAGCTCGCCGACGACTACGACTACGTGCCGGGCCAGTACGTGGCCCTGCGCAAGGAGCTCGACGGCGCCGAGGTGCGCCGGTCCTACTCGATCTGCGCCGTCCCGAAGCGCGGCGAGATCCGCGTGGCCGTGAAGAAGGACATCGGCGGCACGTTCTCCACATGGGCCAACGAGAGCCTCGAGGTCGGCGAGAGGATCGACGTGATGAACCCGCAGGGCGCGTTCACGTCCCGCACGCACGTCACCTCCCTCAACGACGCCCAGAAGGTGGCGGCGGAGAAGGTCGCGGAGAATAAGGACACGCACCTGGTGGCGTTCGCGGCCGGCTCGGGCATCACCCCGATCATGGCGATCGCCAAGGCCGTGCTCGCGGCCTCCGAGACCTCGCGCTTCGACCTGGTCTACGCGAACCGCTCCGCCATGGACGTGATGTTCGCCGAGGAGATCGGCGACCTCAAGGACAAGTACCCGGCCCGGTTCACGGTCCACCACGTGCTCTCCCGCGAGCAGCGCGTGTCCCCGCTGCTCTCCGGCCGCATCGACGAGGACAAGCTCACCACCCTCCTGGACCGCGTGATCGACGTGGAGGGCACCGACGAGTGGTTCCTCTGCGGCCCGTTCGAGCTCGTGCAGCTCACCCGTGAGACGCTCGCCGCCCGCGGCGTGTCCGAGGACGCCGTGCGCTTCGAGCTGTTCACCACCGGCCGCCCGGAGAACCCGCAGGGCCACTCCGGTCGCGTGGTGGAGGTGGACCCGAAGGGCGACAACGTGACCATCGAGTTCAACCTCGACGGCCTCACCGCCAAGGTCGAGTCCCCCAAGTCCGCCCACGAGACCGTCCTCAACGCCGCGCTGCGCGTCCGCTCGGACGTGCCCTTCGCCTGCGCCGGCGGCGTGTGCGGCACCTGCCGCGCCAAGGTCGTCGACGGCGCCTACGAGATGGACGAGAACTACGCGCTCGAGAAGGACGAGGTGGAGAAGGGCTACGTGCTCACGTGCCAGACCCGCCCGACCTCCGACTCGATCACGCTGGACTTCGACGCCTGAGCGCCCGCCCACGAGACCGAAGGAGCCCCCGATGATCGAGATCACCGTCGAGCACGGCGTCGCCGAGATTGTGCTGGACGCCCCCCAGAGGATGAACGCCCTGGACGAGGCCGCGCTGGCTGAACTCCAGGCCGCCTACGCGCGGGCCGCCGCCGGCGTCGAGTCCGGCGAGGTCCGGGCCGTGCTGCTGCGCGGCGAGGGCCGCGGCTTCTGCGCGGGCCGCGACATCTCCGCCGTGGACCCGGCCGAGGACGACGCCACCGCCTACCTGCGGGACAGGGTCACCCCGGTGCTGCGGGCCATGTCCGCGATCCCGGTCCCCACCTTCGCCGCAGTGCAGGGCGCCTGCCTGGGCGTGGGCTTGGGCCTCGCGATCGCCACGGACGTGGTGTACGTGGCCGAGGACGCGAAGATCGGCTCGCCGTTCGCGAACCTCGGGGCCACCCTGGACTCGGGCGGCCACTGGCTGTTCACCGAGCGCCTGGGCGCACACCGCACCCTGGACCTGATCTACACGGCCGAGCTCCTCTCGGGCGCCGAGGCCGTCCAGGCCGGGCTGTTCTCCCGGGCCCTGCCCGCGGACGAGCTGCTCGAGTTCACCCGCGCGAAGGTCGCCCAGGTGGCCTCCGGCGCGACCCTCGCATTCCGCGCGTCGAAGGAGCTCGTGGCCCAGGTCCGTGACCACCGCGTGGGCCTGTGGGAGTCCCTCGACGCGGAGAACATCGCCCAGGGCGAGCTCTGCGGCACCGCGGACTACGCCGAGGGCTTCCGGGCCTTCCAGGAGAAGCGGAAGCCGGAGTTCACCGGCCGCGGCTGAGCCGCCGCACCCCGCCATCGACGACGGCGCCGCACCCTTCGCGCGAGGGGCGCGGCGCCGTCGTCGTCCCGGCCCGGCCCGGCCGCGTCACATTCCCGTCATCAGCCCGGATCGTGGCGTGAGTCACAGAGGATCGTATACGGTGACGGGTGTCACTTCCCGACCGATCGGTCGGGAACCACACCGTCCCGCCGCCGTCTCACGGTCGGCTGCCGCCCCGCATCCCAGGAGCACCCATGAGCCACACCGTCGCATCCCCCGCGGCGCCCGTCCCCGCGCGTGACCGCCGCGAGGAGCGCAAGGTCATCGCCGGCACCGTCGTCGGCACCACCATCGAGTGGTACGACTTCTTCATCTTCGCCCAGGCCACCGCACTCGTCTTCGCCGCCCTCTTCTTCCAGCCGATGGGCGAGAACGGCTCCCAGATCGCCGCGTGGGTCACCCTCGGCATCTCCTTCCTCGTCCGCCCGCTCGGCGCGATCGTCGCCGGCCACCTCGGCGACCGCTTCGGCCGCAAGCTCGTCCTGTCCCTCACGCTGATCGGCATGGGCCTGGCCACCACCCTCATCGGCCTGTTGCCCACCTACGCCCAGATCGGTGTGTGGGCCCCGATCCTGCTCGTCGCGCTGCGCCTGCTGCAGGGCCTGTCCGCGGGCGGCGAGTGGGGCGGTGCGGCGCTGCTGTCCGTGGAGCACGCCCCCCACGGCAAGCGCGGCCTGTTCGGCTCCGCCCCGCAGATCGGCGTGCCGCTGGGCATGATCCTGGCCACCGGCGTGCTGTTCATCGTGCGCTCCACCATGTCCGAGGAGCAGTTCCTCACCTGGGGCTGGCGCATCCCGTTCCTGATCTCCGTGATCCTGATCGTGGTCGGCTACCTGATCCGCAAGGCCGTCGAGGAGTCCCCGGTCTTCAAGGAGATGCAGCAGCTCAAGGTGGACGAGTCCGCCCCGCTGGGCGAGCTCTTCCGGCACCACACCAAGGAGGTCATCCTCGCCGCCGTGATCTTCGCCGCGAACAACGGCGTCGGCTACCTGCTCATCGCGTGGTTCTCGAAGTACGGCGGCCCGAAGGGTCTGGGCATGACCTCCTCCGAGGTGCTCATCGCGAGCCTCGTCGGCGGCGTCGGCTGGTTCATCTTCACCCTGCTCGGCGGCTGGGTCTCGGACAAGATCGGCCGCAAGCTGACCTTCGTGTTCGGCTACGGCTTCCTGATCGTCTGGGCCTTCCCGCTGTTCGGGCTGCTGAACACCGCGTCTCTGCCGCTGTTCTCGCTGGGCCTGTTCGTCCTGACCCTCGGCCTGGGTCCGTCCTACGGCCCGCAGTCGGCGATGTACGCCGAGATGTTCCCGGCCCGCGTCCGCTTCTCCGGCGTCTCCATCGGCTACGCGCTCGGCACCATCATCGGCGGCGCCTTCGCCCCGCTGCTCGCCGACCAGCTCGTGAAGACCGGCTGGGAGAACGTGGCCTGGTACATCATCGTGATCTCCGCGGTCTCGCTCATCGCCGTCCTGTTCGTCCCCAAGGGCATCCAGGACCGCGAGCTGCACGACGAGCAGGTGGTCGCCACGCGCTCGAACCCGGTGGTCCCGGCCTGATCCGGCCCGCCTGACGGGCTTCGCCCGTCCCCACCCCACGACGACGGCGCGTCCCCCTCCGGAAGGGCGCGCCGGCGTCGAGGGCGGTCAGACCGTCGCCGAAGCCCGCAGACACGCCGCTACCTCAGAGACGAAACGGCGCGTCTGCGGGCCTCGGCGCGGGGTGCGCCGGGTCAGACGCCGATCGACTTGGCCTCGGCGCAGCCGCCCGGCTCCGTCTCCACCCCGTCACACCCCGCCCCCGCAGTTGACCCCCGTCACACCGGCCCGGGATACTGAACCTGAACGCACGGTCGGTAATTCGCCGCGCCCGCCCCGCCCCGTCGTCGGTCACTCAAGGAGTCTCCATGTCCGCACAGTCCCAGGCCCTGCTCGTCGGCGGTCGCCGCACGCCCGTCGGCAAGTACGGCGGCGCCCTCTCCTCCGTCCGCCCCGACGACCTCGCCGCCCTGACCATCAAGGCCGTGATCGAGGACGCCGGCATCGACCCGTCGGTCGTGGACGAGGTCATCCTCGGCAACGCCAACGGCGCCGGCGAGGAGAACCGCAACGTCGCCCGCATGGCCTGGCTGCTGGCCGGCTTCCCGGACACCGTCCCCGGCATCACCGTGAACCGTCTCTGCGCATCCGGCATGTCCGCGATCGGCATCGCCACCGCGATGGTGCGCTCCGGGATGGCCGACGTCGTCGTGGCCGGCGGCGTGGAGTCGATGTCCCGCGCCCCCTGGGTGATGGAGAAGCCGACGACGGCGTTCGCCAAGCCCGGCGCGGCCTTCGACACCGCGATCGGCTGGCGCTTCGTGAACCCCCGCTTCGCGGACGGCGAGTTCGGGGAGAAGTTCACCTTCTCCATGCCGGAGACCGCCGAGGAGGTCGGCGAGGTGGACGGCATCACCCGCGAGGACGCCGACGCCTTCGCCGCCCGCTCGCACGAGCGTGCGCTGGCCGCCATCGAGGCCGGCCGCTTCGCGGACGAGATCGTGCCCGTCGTCGTCACGGGCCGCAAGGGCGCCGAGACGGTCGTGGACACGGACGAGGGCCCCCGCCCCGGCTCCACCCCCGAGGTGCTCGCCGGCCTGCGCCCGATCATCAAGAAGGACGGCGTGGTCACCGCCGGTAACTCCTCCTCCCTCAACGACGGCGCCTCGGCGATCCTCGTCGTCTCCGAGCGGGCCGCGCAGAAGTACGGCCTGACCCCGCGGGCCCGCGTCGTGGAGTCCACCTCGGCGGGCCTGGCCCCCGAGATCATGGGTCTGGGCCCCGTCCCGGCCACCGAGAAGGCCCTCGAGCGCTCCGGCTGGTCCGTGGCGGATCTGGGCGCCGTCGAGCTCAACGAGGCCTTCGCCACCCAGTCCCTGGCCTCGATGCGGCGCCTCGGCCTGGACCCGGAGACCGTCAACGCCGACGGCGGCGCGATCGCCCTGGGCCATCCGCTGGGCTCCTCGGGGTCGCGTCTCGTGGTCACGCTGCTCGGTCGGATGGAGCGTGAGGGCGCGGACAGGGGCCTGGCCACGATGTGCGTGGGCGTGGGCCAGGGCTCCGCGATGCTCGTCGAGAGGGTCTGAGCAGATGACCGGCTTCAGCCACTTCACGGCACTGCGCGTCGAGGAGCGTGAGGACCGCGTCCACGCGCGCATGGACCGCCCGGGCGTGCGCAACGCGATCGACCAGACCATGGTCGACGAGTTCCACGAACTCTGCGCCCACCTCGAACGCGAGCCGAAGATCCTGATCATCTCGGGCACACAGGTGGAGTCGACGCGCGAGCCGGGGAGGTTCTCCGGCATCTTCGCCTCCGGCGCGGACATCGGACAGCTGCGCGAGCGCCGCCGCGACGACGCCCTGCGCGGCGTGAACTCCCAGGTCTTCGACCGCATCCACCGGCTGCCCATGCCCGTGATCGCGGCGATCGACGGCTTCGCCCTCGGCGGCGGCGCGGAACTGGCCTACGCGGCCGACTTCCGCATCGCCACCCCGGCGCTGAAGATGGGCCAGCCCGAGACGAGTCTGGGGATCACGGCCGCTGCGGGCGCCCAGTGGCGGCTCAAGGAGCTGGTGGGTGAGCCGGTGGCCCTCGAGCTGCTGCTCGCCGGGCGGATCCTGGACGCGCAGGAGGCCCTCGAGCTCAAGCTCGTCACCGAGCTGCACGAGCCGGACGCCCTCCTGGACGCCGCCGACGCCCTCGCCGACCGCATCGCTCAGCAGGACCCGCTGGCGGTGCGGCTGTCCAAGCGCGTCTTCCACCTCCCTCGCGAGGCGCACCCCCACGTGGACGAGATCGCGCAGGCCATCCTGTTCGAGTCCGAGGCCAAGTTCGAGCGCATGCAGGCGTTCCTGGACCGCAAGAAGAAGTGAGGACTGACATGACCGATCAGCAGCGCACCCCTGACACCGCTCCGTCCTCCGTGCCCGCCGTCGTCGGCGTCCTCGGCGGTGGCCGGATGGGCGGCGGCATCGCCCACGCGTTCCTCGTCTCCGGCTCGTCCGAGGTGGTCGTCGTCGAGCGCGACCCGCAGTCGGCCCAGGCCGCCAAGGAACGCATCGAGGCCGACTTGGCCGCCTCCCTCGAGCGCGGCAAGATCGACGGCGACCTGGACGAATGGGCGCAGCGCCTGACCGTCTCCGTGGACCGTGCCGACTTCGCCCGCTGCGACCTCGTGGTCGAGGCCGTGTTCGAGGACATGCAAGTGAAGATCGACGCGCTCACCGACGTCGAGGCCCACCTGCGCGAGGACGCCTGGCTGGCCAGCAACACCTCCTCCCTGTCCATCGGCGAGATCGCCACCCACCTGCAGCGCCCCGAGCGCTTCTGCGGCCTGCACTACTTCAACCCGGTGCCCGCCTCGAAGCTCGTGGAGGTCGTGATCGGCGAGCAGACCGGTGCGGAGCTCCAGGCCCTGTCCACCGAGTGGGTCCGCGGGCTCGGCAAGACCCCCGTCGTCGTCAAGGACGCCCCGGGCTTCGCCTCGTCGCGCCTGGGCGTGGCGATCGCGCTCGAGGCCATCCGCATGGTCGAGGAGGGCGTGGCCTCCCCCGAGGACATCGACGCCGCCATGGTGCTCGGCTACAAGTTCCCGGTCGGCCCGCTGGCGCTGACCGACATCGTGGGCCTGGACGTGCGCCTGGGCATCGCGGAGTACCTCGAGTCCCAGCTGGGTGAGCGCTTCGCCCCGCCGCAGCTCATGCGGGACATGGTGGCCCGCGGCGAGCTCGGCCGGAAGTCCGGCAAGGGCTTCTTCGACTACCGCTGAGCCCCCGGGGCAGGCGCTTTCGAACGGGAGACAGGGCCTATCTCCCGTTCGAAAGCGCCCATTCCCCCGACATCACGTTCGAAAGTGCGGGGCCGGCGCGGCTAGCGTGGTGGGCATGGACGAGCCCACGCTGCTGCGCATCGCCCGCGACCGCGCCCTCGAGCTGCCGGGCAGCGCCGCGTCGCACCCCTTCGGCCCGGACACCGAGGTCGTGAAGGTGCAGGGGAAGCTGTTCGTGGTGTTCATCGACCACGACGGACGCCGCCTCGTGAACGTCAAGGCCCGCCCGGAGGACGGCGCCCAGCTGCGCGCGGCCCTGCCCGCGGCGATCACGCCCGGCTATCACATGGACAAGCGGCACTGGCTCAGCCTGGCCGCGCACCCGGACCTCGACGAGCAACTCGTCCGGGACCTCGTCACGGAGTCGTACCTGCTGGTCGTCGCGAAGCTCCCCCGCACCCGGCGCCCCGTGGACCCCGAGACCTTCGGCCGGGCCTGATGTCGGCCGACCGCCCCTTCCGCTTCACCCACCGCTGGGCCGTCCCCGCGGACGCCCGGTCCGTGCTGGCCCTGCTCGCCGACCCGGCCGGCTACCCACACTGGTGGTCGGCCGTCCCGCGCGCCCGCCACCTGGGCCCCGACCGCGCCGCCGTCCGGCTGCGCGGGTTCGTGCCGGTGCGCCTGACGATGGAGCGTCTCATCGACGACCGCGCCCGCGGCCTTCTGCTCGCCCACCTGAGCGGAGACCTGACGGGCACCGTACGGGTCACCGTCCACGACGACGGCGCCCCGGCTGGACACGCGCCGCGCTGCATCGTGGCGTGGGAGCAGGAGGTGGTGCTGACCTCGCCGTGGATGCGCGCCGTGGCCCGCGTGCCGGGCGCCCGCGCCGCGATGGGCCTCAGCCATGCGGCCGCGATGCGCTCCGCGCGTCGGGCGCTCGGGGCGAAGGCCGTGCCGACCGCTGATCCCGCTCGAACGTCTCGTTCATGACGGCCCGGTGCCCCGGCCGGCTCAGAGCTCGGCCTGGGCCTCGTTCCACTCGCGGGACAGCGGCGGGCGGGAGAGGCCGTCGAGGAGGCCGTCGGCGGGGTCGACGCCGAGCTCCACGATCCTGTTGTCCGCGTCCACGTGGACGACCTTGGGCTGGAAGGTGCGAGCCTCGTCGTCGTCCATCTGCCCGTAGGCGATGAGGATGACGATGTCCCCCGGATGCACCAGGTGGGCGGCGGCGCCGTTGATGCCGAGCACGCCGGAGCCCCGCTCGCCCGCGATGGTGTAGGTCTCCAGTCGCGCGCCGTTGGTGACGTCCACGATGGACACGAGCTCGCCCGGGAGGATGTCCGCGGCGTCCAGCAGGTCCTGGTCCACGGTCACGGAGCCCACGTAGTGCAGGTCCGCCTGGGTCACGGTGGCCCGGTGGATCTTGGCGTGGAACATGGTGCGCAGCATGCGGCAGAACTCTCCGGATGAGGGGGGGGTGGGGCGGGTCCGAGGGGACCGGTGCTCGATTCTACGCCGGTCCGGAGACGAGGGGCAGGGGGTCGACGCCGGCCCGAGGGCCCGAGGCCTCCGCCCCTCTCGCCCAGGCCCGCAGACTCGCCGCTACGTCTGGGCGGTAGCGGCGCGTCTGCGGGCCTGGGCGGGGTCAGATCCACGACGGCGGCACTCGGCCCGGCCGCGTCCGCGCGGCCACCAGGCCCCGCAGCTGCCGTACGAAGAGCTCCCAGTGCCCCGGCCGGAACACGTCGGCGGTCACCCGGATCACCTCCCAGCCCTCCGCGCGCAGGGCCGCGTCCCGCTCGCGGTCCTCACGCCACTGCCGGCGATCCGTGCGGTGCTGATCGCCGTCGTACTCGACCGCCACCTTGGCCTCCGCCCACACCAGATCCACGCGGAGCCGCTGTCCCGTGGCGAGGCGGATGCACGGGTTCACTGCGGGCTCGGGGATGCCGTCCAGGACGAGCCGCGCCCGCAGTCGGCTCTCCTGCGGCGAGTCGGCCCCGGGGCGCACGAGCTCCAGCGCCTCCCGGGCCGCGCGGATCCCGCGCACCCGTCCGCGTTCCTCGACGGCGGCGCGCAGCTCGGCCACGTCCGTCACCCCGGGAGGCAGCCGGCGGCGGCGGGCCTCCGTCGGGGCGGTCCGCACCATGCTGTCCCCCAGCGCGACGAGATGCTCGAGCGGCCCGGCCTGCGCGGCGAGGTCCACGAAGATCCACCCCGGTGCGGTCACCCGCACCCCGTCCACGATCCGCACCGGTGCGTCGGCGCGGAGGCGGTGTGAACAGATCCCGGCCCGGCGCGACGCGGTGCCGTGGCCGCGCGGGGTCGCGATGTGCACGGACCGGTCGGCGGCGAGCGGCCCGGTCAGCCATAGGCCGAGCACCCGGGCGGCCGTGACGTGGCTGAACACGCCCTCGGGGTGCAGATCCTGCAGAGCCCGCACATGGTCCATGGGGTCCGGTTCGACGCCGCGCAGGCCCCAGAGCCCCCAGCCGAGGGAGACCACGTCCCCGCGCCGCAGCCGGGCCGCACTCACGCCCGCCTCGCGCGCGGCCGGGGTCGAGAACACGGTCGGAGCGCGGAGGAGGCCGTCCAGTCCGCAGCGCATCGGAGGCAGGGGCGCGGGCGAGCGGGGCATGCGCCGAGCGTGCCCGATCCGGGCGCGCCGCCGTCGTCGTCCGCCGGGATCTGTGGACGACGCCCCGCCGAGGCCCGCAGACACGCCGCTATGTCCTGGCCATAGCGGCGTGTCTGCGGGCCTCGGCGCCACGGGTCGCGCCGCCAGACCCCACCCCACTCCCCACGACGACGGCGTCACCGGCCCGGCTCCCCCTCCCGCGTGATGCACGTCTCGGCTAGGGTGAGGGGCAATAACCGACCGATCGGTCGGGACTCGTCCGCGCCCCCGACACCAGGAGCCCCCGTGACCGTCACCGCCCCCTCCCTCCCGGAGATCCTCCCCAGCTACGTCGCCGGCAGCTGGTGGACACCGTCGCACCCGTCCAAGGTCACCGACGTGACGGACGCGAACACCGGGGCGCGCCTGACCGGCGTCTCCACCGACGGCCTCGACACGGCCGCCGCCATCGAGCACGCCCGCACCGTCGGCCAGCAGACCCTGGGCGAGCTGACCATCCACCAGCGCGCCCTCAAGCTCAAGGAGCTCGCGCTCTACCTGAACTCCCGCGTCCAGGAGCTCTACGACGTCTCCTTCGCCACCGGCGCCACGCAGCGCGACCACGCCTTCGACGTCGACGGCGGCATCGGCACCCTCTTCACGTTCTCCGGCAAGGGCCGCCGCGAGCTGCCGAACTCCACCGTGATCATCGACGGCGACGTGGAGCCCCTCTCCCGCGACGGCTCCTTCATCGGCGAGCACATCTACCAGCGCATCCCGGGCGTGGCCGTGCAGATCAACGCGTTCAACTTCCCCGTATGGGGCATGCTGGAGAAGTTCGCCCCGGCCTTCGTCGCCGGCGTGCCCACCGTGGTCAAGCCGGCCACCCCCACCGGCTACGTCACGCAGAAGTGCGTCGAGCTGATGCTCGAGTCCGGCGTGCTGCCCGAGGGCTCGATCCAGCTGATCTCCGGCTCCGCCCGCGACCTGCTGGACCACCTGGACTACCGCGACCACGTCGCGTTCACCGGCTCCGCCGCCACCGCGGCCACCCTGAAGAAGCACCCGAACGTCCAGGAGGGCGGCGTCCGCTTCACCGCGGAGACCGACTCCCTCAACGCCGCCATCCTCGGCCCCGACGCCACCCCCGGCACCCCCGAGTTCGAGGCGTTCGTGAAGGTCGTCTTCCAGGAGATGACGGTCAAGGCCGGCCAGAAGTGCACCGCCATCCGCCGGGTGATCGTCCCGCAGGAGCACGTGGACGCCGTCGTCGAGGCCCTCTCCGCCCGGCTGGGCAAGGTCGTCCTGGGCGACCCGCGCGTCGAGGGCACCACCATGGGTGCCCTGGCCTCGAAGGAGCAGCAGGGCGAGGTCCGCGGCGCGGTGCAGCGCCTGGTCGACGCCGGCGGTCAGGTCCGCCTCGGCGGCCCCGAGGGCTCGACCGGCGACGCCGACGCCGAGTCCGGCGCGTTCTTCGCCCCCACGGTGCTCACCTTCGAGGACGCGCGCACCCCCGAGGTGCACAGCATCGAGGCGTTCGGTCCGGTCACCTCGGTGATCGGCTACACGGACGTGGCCGACGCCGTGGCCCTGGCCGCCCTGGGCTCGGGATCGCTCGTGGCCACGGTCGCCACGAACGACGGTGAGACCGCCCGCGCGTTCGCCGCCGGGATCGGCGCCCACCACGGCCGCGTGCACGTCCTGAACCGCCAGACCGCCGCGACCACCACGGGCCATGGCGCCCCCGTGCCGGTGCTGATCCACGGCGGCCCCGGCCGCGCCGGCGGCGGCGAGGAGCTCGGCGGGGTCCGCGCCGTGAAGCACTACATGCAGCGTACGGCGATCCAGGGCTCCCCGGACATGCTCACGGCCATCACCGGCGTGTGGCATCAGGGCGCCGCGGCCCACACGGTGACGCGCGAGGACGTGGAGGCCGGCACGGCCGTGCACCCGTTCTACAAGTCCCTGGCCGAGCTGACGGTGGGCGACCAGTTCGCCTCCGGCCTGCGCACCGTCACCCTGGAGGACATCACCGCCTTCGCGGAGGAGACCGGGGACAGGTTCTACGCCCACACGGACGAGGAGGCCGCCATGGCCAACCCGTTCTTCCCGCGCCGGGTGGCCCACGGCTACCTGCTGGTCTCGTGGGCCGCGGGGCTGTTCGTGGCCCCGGATCCGGGCCCGGTGCTGGCCAACTACGGCCTGGAGAACCTGCGCTTCATCACGCCGGTGACCTACGACGACGCCATCCGCGTGACCCTGACCGCCAAGCGCATCACCCCGCGCGTGAGCGACGAGTACGGCGAGGTGGCCTGGGACTGCCGGATCCACAACCAGAAGGACGAGCTCTGCGCCCAGTACGACGTGCTGACGCTCGTGGCCAAGACCTGGCCGATGGCCCCGTCCGAGACCTCCCAGGGCTGAGCCTCCCCGCCCCGACGGGCCGTCCCGTGCGCCCGCTGCGCGCCGGGCGGCCCGTCGTCGTCCCCGGGAACAAGGAGCGTGCCCGGGGCGTTCACCTGTACGTCCCATTCGGACCGCGAGAGAAGAAGGTCGACACACATGTCCGAGTTCACCCGTTTCGAGCAGGTCGCCGTGCTGGGCACCGGCGTGCTGGGTTCGCAGATCATCATGCAGGCGGCGTACCACGGCAAGAAGGTGATGGCCTACGACGCCGTCCCCGCCGCCCTCGAGGGGATCGAGCGCCGCTGGGCGTGGATCCGCCAGGGCTACGAAGCAGACCTCGGGGAGGGCTACGACCCGCAGCGCTTCGACGAGGCCATCGCCCGCATCACGCCGACCTCGGACCTCGGCGAGGCCCTGGCGGATGCGGACATCGTGGTCGAGGCCGTCCCGGAGAACCTGGAGCTCAAGCGCAAGGTGTGGGCCCAGGTGGGCGAGCTCGCCCCCGCCACGACCCTGTTCGCCACGAACACCTCCTCCCTGCTGCCCTCGGACTTCGCCGACGCCAGCGGCCATCCGGAGCGCTTCCTGGCCCTGCACTACGCCAACCGCATCTGGGCGCAGAACACCGCCGAGGTCATGGGCACCGCCGCGACCTCGCCGGAGGCCGTCGCGGGAGCCCTGCAGTTCGCCGAGGAGACCGGCATGGTCCCCGTGCACGTGCGCAAGGAGATCCCGGGCTACTTCCTCAACTCCCTGCTCATCCCGTGGCTGCAGGCCGGCTCCAAGCTGTACATGCACGGAGTGGGCAACCCGGCGGACATCGACCGCACCTGGCGCGTGGCCACCGGCAACGAGCGCGGCCCGTTCCAGACCTATGACATCGTGGGCTTCCACGTGGCCGCCAACGTCTCCCGCAACACGGGCGTCGACTGGCAGCGCGGCTTCGCCGAGCTGCTCGAGAAGAGCATCGCCGAGGGCCACAGCGGTGTGGCCGACGGCCAGGGCTTCTACCGCTACGGGCCGGACGGGGAGAACCTCGGCCCGGTGGAGGACTGGAACCTGGGCGACAAGGACACCCCGCTCGGCTGACCTCCTCCGCCGGCGGATCCGGGGCTGTCCGATGCGCACCACGCATCGGGCGGCCCCGACGCATGCCCCCGCCGCTTCCTTGTGGCATCCGTCACAGCGCACGTAGAGTCGAGCCATGACAACCTCCCGACTCCCCCTGCTCGGCGCCCTCGCCGTGGGCGCGCTCGCCCTCGCCGGGTGCGCGGGCGGCGGCGCAGAGCCCCCCTCCCCCGCCCCCTCGTCGGCATCGTCCACGACGACGGCGGCCTCGTCCGCGTCCACGTCGCCCGCGGCCAGCAGCGCCACGGCGAGCACGGGCGCCGCCTCCTCCTCGGGCAGCCTGTCCCTCGAGATGCCCCCCGCGCTGGACGGGCAGCGGACCCTGGCGGTGCAGGCCGCCGTGCAGCGGGCCGCGGGGCCGGGGTCCGAGGTGGGGTTGAGCGCCGCCTCGCCGCTGGAGCGGCAGACGGAGCTGCGTCAGCGGGCCGCCGGCCTGGAGCAGGCGGTCGACGCCGCCGCGAGCCCGGCGCCCACCCGCAACGCGGAACAGCAGGCCTGCCTGGACGCCACCCGCTCCGACCTGGAGCGGGACGCCGAGGCCGGGGCCGCTGACCTGGGGCTCACGGCCCAGCCGGAGACGGCCGCCACCACCGGCGGCGGGCCCACCTCGACGCCGCCGCCCTCCTTCACGGCGTCCCCCGACGCCGAGGTCACTCCGCTCGGCGTGCGCGTCACCGTGTACCCCACGGAGGAGGCCGCCCGCGCCGCCCTGGAGGACGCCCGAGCGGCGGGGCAGGCCTGCACCGGGGTGGACCTGGCCGGGCTCGGCGTGGAGAGCGTGACGCGGACCGAGCACGAGGGCGGCACCGCCTACACGGCGCTCCCGGCCCCCGGGGGGTCCGTCTACTCGCACCTCACGGCCGTGCAGGACGGCGCCCGCATCGTGGCCGTGGCCCAGGCCGACGCGGACGGCGGGGTCCCCGCGGACGCCGAGGACCGTGCGGCCTCGATCGTCACCGACGTGCTCGCCGCGCTCGACGGCGAGGGCTGAGGACAGCGGACCCTCAGCCCCGCAGACCCCCGAGCACCACGCCCGTGACGGCGTCGATCATCTGGCCCGGTCCCTGCTGGCCGGGGGCGCCGCGATCCGGCCGGTACCAGTCGACGATCGAGTTGATCATGCCGAGCGCCAGGCGGGCGAGGTTGCGCGGGCTCACGTCGGAGCGCACCGCACCCGCGGCCTGGGCGGCCTCGAGCAGGTCGCCCAGACGCCGGGTGATCTCGCGGCGGCGCTCGACGGCGGCCAGCTCGACCGCCGAGTTCCCGCGCAGGCGCAGCAGCAGGGTCACCTCGGGCTGCTTCTCCGCCAGCACCCCGAGCGTGCCGCGGATGGCCGCCTCGACCTGCGCGCCGGCGTCGGCCCCGCTGGCCACCACATCGTCCAGGCACGCCTCGAGGGCGTCGAGCGCCTCCGTCACCGCGTGGTCGAGGATCGCCTCCTTGGACTCCACGTGGTGGTAGATCGCGGACTTGGAGATGCCCAGGTGGGTGGCGAGCATGCCCATGGACGTCGCCTCGTAGCCGTGCCGGTTGAAGAGCTCGACGCACTCGGCCAGCAGCGTCTGCCGGTCATAGCCGGGCCGGCCGCGGCGCGGGGTGGGGCTGCTCTGGGGCACGGGGCTCCTTCGGAGGCGGGCGGACGCCGACGACGACGCACCGGTCCACTCTACCGGGCACGCCGGCGCCGGGATCGGCCGCGGGGCGGGATCAGGCCTGGTCGCGCAGGTCGTAGATCCGCTTGAGCTTGCCGGAGGAGCGGGCGAGGGTCTCCGGCTCCACCACGTTGATCACGCACGAGGAGCCGATCTTCGTCTTGATCTCCATGCGCAGGTGCGCGGCACAGGCCTGGGCCTCCTCGAGGGTCGCATGATCGCGGCGCTCGATGTTCACGGCCATCTGGTCCATGCGGTCCGGGCGGGTGATCTCGAGGGTGAAGTGCGGCGACAGGGCCGGCTCCTTGAGGGCCAGCTCCTCGATCTGCGACGGGAACAGGTTCACGCCGCGCAGGATGATCATGTCGTCCGAGCGGCCGGTGATGCGGCCCATGCGGCGGTGGCCCGGGTGCGTGGTGCCCGGCAACAGGCGGGTGAGGTCGTGGGTGCGGTACCGGATGATCGGCAGCGCCTGCTTGGTGAGCGAGGTGAAGACGAGCTCGCCGTGGCGGCCGGTCTCGAGGACCTCGTCCGTGAGCGGGTCGATGATCTCGGGGCGGAAGTGGTCCTCCCAGATGTGGGAGCCGTCCTTGGTGGCCGCGGACTCGCCGGCCACGCCCGGGCCCATGACCTCGGAGAGGCCGTAGATGTCCAGGGCGTCGAGGTCGAAGGTCTGCTCGATCTCGCGGCGCATCTCGTCGGTCCACGGCTCGGCGCCGAGGATCGCGACCTCGAGGGAGGACTCGCGGGGGTCCAGGCCGAGCTTCTTGAAGCCGTCGGCGATGGTCAGCAGGTAGGTGGGCGTGGCGAGGATGGCGCGCGGCTGGAAGTCGGTGATCAGCTGCACCTGCTTCTCCGTCTGCCCGCCGGACATCGGGATCACGGCCGCCCCGATGCGCTCGGCGCCGTAGTGGGCGCCCAGGCCGCCGGTGAACAGGCCGTAGCCGTACGCGTTGTGCACGCGGTCACCGGGGCGGATGCCGCCGGCGCGGAAGCAGCGGGCGACCAGGGTGGCCCACGTGGCCAGGTCGTCGTCGGTGTAGCCGACCACGGTGGGCTGGCCGGTGGTGCCGGAGGAGGCGTGGATGCGGCGCAGCTCGGGGCCCGTGGCGGCGAACGCGCCGAACGGGTAGCTCTTCCGCAGGAACTCCTTGTCCGTGTACGGGAACTTGGCAAGGTCCCCGAGCTCTGTGAAGTCCGAGGGGTGGACGCCGTGCGCGTCGAAGTGCTCGCGGTACGCGGGCACGTTCTCGTAGGCGTGGTGCAGGGTCCAGCGGAGGCGCTCGAACTGGAGCGCCTCGATCTGGCCCCGGCTCATCGTCTCCTCGGGGTCCGGCGCCCCGCGGTCGGCGGGGGCGGGCAGGGGTGCCGGCGTGTACGGGTTGGGGATCGAGGCCTCAAGCATGGCGTCCTCCTGGGGATGCGGGGTCGGGCGGCGGTCGACGACGGCGGCGCACCGGCGGGTGCGCCCGTCGGTCAGCGTCCGGGGGCGGGGATGGTGCGGGAGCGGCCGCGGAAGGCGGCCACCGGGGTGCCGTCGTCGGTGGTGACGGTGATGTCGTAGACGGCCGAGCGGCCCGCGGCGGCGACCAGGCGCCCCTCCGCGACGAGGGTCTGCCCGGCGCGGGTGGCCGCGAGGAAGTTGACGTCCACGCCGGAGGCCACGGTGAGGGTGGAGCCGTCCGAGGCGGGGTCGTTGCACGTCAACGCGAAGCACGTGTCCGCGAACGCGAAGACGGCGCCGCCGTGGGCCAGGCCGAAGCCGTTGTGCTGGTCCTCGGTGAGCGTCATCCGGATGCGCGCGTGGTCCTTCTCGGCGGCCTCGAGGGTGACGCCGAGCCACCGCGCCACGCGGTCCTCGGCGAGCATGGGGTGGTGGGCGGTCTCGGTCATGGGCGGGCCTCCCTGCCGGCACGGGCGCGCCGGCGCGGCGGCGCATAGAATTACTGAACGATCATTAGGTAACTATCTGGATGTGACCCACGTCAAGTCCGGTCCGGTGTGTGACGCGCCCCGCCCTGCCGCCGCCGGGGCGAGGCGCACCGGGACCCTGTGCGCGGGCCCTGCCCATCGTGTCCGCGGCTCCTGTCTAGGGTGACGGCATGGTGACCTTCGCGCCGGACCGCGCCTCCTTCATGCTCAGCCCCTCGGACATCACCGCCGCCGCCACGTGCACCTACGGGTGGCTGCGCGGGACGGTGGACCCCAAGCTCGGACGCGCCTCGTGGATCGGCGTGGCGGACGCGTTCCTCGAGCGGGTCTCCCGCCTCGGGGACGAGCACGAGTCCCGCGTGCTCGCGCGCCTCGAGGCGGAGCACGGCGCGGACCAGGTGATCCGGCTCGCCCGCCCGGAGCGCTACACGCCCGAGGGCGTACAGGCCGCCCGCGAGCGCACCGCGGCGGCGTTGGCCGCGCGCCCCGCCGTCGTGTTCCAGGGGATGCTGCACGACGGCGCGTTCGGCGGCCTGGCCGACTTCCTCGTGCTCCGCACGGACGAGGAGCACCCCGAGGGCGCGTACGAGGTGGTGGACACGAAGCTGGCCCGGCATGCACGGGTGACCGCGCTGCTGCAGATCGCCGCCTACGCGGACCTGCTGGACGGCATGGGCGTGCCGCGGGCGCGGCAGGGCAGCCTGTGGCTCGGGGACGGTTCCCGGCACGTCGCGGACCTGGACGAGGTGATCCCGGTGTACCGGCACCAGCGCGCCCGGCTGGAGGCGCTGCTGCAGGATCACGTGGCCGCCGGGCAGCCCGCCCGCTGGGGTGACGACCGCCTGAGCGTCTGCGGCGCGTGCGAGGAGGCCGTCGCCGAGCACCGGGACGTGCTGCTCACGGCGGGGGCCACGCGGTTGCAGCGCACCCGGCTGCGCGAGGCCGGCATCACGACCATCGAGCAGCTCGCGGCGTCCGTCGCACCGCCGGAGGGCATGGCCCGTCGCACGTGGGAGGCACTGCGGGAACAGGCGGCGATCCAGCTGGAGCCGGCCGGGGCGGACGGGCTGCCGCCGCATCGGATCGTGGACCCGCGCGCCGTGGCGGGGCTGCCCGTGCCGGACACCGGAGACGTCTTCTTCGACTTCGAGGGGGACCCGCTGTGGGTCTCCGCGGACGGGAGCATGGAGGGCCTCGAGTACCTGTGGGGATGGGTCGAGGCGCCGGGCGGGGACACCGCGCGCACCGCCTCGGCCGACTTCCGGTTCACGGGCCTGTGGGCGGACACCCGTGCCGCCGAGCGGGCGGCGCTCGAGCAGTTCGTGGCGTTCGTGGAGGCGCGGCGCGCGACCCACCCGGGGATGCGGATCTACCACTACGCCGCGTACGAGGTCACCGCGCTGAAACGCCTGACCGTGCGCCACAGCGTGGGCGAGCGCGAGCTGGACGACTGGCTGCGCGCGGGGCTGTTCGTGGACCTCTACGCCACGGTCCGCGCCGCCCTGCGGGCCGGTGTGCCGAGCTACTCCATCAAGAAGCTGGAGCCCCTCTACATGGGGGCGGAGCACCGGGCGGAGGACGGCGTCACGACGGCGGCGGACAGCGTCACCGAGTACCACCGGTACGTCGCCGCGATGGAGGCCGGGGACACCGAGGTCGCGCGGGCGATCCGCGCCGACATCGAGGACTACAACCGGTACGACTGCGTCTCCACGGCGCGGCTGCGGGACTGGCTGCTGGCGCAGGTCGAGCCCGAGGAGACGGCCGTCGCGGACCGTCCCGCCGACGACGCCGCGACCGGGGACGAGCCGCTGGTCGAGGCCGCGCCGTCGCTCCAGGAGCAGGACGCGGCCCTCGCCGCCTCGCTGCAGGCGCTGGCGGGCGTCGAGAGGGACGAGGCGGGCGGGACGGGGGCCCCGGAGACGGAGCTCGACGGCGGGCCGCGCGGTATCGCCCTGCTGGCCGCTGGCCTGGGCTACTTCGCGAGGGAGAACAAGCCGCTGTGGTGGGCCATGTTCGATCGGGCGGTGTCCGCCCCGGACGAGTGGCAGGAGCCGCGCGCGAACCTGGTGTTCGACACCGTCGAGTCGGTGGGTGCATGGGAACGTCCCACCCCGCGGAGCAACCCCGCCCGGACGCTGACCGTGACCGGGCGCCTCGAGCCGGGCACCGAGGTCCGGCCGCGTCGGAACAGCAAGGAGAGGTTCAAGCTCAACGCCCTGTACGAGCAGCCGCCGCGCTGGGCGGAGCTGGCCCCCAACGCCGTCCGCTGGCAGAGCCGATCGCCCGTGGACGTGACCGAGGTGGAGGAGATCGCACCGGGCCGGTTCCGCGTCAGCCTGCTGCAGCGCCTCAGCGCCAAGTACGAGCCGGAACCGCACGCAGAGGTGCCCATGGCGGTGTTCCACCTCAACTATGTCCGGCCCGGCGGCCTCCTCGAACGCATCCGGGAGCAGGCCGCCGAGGCCGCCCGCCGCGGCCGGCTGCCGGACGGAGCGGTGTTCGGCATCCTGGCGCGCCGTGCCCCGCGCACCACGGGCCGGACCCTCGCCGCGATCGGGGCGGACGTACGAGACGGCCGGCGGGACGGCGTCGGCGGCCTGGTCGAGGCGGTCGAGTCCGCACGCGGCTCCTACGTGGCCGTGCAGGGCCCTCCCGGCACCGGCAAGACGTTCGTGGGCAGCCGCGCGGTGAAGGAACTCCTGGACCGGGGCTGGACGGTCGGTGTCACGGCCCAGTCCCACGCGGTGGTGGAGAACTTCCTCGACCAGCTGATCGGCGTCGGTGTGGACCCCGACCGCGTGGGCAAGGAGCCCAAGGACCCGGACGAACCGCACCGCTGGACGTCCCTGGGCTCATCGGAGGTCCATGCCTTCCTGGCACCGGGCCGGGTCCTGGGCGGCACCGCGTGGACCTTCGCGAACGCCGCGGCCCAGCCGGTCGACCTCCTGGTGGTGGACGAGGCAGGGCAGCTCTCCCTCGCGCACCTCCTGGGCGCGAGCGCCCTGGCCGAGACGGTGCTGCTGCTGGGTGACCCGCAGCAGCTCCCCCAGGTCAGCAGGGGCGAGCACCCCCAGCCCATCGGCGACGCGGCCCTGACCTGGATCGCGGAGGGCGCCCCCGTGCTCCGCCCCGACCGCGGCTTCTTCCTGGACACCTCGTGGCGCATGCACTCGGCGCTCACCCGCGCGGTCTCCGAGCTCTCCTACGCCGGCCGGCTCGGCGCGCGGGAGGAGGTCACGGACGCCCGCTGGCTCGACGGCGTGGAGCCCGGTCTGCACCCCTGGCCGGTCTCCCACACGGGCAACGCGGTGTCCTCGCCGGAGGAGGCCGCGGCCGTCGTCGAGATCATCCGGTCACTGCTCGGCCGCACCTGGTCCACCGGCCCGGACGACCCCGGCCGGCCGCTCGTGCCGTCCGACGTGATCGTGGTGGCCCCGTACAACGCGCAGGTCGCCACGGTCCGGCAGGCACTCGACGCCGCCGGTCTCGAGGGCACCACCGTCGGCACCGTGGACAAGTTCCAGGGCCGGGAGGCCGCCGTCGCGATCCTGACGATGGCGGCGTCCTCACCGCAGGAGGTGCCGCGCGGGCTGGACTTCCTCCTGAACCGGAACCGGCTCAACGTGTCGATCTCGCGCGGACAGTGGGCCGCCTACCTCGTCCACTCCCCCGCCCTCGCGGACGCGCTGCCCACCAGGCCCGAGGACCTGCCGATGATCGGCGCGTTCCTGCGGCTCGTGCACCGCTGACTCAGTCGGCGGCGCCCTGGCGCAGCAGGAACCGCTGCAGCTTGCCGGAGGGGGTCTTGGGCAGTCGGTCCACGAAGTGCACCCGGCGCGGGTAGGCGTGCTTGGAGTACTCGTCGCGGACCTTGGCCTGCAGCTCGGCCGCCAGGGCGTCCGGGTCCGCGACGGCCCCGGCGGGCACCACGAACGCCACGACCTCCTCACCGCGCACCCCCTCCGGGTCCGGCAGGCCGACGACGGCCACGTCCTGCACCCGCGGGTGGTCGATGAGCACGGACTCCACGTCGAACGGGCCGATCCGGTACCCGGCGGCGAGGATCACGTCGTCGTCCCGGGAGGAGAAGAAGAACCAGCCGTCGTCGTCCTGCCGGGCGGTGTCCCCGGTCAGGTACCAGCGGCCGTCCGGGGTGAAGCGCTCCGCGGTCTTCTCCGGCTCCCCGAGGTAGCCGGGGAACCAGAACAGGGGCGAGGCCGCGTCGATCGCGATCTGCCCGTCCCGGATCTGGGCGGCGATCCCCGGCAGGGGCACACCCATCGAACCCGGACGGGGCGGCGCGGCCAGCTCAGGGTGCGCAAGGGTGCAGATGACCATGCCCAGCTCGGTCTGTCCGTAGTGGTCGCGGATCTCCGTGCCGAGGGCCGCCCGGCCCCACTCGAGCACGGACGGCGGCAGCGGCTCCCCCGCCGTGGACACGCGCCGCAGCCGCAGCGGGGCGTCCTCGGTGACCTCCCCGGACTTGGCCAGCGCGCGGAACATCGTGGGGGCGCCGGCGAGGTTCGTGACGTCCTGCGAGCGGATCACCTCGACCATGGTCGCCGGGGAGAACGCGCCGCGGTACTGCACCGAGGTCGCCCCGAGCACCAGCGTGCCGACGATCCCGTAGTACAGCCCGTACGCCCAGCCATGGTCGGCCGCGTTCCAGAACAGGTCCTCGGGGCGCAGGTCCACCGCGCACGTGAGGTAGACGGCGAACGCGGCGGCCGCGCGCAGCGGCACGGGCACCCCCTTGGGGCGGCCGGTGGTGCCGGAGGTGAACAGCAGGGCGATCGGCCCGTCCCCGCCGACGGCGACGTCCTCGGCCAGCGGTGCGGAGTCCGCGAGCGCGTCCCACTCCGGGCCGGTGCGGATGATCTCGATGCCGGGGATGTCCGTGAGCTTCTCGGCCTGACCGGGTTCGGCGACGACGAGCCGCGCCGCCGCGCCCTCGATGCGCATCCGTGCAGCGCCCTCGGCGAACGCGGTGAACAGCGGCACGTGCACGGCACCGAGCCGCCACAGGGCCAGCAGCGTGATGACGAGCTCCTCCCGCTTGGACATCATCACGGGCACCCGGTCGCCGCGCGTGACGCCGCGGGCGGCGAGGCCGGCGGCGAGGCGGCGGGAGCGGTCGGCCAGCTCGCCGAAGGTGAGGTCGACGGCGGACATGTCCTCCGCCACGAACCGAAACGCCACGGCGTCGGCCGGCCAGCGGTCGCAGAGCAGGTGGGCGGCGCAGGCGTCCGGGGTCTCGACGTCGGCGACCCACCCGGCCATCAGCCGGTCGATCGTCCCGGCCTCGCTGGCCTGCCCGGTCCGTTCCGTCATCTCGGTCTCCTCATCCCTCTCGGCACGCCGACGCCGGGCGACGGCGACGTCAGCCACGGTAGGCCCGCCGCGCCCCGGGCCACCGGGCGCGTCCGCATGTTGCACTGGCCACTCCGTCGCGGTCGGGGACGGACCCGGTCGTCGCCTTCGTCGGGCGTCCGCGGCGCCTGCCAGAATGGGGGCCATGACCTCGCAGCCCGCGCCCGCGTCCACCGCCCACCGTCGTTCCCTCGCCGAGGCCGGCATCGCCCTCGGCCCCCTGGACGGCCGCTACCGTGCGGCGGTGGAGCCGCTCGTGGAGCACCTGTCCGAGGCGGCGCTGAACCGCAACCGCATCCACGTCGAGGTCGAGTGGTTCATCCACCTGGCCGAGCACCGCGTGCTGCCGGGTCTCGAGCCGCTCACGGCCGAGCAGCAGGCGGGCCTGCGGGCGATCGTCACGGACTTCGACGCGGACTCCGTGGCCGAGCTGGCGGCCACCGAGAAGGTCACGGTGCACGACGTGAAGGCCGTCGAGTACTTCATCGCCGACCGCCTCGAGGGGCTGGGCCTGGGCCGGCTGAAGCCGCTCGTGCACTTCGCGTGCACCTCCGAGGACATCAACAACCTCGCCTACGCCGTGGGTGTGCGCGACGCCGTCGAGCAGGTGTGGCTGCCGGCCGCCCGCGCCGCCGTGGCCACCGTCTCCGCGATGGCCGCCGAGGCCGCCGAGACCCCCATGCTCTCCCGCACGCACGGCCAGCCGGCCACGCCCACCACGCTGGGCAAGGAGATGGCCGTGTTCGTGCACCGTCTGACCCGCCAGACCCGGCGCATCGCCGGCCAGGAGTACCTGGGCAAGATCAACGGCGCCACCGGCACCTACGCCGCCCACCTCGCCGCCGCCCCGGACGCGGACTGGCCGGCCCTCTCCCGGTCCTTCGTGGAGCACCTCGGCCTCACCTGGAACCCGCTGACCACCCAGATCGAGTCCCACGACTGGCAGGCGGAGCTGTACGCCGACGTCGCGCGCTTCAACCGGATCCTCCACGGCTTCTGCGTGGACGTGTGGAGCTACATCTCCATCGGCTACTTCGCGCAGATCCCCGTGGCCGGCGCGACCGGCTCCTCCACCATGCCGCACAAGGTGAACCCGATCCGCTTCGAGAACGCGGAGGCCAACCTCGAGCTCTCCTGCGCCCTGCTCGACTCGCTGGGCGCCACCCTCGTGGAGTCCCGTTGGCAGCGCGACCTCACGGACTCGACGTCGCAGCGCAACATCGGCGTGGCCCTCGGCCACTCGGTGCTCGCCCTGACCAACGTCACCAAGGGCATGGGCCAGCTCCAGGTGGCCGAGCCCGTGCTGGCCGAGGACCTCGACACGAACTGGGAGGTGCTCGGCGAGGCCATCCAGACCGTGATGCGCGCCGAGGCGATCGCCGGCGTGCCGGGCATGGACAACCCCTACGAGCGCCTCAAGGAGCTGACCCGCGGCCACCGCGTGGACGGGGCGCGCATGCGCGAGTTCGTGCAGGGCCTGGGCCTGTCCGAGGACGCCGAGGCGCGCCTGCTGGAGCTGACCCCGGCCGGGTACACCGGCGTGGCGGCGGAGCTGGCCAAGGAGTTCGGGCCGGCGCAGGACTGACGCCCAGGTCTCGATCCGAGGACAGGATGGTCACGACCTGAGCACACCTCTGGTGTGGCGTGCGCCACGCGGGCAGGCTGAGGGCGTTGCCGCCACCCGGCGGCCACGACCCGCCGCAGAGCACGCCCCGAGGAGACCTGATGTCCGCTCGCCGCACCACCCGCCCGCTGTCCACCGCCCTCGCCGCCGCCGTCCTGGCGGGCGGCCTCGCCGCCACCGCGGCCACCCCGGCCTTCGCCGCCCCCGCCGAGACCACGGACGGGTGGCAGAACGGGCACTTCGTCGGGGGCACCTTCGGCTCCACGGAGCTCTCGCCCCTGACGGGCCGCTTCTACACGCAGCACGCCGTCAAGGACGTCCGCGTGACCGTGGCGCCGTTCTACCCGTCCTTCACGGATCTCGAGGAGATCTCCTATGACGTCCCCGGTGAGATGGGCCCGGAGACGGATGTGGAGTTCACCTACGACGCCGAGCTCGAGACCGGCTACGTGGACGTCCTGGAGCAGCGTCGGGTCCTCGGCGAGGAGGGCACCGCCGGCGCCGTCTTCACCCTCTACGTGGACGGGAAGGCCACCGCGACTCTGGTGTTCGGGGAGGACCGGAACCTCGGCGACGACGTCCCCGGCATGTTCCTGGACGCCAGGGGCCCGCAGGCCTACGAGTTCGGCGGACGCCCGACGGTGGACCACCAGACCCACCTCGCCGCTCCCGGATCCCGCCTGGTCCGCCTGCAGGGCAACTCCAGCGGCGACGTCGCCGGCGTGGCCACGCTGACCGTCACCGAGCAGCCGGAGCACGGCACCCTCGTCGAGCTGCCCCGCGTCGGCGACCCCGCGAACTGGACCCCCGACGGGGCGAACGGCAGCTTCGCCAGCACCGTCTACGTGGCGGACGAGGGCTTCACCGGCACCGACCAGGCCGTCTTCACCCTCACTGACGGCAGCACCGGCGAGCAGAAGACGCTCGTCGTGACGTTCTCGATCGGGGACCCGCGGGCCGCCGACCCCCACCTGGGGGTCCAGGGCACGGGTCTCCCGTTCGACGAGGCCCGCGTGTGGGAGGCCCTCGAGGCCCAGGGCGAGGACGACGCGTCCGAGGCACCCGCACCGGAGTCCCCGGCGACCCCCGCCCCGGATTCGACGGACGCCCCGGAGGCCTCCGAGCCCTCGGAGCCCGCCGGCGAGCACACCGTCCCCGAGACCGTGGAGACCGGCTCCGGCCAGGCCTGGTGGCTGGCCGCGCTGGGCGCCCTCGGCGCCGGCGGTCTCGTGGCCGCGCGTCGCCGGTTCGGCCTGACCCGCTGAGACCGCGGGGCGGCGCGCACTTCCCCCACGCGCCGCCCCGCACCCCCGGCCCCGGTCGCCCGTCGGTGGCTGGGTGCCGCCCGACAGGGGACGATGGGCGGGTGCTGCTTCCACTTCTCCCCGTGTGGCTGCTGTCCGCCACCCCCAAGGACCCTGCCGAACTCGAACGGGACGTGCCCGAGCCGATCGACGCGCACGGCGAGCTCGCCGACGCGATCACCGCGGCGATCACCGCCGTGGACCTCGTGGGCGTGTTCTTCTTCGCGATCTCGGGCGCCGTCCTCGCCGTGCGCAAGGGCTACGACATCGTCGGCTCCCTGCTGCTGGCCCTCATGGTCGGCACGGGCGGCGGCGTCGTCCGCGACCTCGTGGTCGGCCGGGACGTTCCTGCCGCGTTCGACAATCCCTGGTACCTGATCCTGCCGGCGGTCGCGTCCCTGGCGGTGTTCCTCCGGATCTTCGACGGCGAGCGCGGCCACCACGCCGTCATGGCCTTCGACGCCATCGGCCTGGCCGTGTACTGCGTGGTGGGCACGCGCATCGCCCTGCTCGCCGGCCTGAGCCCGGTCGCCGCCGCGGTGCTGGGCCTGGTGACCGCCGTCGGCGGCGGCATCCTGCGCGACGTCGTCGCCGGGGAACCGCCCGCCGTGTTCGGCGGGCGCGGCTGGTACGCGCTGCCGGCCATCCTCGGCGCGGGCACGACGGCGGCCCTCGGCCAGGTGGAGCTCCTCGGCCCGCTGACCTCGGCGGCGGTGATGGTGCTCGTGCTCGTGCTGCGCGTGGTGTCCATGCGCCGGGAGTGGCTCGCCCCGGGGGCCGAGATCTCGGGGGAGACCCAGCGCCAGCGCATGGATCCGCATGACGAGCCGCCCGTGCCGGACATCCGCGACCGCAAGGGCAGGGACGGGCCGCCCGCCGACCCCGGTGAGGACGGCCCCCCGGCGAACGAGGAGACGCCCGGCACCGTCGAGGACGGCACCCCGGGGACACCCGGGTGAACAAACGAGCCACCGCGCGGGCCGCACGGGACAATGGCCGGTGACCCCCGGACCCGATGGAAGGAGCCGCCGTGGACGTGCAGCAGTTCTTCGCCACCCTCACCGACGTCCCGTGGCTGCTCACGACCCTGGACCTGATCGGGATCTTCTTCTTCGCCACCTCGGGGGCGCTGCTGGCGGCGCGCAAGCAGTTCGACCTGGTGGGCTCGATGGCGCTGTCCCTGCTGGCCGGGCTGGGCGGCGGCTTCACCCGGGACATCCTGCTGGACCGCGGTCTGCCCGCGTCCCTGGAGAACCCGGTCTACCTGGCCCCGCCCGTGCTGGTGTCCCTGCTCGTGTACGTGAAGGTGATCCACCCGAACCGGCTGAACCTGACCATCACCCTGTTCGACGCCGCCGGGCTCGCCCTGTTCACGGTGTCCGGTGTGCTGCTGGCGCACTCGATGGGCGTGCACCCGGTGTCCACGGTGGTGATCGCGATGGTCACGGCGCTGGGCGGCGGCGTGCTGCGGGACATCGTCGCCAACGAGGTCCCGTCCATCTTCGACCCCCGCGGCGTCTACGTGCTCCCCACGTTCCTGGGCGCGGTGCTGGCGACCGTGGTGGCGATGAACGGCGCGCTCAACGCGTTCACGGGCTTCCTCATCGCGTTCCTGATCTTCGCGGTGCGGATGATCGCCTACCGCTACCAGTGGCGGTTCTTCGGCGCGGAGATCTCCCAGGACAAGGAGTCCCTCGAACGTCTGCGGCGCCTGGCCACGCAGGCGCAGGAGGCGGCCGCGCGCCGGGTGGAGCGCACCCTCGAGCGCCAGCTGCGCTCCCCCGGCGCCCCCGCCTTCCCCGACGACGACACGCACGGGTCCTATGGACCGCGGGAGGAATACGAGGACCAGGTGCGGGTGGACGACTACGACCCGCAGACCCAGACGATCACCGTCGTCGACCCCGCCTCACACCAGCAGGTGCGCCTGGACCGCGGCACCGGTGTCATGGACGTCACCGACCTGCGCACCGGGCGCACGCGCAGCTTCGACGACCCCGAGCACGACTGGATCGCGGACGACCCGGAGGACGAGAAGGGCTGAGCGACGGGGTCGGGCCGGCCGCGGACGACGTCGTGATGGCAGGCGCCTCGACATGGCGTCATGCGCAGTCGACGTCGGGGCGTCCCTCCTCCTCAGACAGGACCCGGCGGAGCACCTCGAGGGCATGCCGGACGCGCTGATCCACCCGGTCGCCGTCCGGCACCACGGCGCACACCGCGTTCGGAGGTGTGGGGTCTGCCACGGGTATCTCCACGAGGCCGCGCGCGGCGGGCTGCTCGCCCGGCAGCGTATAGCGCAGCGACCAGCCGAGGCCAGCCCCGACGAGGGAGGCGACCGTGGCGAGGTTGTTGCTGGACCACCGCAGCGTCGGCTCGACGCCCGCGGCGCGCATGAACTCCAGTGACCGCTCCGTGCTGGGCGGCAGGTCGATGAGGATGGCCGGCTCCTGAGCGACGTCCGCGAAGGCGACCTCGTGCGCGGCGGCCAGCCGATGCCCCTCGGGCAGCATCACCTTCAGCTGCGCCCGGGCCACTTCGATCGATCGCAGCCCCGGTGCCTGCTGACGGCTGAACATGACGGCCATCTCGAGTCGACCCTGCAGGACCTCCCGCTGCAGGTCCGTGGCCGCCCCCTCCCGGTAGTGCAGCGTGACCCGCGGGTGCCGTCGCGAGAAGTGCTCTGCGAGGACCGGGACGGCCTGCGGCGAGAGGGAGGGCACGCATCCGACCTCCAGGTCTCCGGCCAGCTCACCGGGCATCGCCGGCACCGACGCCTCCATCTCGTGGACCAGCCCCAGGATCCGCCTGGCCTGGACGGCCATGCGGTGGCCCGCCAGGGTCGCGGCGACCCCTTTCGCCGGCTGGCGGACGAGGAGGGGGACGCCGAGGCGTCGCTCGCATTCCGCCAGGGCCATGGACACGGTCGCCTGCGTGACATGCAGTCGGGCGGCAGCCGCCGTCATCGACCCTTCGTCGATGACGGCGACCAGGTACTCCATGTGTCGCAGGGTGATGCCGACCATCGACTCCTCCTATGGGTTGACGTGAGTGAATTGATTATCCCTGATATGAGATCTGCACCACAGTGGAGGGGACCGCCGGACGAGAGTGAAGGACAAGGACATGTCGACAGGACTGCGCGGAACACAGGTGATCACCCTCGGCACCGCCGGAGGCCCGCGCTGGTGGCGCCACGGCGGAGGGACGCCCCGCGCCGGCATCTCCACGGCCGTCGTGGTCGGCGGGGCGGTCTACCTCATCGACTGCGGCTACGGCGCCGGTCGTCAGCTGGTGCGGGCGGGATACGGGCTCGACGACGTGGAAGCCGTCTTCCTCACCCATCTCCACTCCGACCACATCGTCGACCTCACCGCCATCGCACTGTTCAGCACCTTCGAGATCACGCAAGACGACCGGGACGCCATCCGCCTGATCGGGCCCGGAGACCGCGGGGCGCTCTATCCGACCAGTCCTCACACGACGGCGGCCCCGACGCCGCTCACCCCCCACGACCCGACCCCGGGGACCGCGGAGACCCTCCGGCGGATCGTCGCCGCGCACGCGACCGACCTCAACGAACGCATCCTCGACAGCCTGCGGCCCTCACCGCTGGACCGCATCCACGCCCACGACATCGTCCTGCCCTCGAACATCGCCTTCGACCCGGATGCCGAGCAGCCCCCGGCGATGGACCCCTTCGTCGTCTTCGAGGACTCCCGGGTGCGCGTCTCGGCGATCCTGGTCGAACACCCTCCCGTCGCACCGGCCTACGGCTACCGCTTCGACACCGACGAGGGGTCCGTCGTGGTCTCCGGTGACACCGCCGCGACCGACAACATGCGCCGTCTCGCCGACCGGGCGTCCCTGCTCCTCCACGAGGCCATCGACTTGGACTGGCTCGTGGCGAAGTTCCCCGACCCGGAGAGCCCCCAGGCCCACGCCATCCGCAGCCATCACGAACGCGCCCACACGTCGGTCGCCGACGCGCTCAGGATCGCTGACGACGCCGCGGTCGGCTCCCTCGCTCTGCACCACCTCGTCCCCGGCACGTCCGGCGCCTCGCTGGGCCGGCAGCTCGAGGGCCACCACCCCTTCAGCAGCACGGTCCCCTCAGACCTCCAGGTCATCCCCCTCGCATCCCGCTGAGTCTCGCGCCGTCGCATCCACAGGAGGCCCCATGTCGACCGACACCCGCACTGCCACGCCCCACACGAGGGGCTCCACCCGGAGAGGGGACAGGCCCATGCCCGTCCCCCGCGACCCGCACCCTCTGGTGGCCCCGCTCCCGCTCCTCGCCCTCATCGCCCTGGCGAGCGCGTCGACGCTTTCCTGGAAGATCGGGATGATCCTCCCGATCGTCGCGGGGATCGTGGTCGCGGCCGTCATCGGCAGACTCACAGGTCACAGCTGGAAGGACATGGAGGCCGCCATGACCGACGGCGTGAGCCGCGCAATGCCGGCCGTCTTCATCCTCCTCATCATCGGCATGATCATCGGGACGTGGATCAGCGGCGGCGTCATCCCCACGCTCATCCACTACGGCCTCGAGTTCATCAACCCCACGTTCTTCCTCCCGATGGCCTGCCTCGTCACGGCCTTCATCTCCCTGGTCCTCGGCAGCTCGTTCACGTCCATCGCAACGGTCGGCCTCGCGTTCATGGCCATCGGAGGGGGCATGGGCGTCCCGCTTCCGATCGTCGCCGGCGCCGTCATCTCGGGCGCGTTCTTCGGCGACAAGCTCTCCCCGCTGTCCGACACGACCAACGTCGCGCCGGCGATGGTGGGCGAGGGGCTCTTCGACCACATCCGCCACATGCTGTGGGACACGATCCCCGGCCTGGTCCTGAGCGCCGGCCTCTTCTGGTTCATCGGCCTTCGGGTATCTCCCGGCGGCGACGTCGACACGGCCGCACGGGACACGATCCAGGCGGGTCTCAGCGGCCAGTTCACCATCCACCCGGCCCTGCTCCTCGTCGTGCTCGCCACCCTGGTCATCATCGCCCTGCGGGTCCCGGCGATCCCCGCCCTCGTCCTCGTCGCAGCGCTGGGCGGGCTCTCAGGGGTGCTCGTCCAGGGCCGCCCGGTGGGCGCCGTCCTGAAGGACGCCACGACCGGCTACACCTCCACCACCGGTCAGGAGTCCGTGGACAGCCTCCTCACCAACGGCGGGGTGGCCTCGATGTTCATGACCATCGGCCTCGTCATCGTCGCCACCGCCCTGGGCGGCCTCCTGGAACGGACCGGGGTCTTCCGCGCCCTCATCGATCCGCTGGTGCGCCGGATCCGACGGACGGGCTCCCTCATCGCGGCGACCGTCATGGCCTCGTTCCTGGTCGGGTTCTCCACCGGCGCCCAGTTCCTGGCGGTGATCCTCCCTGCCCGGGGCATGGTCGACGCGTATCGCCGCATGGGGCTCTCCCCCCTGAATCTCTCCCGCGCCGTCGAAGCCGCCGGGACGGTGGGCATCAACCTGGTGCCCTGGGGTGTGCCGGCCGTCTTCGCCGCCGGAGTGTTCGGCCTCGAGCCGATGGAGTTCATCCCCTGGATCCTCTTCGCGTTCATCGTGCCGGCCCTCAACGTGCTGTACGGCTACACCGGCCTCAGCATCAAGCGGATCACACCGGTCGAGGTCGACCTGGAGGACCCCAGGGACTGAGGGGTGCGGTGGGCCCGACGCCGGGCCGCGCACGCGCACCCCGCGGACAGGTCTATGCTGAGAGTCCATGACCGGCACGCATGAGACCGCCCGCCCTGCCAGCACCACCACGGAGGCCGCGGCCTCCGGCCCCCTCCACCGCGTCGGATTCGACCGCGCGAAGTACATCGAGCTCCAGTCCCAGCACATCCAGGAACGCCGCCGCCAGATCGGCGGGAAGCTGTACCTGGAGATGGGCGGCAAGCTCTTCGACGACCTGCACGCCTCCCGCGTCCTGCCCGGCTTCACCCCGGACAACAAGATCGCGATGCTGGACCGCATCAAGGACGAGACCGAGATCCTGGTGTGCTTCAACGCCAAGGACCTCGAGCGGAACAAGGTCCGCGCGGACCTGGGAATCACGTACGAGGACGACGTCCTGCGCCTCGTGGACGTGTTCCGGGAGCGCGGGTTCCTGGTGGAGCACGTGGTGGTCACGCAGCTGGAGGACGCCAACCACCGTGCGCTGGCGTTCCTCGAGAAGCTCGAGCGGCTCGGCCTGAAGGTGGCCCGCCACCGCGTGATCCCCGGCTACCCGCACGCCATGTCCACGATCGTCTCGGAGCAGGGCTTCGGCGCCAACGAGTGGTCCGAGACCACGCGGGACCTCGTCGTCGTGACGGCCCCCGGCCCGGGCTCCGGCAAGCTGGCGACGTGCCTGAGCCAGGTGTACAACGACCGGCAGCGGGGCATCCCGGCCGGCTACGCGAAGTTCGAGACGTTCCCCATCTGGAACCTGCCGCTCGAGCACCCGGTGAACGCCGCCTACGAGGCCGCCACCGTGGACCTGGACGACATCAACCTGATCGACCCGTTCCACCTGGCCGAGTACGGCGAGCGGGTGACGAGCTACAACCGCGACGTCGAGGTGTTCCCGCTGCTGTCCGCGCTGCTGGAGAAGGTCACGGGCACCACCCCGTACAAGTCCCCCACGGACATGGGCGTGAACATGGCCGGTGCGGCGATCGTGGACGACGAGGTGTGCCGCCGCGCCGCGGAGCAGGAGATCATCCGGCGCTACTACAAGGCTCAGGTCAACGAGGCCCTGGAGGGCGCGGACGACACCGAGTCCGAGCGCGTGGCCCTGGTGATGTCCAAGCTCGGCCTGAGCTCGGAGGACCGCCCGGTGGTGGGTGCCGCGCAGCTGGTGGCCGAGCGCACCGGCGAGCCCGGCGCGGCCGTGCAGCTGGCGGACGGCACCCTGGTGACCGGCAAGACCTCGGAGCTGCTGGGCTGCTCCGCCGCAGTGCTGCTCAACGCCCTCAAGGTGCTGGCCGGCATCGAGGACGACGTGCACCTGCTCTCCCCCGCCTCGATCGAACCGATCCAGACGCTCAAGACCGTGCACCTGGGCTCCAAGAACCCACGGCTCCACACGGACGAGGTGCTGATCGCGCTGTCCGTCTCCGCGGCGACCGACCAGAACGCGAAGGCGGCCGTCGAGCAGCTGGCGAGCCTCGAGGGCTGCGACGTGCACACGACGACGATCCTCGGCTCCGTGGACGAGGGCATCTTCCGGTCCCTGGGGATGCTCGTGACGAGCGAGCCGAAGTTCCAGAAGAAGGGGCTGTACCGGAAGCGGTGATCGTCGCCGTTCGCGAGACCGCACCGCCGGGCCGCTTTTGCTACTACGCAGACGCTGAAGCGGCCCGGCTTTTATTCTGAGATCAAGGTGCCAATCGCATTACGTCTCGGCCACCAATATTGACCGTCCAGATCTCAGGAACAATGCAATTGCCCAGGGCCCCATACACGTTTAAGGTGCCGCACTAAAGCACGCACCCCTTTGAGGCCAAATTCACCGTATCGACAAATCCCAGGAGCGCTTGGAGCGCATGAAGGAGACCCCATAGAGGCCATGCGCCGCCATGGCGTGGCCACGCCAGCCACCCGAGGTGCCCCCCTCCCCGAAACACTCACCCCCGCAGCGATATACGCTTCGGAGAGGGTAAATTCAGGGACCGAAAAGACCCTGCGACCATGGTTCACCAAACCCGATTCTGCTTCACACAGAAGAACGGGGTAGTTTGCTTGATAAAAAGCGAGCCGACGCACTTGGATCTATGGCTCAGCCCTTGGCATACGTTGAGAAGTACCCCAGCGTTGGATCGTCAAATGTGCCGACAACCAAACCTCTGTCAAGGAAACGATTAAATTCCTCGCAACTTGTCTCAGGCACCAGAGCGCAGCCGTGGCATGCCGCCAAATTACACGAATCAGGCCCCTGCCCCCGCTCCCCCGCATCCATGCACACTGGATCAGTCGAACACCAATGGGCTTCACCGAGGGCCGCCGCGACAACCGGTTCCAGGCGGTCTGGTTGAGCCATGCGGACGAGACCCCCCATCGTGCCCTCCGAGTCTCCCGCTGCCGTGTAGATCAAGAGCCCCGCCATGTCCCGGTCACCATCGCGCGACACGTACAACCGCTCCCGGAGTGAAGCTGAGCTGTATCCACAGGTAAAGACAAACTGGTTAATCAGAAGGTGCGCGAACGTGTGCAGCATTATCATCCGCGGAGAGACATCACGCACAATACCACCCCGATCGGCAATTACCTGGCCGTACTTGTCCGCAAGACGCCTGGCTCGGACTTGAACCTCACCGCGTGCCTCCCATGCGGCAAGACGCTCGTGGTCTAGCTCAAAGTAGATTCCTTCACCCTTGACCACGTAAGCCGGCAGCCAGTCCTTCTCGGGCGGCAAAGGACGACGGCGAAGCAGGGCCTTCCCCTCCGCGACCTTCAGATCGCCGTCCCGACCACGCGCGAATCCTCGCAAAACCCGCGTCTCACGTAGGACAGTGACACTGCGAACGCGATCGAAATGTCCGGCCATCGCAGGGTGAAGGCCCGGATCTGAGGCACGGAGCTCGTCGTCTTGCGGCGTCTCGCGGATCAGCTTGAACTCCGGGTGGCGCCAAATATCAAGGTCGGTGGAATCATCCTCATTACCATCCCCTTCGGCAGAGCCGACGCCGAATCGGTCCTGGTAGGCGGCTAGCAGTTCCTCATCGCTATAGTGTTCGAATAGGTCACCGGCGCCTCGGGTTGCATTTCGAATTTCAGCAACACTGGCGTCATGACCGCGCATACTGAAAAGAAACACCATTGCCGGTTCAACGTCGGCTCGCTTTATCAGGTCTCGCAATGCGCCGCTGACTGCACCGATCTTAAGGGGCAGAAAGATCGACGACTCGACGTAAGGGAAATACACATTGCCACTGGCGCGGAGCGCAGCTTGCACTGGCTGATCACAGGTGCCCTGCTCCTCGTGAAGCCAAGGCCGGGCACCGGTACACATATACGGATCCGACAGACCTTCTAACTGCTGCGTCAGGAAGGTGCTGGCCTGGCCAGATTCGTCCATCTTCCCTCCCGTGGTGATCCCCAGCAAGGAACGAGACGCACCGCATCCAGCGCGCGGGTCGCGCCTATTCTTGGCGTCGTAGCCACAACGGACAACCTGGCCCTCCAGGCCAGCGGCGCCTGTCGAGAATAACCGCAACACTCCAGGGCAACTGGGATTCTTTGACCGATGTACCCATTCACGAAATGGGAAGTCGTCTATGTGCCCTTTGCGACAGATTGCAACGAAGGGCACCTGCGACATCTTCGGCCCGTAGCGCCGTTTCCCCACACATGAGGACTCCTTACAGCGGACAACGTCTTGGAAGCTGAGCGGAACCTTTTCCAAGCGCTTGCAGTACATGCAAAACGAATACCGTGGGAACCTTAAAGCGGGGATGCTCAGCTTCTCGTTGCGATGATCGTCCTTCGATCCTTCGCGATAATCTGGGGGCAGACGGAACTCCTGGACTTTTAACCGGGCTTCCAGCCGCCAGTCGTTGACGCGGAACTCTTCCAGTGCCAGGTCGACGTTATTGCGCGGGAACCAGTGATCGAGTCCAGCCGTAATAACCGACGTACCATCGACGAGGACGCTCATGGCACCCACACCAAACGGGGACACTAACTGAGCTCGACGCATGTTTCCTGACGTCATGGTTGTAACTCCGTCTCTTCTAGGTTGTCATTGAGGTAATCAAGGGTGACGGAAAGCCGACACTCGGCGTCGACACTGCGCATACTCATCGGCGTCTCCCAGGTGATGTTTTTATTCCCAGAATCGGCCATGTCACCCGCGGGGCGCATGAGGCCCTGCTTTGGATCACCGTCAAAGTACTTGACCGTCGCCCAGGTCGTTCGCTCCCCTCTCACCCACTGTCGGGCGCGCTCACTGACCCAGCGGTCGAATACCGGGAGCTCCCCGCTGTCAACCAATGCCGCGCGAGTACGGAGGAGTGCAATAGAGTCGTTGAACTCGGTCTGCGGGAACGGACTCGGATCAAGCATAGGGTTGAGCTGGCGCATGCGTGAGATTGCCGCTGCGTGGAGAGCGCGTTTCAGAACCGGCTCAGCGAAAGGGGTCACGGAGGTTGGTTCGACCTGGGCATACAGCTGCTGGTGATAGGTCCAGAACCGCTCATAGTGGCTGCGGTCCCGAGGCTTTGCGGCCCCATAGATTGTGATGACGAGGCCGGGTGTCCTGGCACTTCGCCCGACGCGACCGCTAACCTGAATGTACTGCGCCGTAGTTTTGGGCTGACCGACAATGGTCATCAAACCGAGCCGATCGATGTCGATGCCGACCTCGATGATGTTCGACGCAAGGCAAATGTCCACACATTTCGCGTTCTCGGGGCAGGATCCTGAGCTGACACATTTGGCCTCAACCACACATTCAGGATGCGGCAGGCGTAGTTCGAGTTCCTCGATCGCCTTCGGAATCTCGTCGCTTCGACGTCGGGAAGTAAGTTCCATCTTGTTCCGGGGGTAACGCGGCGTGATACCGTCGCGCCGCTGGAGACCGACCAAATAGTCAGGAACATCCGATTCGAGCAGGGAGAGCGTGTTGCCGAGCTCTCGGAGGCTGTTGAGGAAGTTGAGATTGGTCCAGTACCCGTCACGATCCGCTGGGTCCGGGATCTGCGAACCGGCCTGAAGGGTCGCGGCTGTGACTCGCGCCTGGACCGTCTGTGTAGAGCCAAGCGATGAACTCATAACGCCAAGATATCGCCGTCCTGGAGCCGGCTTGCCGTCTGGAAGCCGAGCCGGCTCCGCAAAAAATGACCGCCCTTCTTCAAGACCGTGCGGCGGGAAGAGAGCTACGTCCTTTCTCCCAAACAGTCCGAGAATTTGATCTTCGTAACGGCGTACTGTAGCGGTGGAGGCAATGATCTTGGCCGGGATGGGCGGATCACATCGACGGTCAGTCGTGAGGTCGTCGATTATTGGTTCGTATAGACCGACCATGGAGCCAAGTGGTCCAGAAATAAGGTGCAACTCGTCTTGGATGACCAGGCTAGGGGGTGAGCAAACGCGTTCACCATTGTCGCCAAAACCAAACAGGGCCCTGGCCGCGGGCTGCCATGCCATCATGGCGAACTTATCTACTGTGCCGATTACGATTGAGGGGCGCGCCTCGTAAATTCCCTCATCTACTACGTGGATGGGCAGGCCTTCTCTTCCACTGAATCGACACAGTTGGTCTGGGCAGCGAAATAGAAATCGTCCGCCGGACCACACGTAGCCGGGAGTGTCCTGGCCGCGTCGCTTGCTGACCGGCCCCATTCCCGTACCGCACCAGGGACACTTAAGGAGCAGAAATTTATTGGAGGCTCTGGAGTCGCGTCGCAGCTCGGACAAGTCTCTCTGCGCGGCAGACCACCTGTTTGGCGTCGAGTCCCGTCCCAGCCAGACCCCGATGCTGAACGGGGCGGTACCGAGCTCATCCTCCATACCTGAGCGGATGTCCTCCAAGACGCAGACTAGGGATGAAGCGCGCAGAAACTGCTGGGCGGTGAGTAGTCTCAGGGTGTACCGCATGAGAGTATCGGTGCCGGCGTCGTCTGGATTCCGGAGCCGCCGCGCGATCAGTGAGATTGCCGAGGCGCCGAGGTAGGCCTCGGTTTTGCCGCCTCCAGTGGGGAAAAATATTAGATCGACAAGTGTGCGATTCTTGTGCGTCGGGGTGATTAGCTCCGGCAGGCTCGCCAAGATGAAAGCGATCTGAAAAGCGCGCCATTGGCCGCCATTGGGGCCGGGCAATGCGGTTGGATGATTCCCTTTTGGCCTGTAAATACCCTCTTTGTCCTGCACGAGGTCTCGCCGCTCAAGCCGGGAGCGGACTTGCTGGTTGAGCATCGCATGATTAGCTAGTCGGAAGGCACGACTTGCGAGGGGGTTATGTTGAACGAGGCGCCACCCCTCCTGTATTCGCTCGAGGGCCTCAGTGCACTTCGTGACATGACGTCGCGCTGCCCCGTGGTACCGAACGGGCAAGTCGTCGATCGAGGCGGCCCGGTCGTCAATCCACTGGGCGTAAAGTTCAATAACCTTTTCGACCTGAGTGTCCCCAGTGGCGGTATTCTTGGCAAGTTCCTCCATGCTCACGCTAACCGACGTGCGGGTGCCGTCGGCGTGCTCTTCGTAGACGTCCGGTGTTAGGCTCGTGACTTCGTAGGCAGGTAGCGCCTCGGCTTCGACGCACGAGACGGCCGGGACGGCGTCCTCACCGGTCATGTCCTTCCAGGTCGCGGCGCAACCGTGGCCGATCGCGAAGGTGCGTCGGTGGCGGTATAGGAGCGCAATCGATTCCTCCTCGTCATCAGTGTCTGGCTGCTCGACGTCGGGATATGGCTCAATTTTGAGCCCTTGTGCCGCTTCGGCGGAAAAAGCCACCTGGAAGAAGTTATCCCCTGCGCCAGCGCCGGCCAGGTCATTGACGACCGCCAGCGTGACCAATCGAAGATCCGCATCCGTCTCACCAGGCACTGCGCGGCTGTAGATCAACACACTTGGCGTGATGCGAGGCTCAAGTTTTGGTTCGACAACAATCGGCGTGGCATTCAGAAGAGAACGCTTTTTTTCCTTTCTGAGCACATCTTCCGATGCAATTGACTCAAGGATGAAGGGCCGGCGAACCCACCAGTTCAGCTGCGGCGTGTCTGGTGCGGTGATCTTGATCGGGTCGTAGTAGGCACCCGTCACCCGAATCTTCAGTTCTGATCCACGAGCCACACGGACCTTGAACGAAATTGCCATTGCTGATGGCTTGCGCCGGTTCGCGTCCGAAAGGTCGAAGTCATCGGAGTCCGGTTGATCCTGGCGCCGAGAGCCACGTACCTCAGTGGTGGGCGCTTCGGGGTTCTCCATGTTCGACCCCAGCCCTGGAATGACGACAAAATCCTCACCCCGGGATGCCTGCCCACCAGTTGAGGCGCCACCACTGGTAAGAACGCCAACGCCGTAGCGGCGAAGCGGATCAGAACGTGTCAGCACCTCTTCAAGCGTATCTCGATCGTGGAACTGCCCTTTTGCGTCGTCCTTCGTCTGAAAGGTCAGGGACGGGCCGGAGCAGTTGATGGGGTTGCCGATCGGCGCCTCTCCATCGGGCGGCCCGAAGAGCTCGCGTCTTACTGCTGCCTCGACTATGTCACGTGCTTCAGTGCCGGTCATCGCTTCCCTGCCATTCCCACTAGTCCGGTGTCCTTTTCCACGAGACCATAAACGCGATCAGTCGCCCGAGTTAGGCCCACGTAGAGGACAGATTGAAAGTTCGGAACATTTACACGATCCAAGTCAGTGACAATAACGGCAGGCGCCTCGAGGCCCTTGAATGCCTGGATCGATGAGAAGCGGATCTTCCCCTTCTTAGCGTGCAGGCCGTCAGCTTGAACAAGGACGCTTCTTAACCATGAATCGGTCGTGGTGGCGGCGGCCGAGTCGGCGGCCAGCGGGCTCAAGACGACAATCTCGCTGAGGTCGAATGACTCGTCGCGCAGAGCTTCGACGGCCTGGCGGAGTAGCGGCGACTGGTCCTCACCACGGGTGTATTTCAGGAGCACAGGGTTTACTCCGTCGTCGTCTCGTCGGAACCGCTGATAGCCAGGAGTGAGCCCACTGAAGAAGTTGACGCTGAACCCGATTCTCGGAAGGTTGCGGCAGTTCATGGAGAGACGATGCGACGGCATGTGGGGCACCCGTTCTCGAAGGAGCTCTCGGCCGGACCCGTCGTTATAGATGACCTGGCGCTCAAAGTCGCCGAACATCAAGACGCGGCCGCCGGCCAGCCCACCTTTAACCGTCAGCTCGAGGACGTCCAAGTATGCCTCGGTCAATAGATCCTGAATCTCGTCCACGATCAGGAAGTCAAATGGCGGCTCTCCCAGCTCAAGGAGCACCTCAATGGCCCGTTCGGGCAGTTCATTTTTCCAGAACAGCTCGCCAGCGCCCTCCGGAACCTTCAAACCCGTAAGCGCTAGAAGCTGGCTATGGAAGGTGCCGACTGATAGTCGCGGTTCATCGACATCTGCGGCCAGGCGTCGGCCGAGTAGCTTATTGAAACACATGAGGGTGCCGTTCCCTCCGAGGGCTATCTCACGCCGGGCCGCTTCCAACGCCAGGAACGTCTTGCCAGAGCCTGCCGGTCCAGTAAATAGCACCGCCTGATTGTCGGACATGGCATCGAGCGCGAGGAATTGTTCTTCGACGAAGCGGACGAGTTGATGCTGGCGGGCCGCCCGCACGTCGCCGGCCACGACACCAAACTCAAAATTCGGCCGAAGCAACATCGCGATCTGCTTCGCTTCTGTTTGACTTGGCCCCACCCCGCCAGAGGAGTAACCTTTGAAGGTCGCCTCGAGATTGGCAAGGCCACCTTCGAAGGCACGACGGATCGTACCGATCGGATCTTTTTTTAGGTCTTCGGAGTCGAGAATCTGCCAGTCAAACCACTCGTTTGTTGGCCGTAGCATCGTGCGGGCCCGTGCCTCTGTAAACCATACGGCACTAAGCACCGGAGTCGAACTAAGATCGACTTTTTTTCTTATCAGGTACTTACGAATCGAGTACATCGCTTCGCTAGCCTGCTTAAACGGGCCTCGCGTCGTTGGAGCCTGGCTCCCGAGCCTCCAAACCCCATCATCGAAAGTGAAGTGTTGGTGCGACTTGACTTCGACCACGAGGATCCCGAGCCGTGGGGCGATGATGACAAAGTCAGCCTCACCCTCCGGTTTGCGCACATGCTCCGCGATATTCAGCGAATGGAGGACAATCCAGTCGTCAGTCATCCGGTCTTCTGCGAGTACCCTATAGACCGACTTCTCACCCGGCGGTGCATCCTCTGGAAAGATCGGCGGAATCAGTCGAGCCACTGAGCGCTCCCTTCCACGAACGGTACGCGAACTTGATGTCTGCTGACGATCTCGGTGAACGGCGCCCTCGCAAGCACTCGGGCAACGAACATGCTGCGCAGGCCTTCGCGGGGCAGGTTCAAGTGAAGAATCCCATCACGCTCCAGGACCCGCAAGTCGGCGCGGCCAACGGCTGCTTCTAGCTCCCGACGCAAATTGGCGCTGGCCTTGTAGACGGCCCGGCGTAGGGTGATCGCGTTGTCGAAGGTTGGTTGAGACGGAACACCGAGCCAGTCCAGGAGAAGCGCGAAGTCAGCATCTCGTTGGGGACAAATCAGGCGCGCGTCTAACCAGGCCTGGACTTGCCCGCTCGAACGGACACCAAGGCGCTCGAGCTCCGCGATCGCCCGGAGGGAGCCAACGCGTGAGAGCTGCTCTTGGAGCCGCGCCTTCCAATATGCCTGCGTGGAAAAGATGTCGCGTGCACCCTCGCCCAGCGCAACCAGCGCCTCGTCGTGCATCGCACCGCGTTCGGTCTCGCCCTCGCGAAGGACAAGGTACGTACCCGGAAGGATATGGTTCACTGCTTCGTACCCAAGGCGCGCACCCTCCGGTTGCTTCGGGTCCAATGAACGGATCCGATCACCGTCGTCAAGCCACAAGCCCCGTCCACCGGCGAGAAGGACCTTCCAGGCTTCCACCTCCCCGGTGGCGAGCTCCCGATCATCCGAGGCCCGTGTTCCCCATACGGGCTGAGGGAAATAGACGTCTTGGATCTCTTCATCGTCAACAACCGCGGTTTCGGGCTCGGCCATATCGCCAATTTGATGCACGCTGGTCTTTACCACGATTTGACCCTCGGCGTGTACACCCAACTCGGACGTTGGCAAGGATTGGTTAGTGAACCAGGCAGGAGTAATGAACGTGACCTCGGGAGTCACTGGAGCGGTAAGAACAGCACGCGGAGTAAAGGTCGGGGGCGTAATGACATAGCTAATTTCGGCGACGCCACCGATTGATTCCAGCTCGCTCGACACGGCAACTTTGGCTCCGATGCCATGAAGCCAGTCGGCCATCCCGGCGCGAGCCGCTCCATTGGTAGCGACGACTATACACGCATCGGGGCCCACCTCCTGGATTGACTCGAGCAGGACTGAACCAAGTGGTGAATTGTTCATTCCCACGGCTACCGCAGCCTCCGCAAGAAGATCGAGTAAATCCCCGTTAGTTACCAGACTACGCAACCGATCCGCTTGGCTCACTATGTAATCAATGAGGGACTGATGAGTCTGAAATTGCGCTGGTTGTGGCTGTGTCATCCGGCGCCAGCGGAGTACTCTAGCGGCCTGGATGACACCATTCCATATCTCGCTTCGGTCGTTTCCAAGTGCAAGCACTGCGCGGCGGATAGCAGCGTTCAACTGTGCGCCCGCTGGATCGCCGACGGCAAATATGTTGACGCCCTGATGTATTACCGAAGCCGCCGCTTCATATCGTCGGCCAACGTCATGAACCCGACTCATGCGACTACCGTAAATGCCAGAGCTTCGACTGCGGTCGGCGGGCACCAGCCGAGCTCGTCGATCACAGAGACTGGTCGGCTATTGTTGCGACGGGCCTCTACGATTGTCTCCCCGGCGGAGCCGTCCGCAACTGACCGGTCCACGATGCAGACGACGATGGGCACGGTGATTTCGTTGAGGTACTTAATAGCACCGTAGCGATCCAGGACAACTGCGACACACGACCTAGGCAGAGCCGTGCCCTCACTGAGGCGGGCCGCCGGAATGACCGGCGTTGACCAGGTCGCCGCGCAGCCCTCGTCCGGTAGGACATATGAACCGAGTGACGTCCATGAGTCGTCGATGGAAGTGCTGTTTCCTATGACAGCCCGAAGGTCTTCACGGAGCCATTCGCTCGTCCCCACGAGGGCGAGATCCATCGGCGGCGCCGCGAGGCGGTGCAGCCACGACTTCGCAGCCCCGGATAGTTCAGCCAAGTATCCACCTGCGGGAACCTCGCTGACAGTGGACTCGACGACGTCGTCGAGCACCGAGACGGCGCGGTAACGATCGGCAGGGAGGAGCTTGCCGCCAGTGAGGACCCGCGCGCCGCCCGCGTACGGCTCTATCCTCGTAAATCGACCGGTAACAATCAGCTTATCGGTAACGCCCCTTAAGTACGTAGACTGGTCGGACGTCTCGAACACGCTGAGCGGATCATCCAGTGCAGGGGCCGGACTCGACAGCATCCAGCCCGTACCGATGAGGGCTGCGACGTAGTCACGGCGGGGCACCGATACAGCTAGGACTAATTGTCGCCCTTCAAGCTTCGAGAGGTACCGGCGCAACAGTGACCCAAGGCCGACAAATGATCCGATCCACGGTCCTACGGCCATCGGCTCGCCAAGATCATCGGCGAGGCCCAGGAGAGTGCGCGGACGAGACGATGATTCACCCATACCGCTGCCTCCGTGGGCAAGACGGGACCGCTTCTTCGCTAGGGACGGGGCTAGTGGGCATTTCCGATAACCTCAACTGAAGCCGGCATGGTAGGCCCTTTATTTCGTTTCCGTCGTCCGCGCTCGCACCGGCTGCGACGCCTTGCCTAAGCTCCGCCGCACGAACGGCTGGTCGTGGTTGGGAGTGATTTCTTCGCGGGAAGTTCATGCGCTGAGCGCCCTTTCAGCAAACGCTTGGTCGGCTACTTCACGCATCGCAGTCTTAATAGCTGCGGCAAGTGACTGAGCGAGCGGCGGGGGAACAGCATTTGAGACCTGCTCGACCTGGGACGAGAGGGTTCCTTCAAGGACAAACCAATCTGGGAACCCCTGAAGGCGCATCGCTTCAAATATGCTGAGGCGGCGTCGACCGTCGGGATGTACATGAATCTCTCGATGGCCGTAGGCAACTGTGGGACTTGGCTTATCCCATTCTAGTCGTCGGAAGCTGCGACCTGCACGATCAGCACCCCCGGGCTGATGAAACCGCTTCGAAAGCGGACGCATTGTCCAATGGTTCTCGTGATGGGGAATCGAGGACTTCTCTAGATTATGAGCGAAGAATGCCGGGGCCGGTAGATCACCAATCGCCGAGCGCACCGTGAGCCCACTAGCTTTGGCCTTAACTGGCTTGACTCTTCGGGCCACTTCCCTATTCCGGAAGCCCGAGATGATGACCCGATTCCTAGTCTGGGCGACACCGTAGTCGAGAGCAGAGTACTCGTTCACATCGGGGACGAGTCCGATCTCCCTGAACATGGAAAGGATCCCGCGAAACGTCCCCAAGTGCTTAGCGTCACGGATGCCAATGACGTTCTCAAATAAAACAAACTCAACGACATACTTTTTTTGAAGTGCTTCGACGATTTGAAGGTAGAGTATGGGTAGCCGGTTGCGCGGATCATTTGCAACCGAGGCGACATTTGCCCGGGAAAAACCCTGACAGGGTGGCCCACCTATGACTCCGATTGATTCACCTGGATTCAGAAGTTTTTCAACGTGAGCAAGAACCCCACTGGGACCCAGGTCCTGCAGGTCAGCTGCGACTGACGTTGCTTCCTTGAAATTCCGTCGGTGGGTTTGAATAGCGGCAGGCGAAATGTCGACCGCAAACGTCAGCGGGAAGCCCGCCTGACTAAATCCGAGGTCCAAACCACCTGCGCCCGAGAACAGGCTAATAATTTTAGGCAAAACATTCGGCGTCTCCATGTCCGTACCTACAACGTTCGCTGACTGAACAAAGGGCATGGACACCTCCGGGCCGTGGGAAGTTTCGACACAGCTTCTCATGACTCAACTCTACCGCCGAGCGGTCTGATGCACGAGCTCGCGTTACAGCGGACCCCTACGTCTCGTGCGCCCGGCTCATGCCTTGGGCCTCGAGGCGCCGACCAGCACTTGAGCCGTTGTGGCTCCGCCAGCATTATGGCCACCTCCAGGGCTTCTTTGTCTTCGATTCCGAACCCATATTCGGTGGGGAAAGCGCCGCGAATCTGATCAATCATGTCGATCCCGCAGCGTTTCGCAACTACACCCCCTACGGCTCAGACGGACAACCCGTGCCCTCATGAAGGCGCTGCCCCCGCGGAGGTTGTTGGGATCCACTCTTAGATCGGTCACACCCCCTCGTGTGCGTCTGCCTACAAACGCCGTCGTATCGAAAGGGTGTGACCCCGATCTCCCCGCCCGGTTTAGCCGCGGCGCAGCCCGCGTGCTTTTCCGAGAACCAGGCTGCGCAGACCGTCGAGGATGGCGACGGGGTATTGGGTACAGACGGGCGACCAATCAACGACCCACAGCGCGGCGGCTGCGTTGTCCGTGGGCGTCCTGTACATACGTGAGAGGGATCGACCCAGATTCGTGTAGTCCAATGGTCGGCCCCTCACGCGCACGTTGCGAGCAGAGGCCTTTGGTCGGCATTGAGCAGCCAGGCGGTCTTGTCGAGGCCCCTGCGCTCGGTAGGGCCTCACCCGGCCTCAACGCGACCAGCGCCCAACGCAGCGACATGTTTTACCAACGTTCTTGAGATCCTTCACGCCCAGCCTCGCCGCTCAACGCACAACGCCGCTGGGATCCGGACGAGGGCGGTTTCCCCTCCCTCCACGCCCTTACCCGAACTCCGCCCATACCCGCCTCGCCTCACCGTCTACGGTCATCACCCCGCCATGCGGCAGCACCCACTGCGGCCGGGTGTGGCCGAACGGCGCACCCACGCACACCACCGCGTCCGGGTTGTACTGCGCGACGGTCTCCACCACCACGTCGGCCTGCTCGGCGCGCAACCGCGCCCGCTCCTCCGGGCTGCGCGGCACCTCGAAGGAGCTCGCCGGCGGCCGGGCTGCCAGCACGGCGTCCACGGCGCCGAGCAACCCGCGCTCGCCCAGGATCCGCAGCAACCGCCGCACTTCCCCCGCCGACGGCAGCTCCTCGCTCGTCTCGATCAGCAGCAGGCCACCCTCCAGCGCGCCCAGATCAGAGGGTCCGCGGCCGGCCGCCATCACCCACGGCAGCACCTCGAGGCAGCCGCCCCACGTCCGGCCGGTCACCGCGCGCCGCGGCCCGGCCCAGCGCCACGGTGAGAGGTCCTCGCCGACGCCGCGCGCGCCGTCGTCGTGCGGGCCCGGCACCGGCTCGCGGGTCCCGAACTCGGTGAGCGCCCGCGGGTCCAGCCAGTCGACGCCGTGGTCCTCCGACTCCCCCGGCTCCGTGATCTCCAGCCGCCCTCCTGTCAGGAGGGCGGCCCGCAGGGACGCGGCGTGCACCTCGTCCACAGCCGGCCCCGGCCCCAGGTGCACCTGGGTGGACCCGCCGTAGAAGCTCGCCACGCCGTTCGCCCACAGCCACTGGTGCAGGTTGGTGTTGTCGCTGTAGCCGAGGAACGGCTTGGGGTCCGCGCGCACTGCGTCCGCGTCCAGGTGGCCGATCACGGTGATCTGGTCCTCCCCGCCCACCGTGGCGATCACCGCCCGGATCTGGGGGTCCGCGAACGCCGCGTTTAGGTCCCGCGCCCAGACCGCCCGGCACGCCCCTCACCCCTGACGCAGCTCGCGGCGCAGGATCTTGCCCGTGGCGTTCTTCGGCAGCCCGTCCAGGACGGTCACCTCCCGCGGCTGCTTGTAGCGGGCCAGCCGCTCGGCCGCGAACGCCTGGAGTGCCTCCCCCGTGACGGCGCTGCCCGGGGCCAGCGAGACGAAGGCGGCGATCTCCTCGCCCAGCCGCTCGTCCGGCACGCCCACCACGGCGGCCTCGACCACGTCCGGGTGCTCGTAGAGGACCTCCTCCACCTCGCGGGGGTACACGTTCATGCCGCCGCGGATGATCACGTCCTTGAGCCGGTCCACGATCATCACGTACCCGGCCTCGTCGCGGCGGGCGATGTCCCCGGTGCGGAACCAGCCGTCCTCGTCGAACGCCGCCTCCGTGTCCTCCGGGCGGCCCCAGTAGCCGGCCATGATGCCCTCGCCCCGGATGCGCAGCTCACCGGAGGTCTCGAGGTCCTCCTCGGGCACCTCGGTGCCGTCCATCGCGACGATCCGGAACTCGAAGCCGTCCACGGGCCGGCCCACGGTGCCCGGGCGGGTCGGCGCGTCCACGGGGTTGAAGAAGCACGCACCCGCGTTCTCGGACAGCCCGTAGCCCTCCAACACGGGCACGCCGAACAGCTTCTCCGCCGCGCGCAGGGTCTCCACGGGCAGGCTCGCCCCGCCGGAGAGGGGCATGCGCAGCCGGGAGAAGTCCGCCGGCTCGGCCCCGGCCGCACGGCGGGCCCGGGCCACGGCGAGGAACGCCCCGTGCATGGTGGGCACGCCGGGCAGGAACGTGACGCCGTGGTCCTGCAGCTGGTCGTAGGCGGCCGCCGGCTCGAACCGCGGCATCAGGGACAGGGTGGACCCGGCGAACACCGCGCCGTTGAGCACCACCGAGAGCCCGAACACGTGGAACATCGGCAGCGCCGCGAACACGACGTCGTCCGGGCCGAGCCGGCCCAGGCCGGTCGCCGTCGCCATGGCGTTGGAACGCAGGTTCGTGTGCGTCAGCCGAGCACCCTTGGGCCGCCCCGTGGTGCCCGAGGTGTAGAGCAGGACGGCGTCGTCGTCGGGGTCCCGCGGGGTGATCTCCGTGACCGGGGCGATGCCCTCGGCGGCGCACTCCCGCCCGACCGCCTCCAGGTCCAGGGTGACCACCTCGACGTCGACGTTCCCGGCCACCTCGGCCACGGCCGGCAGCCCGGGCATGGCCCAGAGCATGCGCGCCCCGGAGTCCTCGAGGAAGTACTCCAGCTCACGGGCGGTGAACAGGGGGTTGAGCGGAACCATCACCGCACCCAGACGCATGAGCGCCTCGTAGACCGCCACGAAGGCCGGGACATTGGGCAGCAGCACGGCCACCCGGTCCCCCGGACCCACCCCGCGGTGGCGCAGCCAGCCGGCCGTCGCGGCCGTGACCTGGTCCAGTTCGCGGTAGGTCATGCGGGCCTCGCCGATCCGCAGGGCCACGGCATCCGGCTGCCGGGCCACGGTGGCCGAGAGCAGCTCGGCCACATGGCCCCGGCGCTCGGTGGGCCGGCCGGGGGTGGTCGTGGAGGTGTCGGGGGTCTCGGAGGTGGTCACGGTGGCTCCTGATCTGGTCGGGACGGTCGTCGGAGGGGGGGGTCAGAGGAAGGCGGAGTGTCCGGTGAGGCCGCGGCCCACGATCAGCGAGTTCACCTCGTAGGTGCCCTCGTACGTGAAGATCGCCTCGACGTCGCAGAAGAACCGGCCGAGCCCGACGTCGGCGAGGATGCCGTTGCCGCCCATCATCTGCCGGCCCAGCGCGGCCGACTCGCGGCACATCTGGGAGGTCTTCAACTTCACCAGGGAGGCCTGCGTCATGGACACCTCCCCGGCGGCCTCCAGCTGCACCGCCCGGTGCGCCATGCCCAGGGTGGCCGCCAGGTTGGCCGCGATCTGCACGAGCAGGGACTGCACCAGCTGGTGCCCGGCGATCGGGCGGCCGAACTGGGTGCGCTCCAGCGCGTAGCGGCGGGCGGCGTCGAGGATGCCCTGCTGCGCGCCCGCGGCCTGCCAGCCCAGGCCGTTGCGGGAGCCCAGCAGGATCACGTTGGTGTCAGCGAAGGTGTCGGCCTTCTCCAGCTTGTTCCCCGCCGGGATGCGCACGTCCGTGAAGGTGATGTCCGCGTTCTGGACGATCTTCACCGCGGTCTTGTGCTCGATCTTGGTGGCCTCGTAGCCGGGGGTGTCGGTCTCCACGATGAAGCCCTTGACCTGGTCGTCCTCCTCGTCCCGGGCCCACACGATCGCGATGCGGGACATGGTGCCGTTGCCGATCCACCGCTTGGCCCCGTTGATCACCCACTCGTCCCCCTCTCGGCGGGCCGTGGTGGCCATGCCGCCGGCGACGTCGGAGCCGTGCTCCGGCTCGGTCAACGCGAAGCAGCCGGTGTACTCCATCGCGTACAGGCCCGGCAGCCACGTCTGCTTCTGCTCCTCCGAGCCCAGGGCCTCCAGGGTGGCCCCGACGAGGTCGTTGTGCAGGGCGAAGTACACGCTGAGGGAGATGTCCGCGCGGGCCAGCTCGGCCATCAGGTGCCCGCGGAACAGCGGGTCCTCGGTCATGCCGCTGATGTGGTTGTAGCCCAGCTCGCCGACGCGGCGGGCGATCTCGTGCGGGAACTCGTCCCGGCTCCAGGCCTCGGCCACGTGCGGGGTGACGATCTCGGCCAGGGCGGCGCGGATCTCCGTGAGCTTCTCCTGCTGCTCGGGCGTCAGGAGGCGGTGGTACTCGAGGACGTCGACGTCGGTCAGCGAGCGGGTGCGGGAATCCGTGGTGGTCATGAGGGGCTCCTTGAGGTCGTTCGTGGGTGGTGCTGAGTCGTGGGGGTCAGGCGGTGGGGCTGGCCAGAGCGGTGAGCGGGATGCCCCGCTCCTCCCCCCAGGCCTGCCAGTGGGCGGCGTCGTGCCGGGAGAGGGCCTCGGTGAGCTGCGCGCGGACGTCCCCGTCCGAGTCCAGCCCGAGGCCCGCCACGAGCGCGGCCGCGAAGTGCGGCTCGAGCGCGCCGACGGCCACATGGCCCTCGGCCGCCGGATACACCCCGTAGTGGGGCAGGGCCCCGCCCAGGGGGCTGCGCGGGCCCGTCATGCGGTGCCGGTTGGGCAGGGCCAGGGCGTGCGCGGCATCGGCGAGCGCCACCGTGGCGTGCCCGCCGTCCCCGTCCGCGCCGCGGGCCCACAGCAGGGCCAGCGCAGCAGAGACGGCCCGCTCGGCACCGTGCAGATCCGCCGCGAGGATCCGCGGTGGAGCCCCCGGCGCCAGCAGGCCCGCCGCGGCCTGGTAGTTGATGTCATGGCCTGGCACGTCCGTGCGGTCCCCGTCGTAGCCGGTGATGTCCACCTGGCAGATCCGCCGGTGGCGGGCTCGGACGGCGTCGGCGTCCAGGCCCAGCCGGCGCAGCGCCCCGGAGCGGTGGGAGGTGAGGAACACGTCCGCCTCGGCCAGGATCTGCTCCATCTCGGCGGCCCCGGCCTCGGACTTCATGTCCACGGTGCGCACCGACTGCCCGCGGTGCAGCTCCTCGTAGAGGGCCGGCACCAGGGTGGCCACGGGGTCCCCGCTGGGCGGGAGCACCGTGACGACGTCGGCGCCCAGCTCCTGCAGGCGGGCCGCGGCGACGGGCCCGGGCAGGTTCAGGGCGATGGTCACCACGCGCACCCCGGCCAGCGGTGCGGCGCTCATCGGCCCGGCCCCTCGCCGCGCTCGGCCAGCTGCCGGAGGGTGTCGCCGGGACGGAACCGCTCGCCGTAGCGGTCGGCCAGCTCGTCGGCGCGGGCCACGAACGCGGCCGGTCCGCCCTCGCGGTGCGTCATGAACGTCACGGGCCCGCCGGTGTGCGGCGGGAAGCCGATGCCGAACACGCCGCCGAGGTTCGCCGAGGGGGCGTCGGTGAGGACGCCGTCGTCGAAGCAGCGGGCCGTCTCGATGGCCATGCGGTACAGCAGGCGGTCCTGCAGGTCCTGCTCGGGCACGTCCGCCCCGGTGGCGAAGTGCTCGGCCAGGCCCGGCCAGAGGTGCTTGGGGCCCTGCTCCGGGTACTCGTAGAAGCCGGCGCCCTGAGCGCGGCCCGGACGGCCGAACTCGTCCACCATGCGCTCCACCACGCGCTCGCCCGGACGCACCGGACGCTCACCGCCGGCCTCGGCGACGGCCTTCTCCTCCTCGCGGCGGATGTGCTGGATCAGGGTCAGGGAGACCTCGTCCATCATGGCCAGCGGGGAGGCCGGGAAGCCGGCGTGGCGGGCCGCCCGCTCGATCCGCTGCGCGTCGACGCCCTCCTCCACGAGGGCCGCGGCCTCGAGCACGAGCGTGCCGTAGACGCGGGAGGTGTAGAAGCCGCGCCCGTCGTTGACCAGGATGGGCAGCTTGCGGATCTGCTGCACCAGGTCGTAGGCGCGCTCCACCGTGCGCTGGGAGGTCTGCTCACCACGGATGATCTCCACGAGCCTCATCCGGTCCACCGGGGAGAAGAAGTGCAGGCCGATGAAGTCCTGGGGCCGCTCCCGCGGGCCCTGCAGCAGGGTGATCGGCAGCGTGGAGGTGTTGCTGCACAGCAGGGTGTCCGGGCCGACCACCTTCTCCACCTCGGCGAACACCGCGTCCTTGAGCTCGACGTCCTCGAACACGGCCTCGATCACCGCGTCCACGTGGGCGAGGTCCTGATAGTCCTCGGTGGGCTGTACCCGGGCCAGGACGGCGTCGGCGTCCTCGCGGCTCATGCGCCCCTTCGCCACGCGCCCCTCGAGGAGGGCGCCCACCCGCTCACGACCGCGCTCGGCGGCCTCCAGGCTGACGTCCTTGAGCATCACCTCCACACCGTTGAGCGCGAGCGCGTGGGCGATGCCCACGCCCATCATCCCGGCGCCCAGCACCGCCGCCGTGGTGATCGTGCTGCGCTCGCGGGAGGGACCGCCCAGGGCCGCGCCGGAACGCAGCGCCTGCATGTCCGAGTGGAACGCCTGGATCATGGCGGAGGAGGTGTGGCCCGTCACGAGGGACACGAAGTACCGGGTCTCGATGCGCGAGGCGGTGTCGAAGTCCACCTGCGAGCCCTCCACCGCGGCGCTGAGGATCGCCTTCGGGGCGGGCAGGTCCGCGCCGTGGAGCTGCCGGCGCAGGGTGGCGGCGTACGCGGGCAGACGGGAGGCGAAGGAGGGCTGGGCGGGGGTGCCGCCGGGGATCCTGAAGCCCTTGACGTCCCAGGGCTTCACGGCGGCGTCGGCGTCGTCGCGGTGCTCCAGGATCCAGCGCTTGGCGGCGGGCACCAGGTCCGCGGGGTCGGTCACGACCTCGTCGACGATCCCCTTCTCCATCGCGGCCCGGGCGTCGCGGGCGGTGCCCTGCAGCAGCCAGTCCATCAGGGCGCGCTCCACGCCCACCATGCGCACCAGGCGCGTGATGCCGCCGCCTCCGGGCAGCAGGCCCAGGGTGACCTCCGGGAGGCCGACCTTCAGCCCCGGGTCGTCCACGGCGATGCGCCGGTGGCAGGCCAGCGCGATCTCCAGGCCGCCGCCGAGCGCCGTGCCGTTAAGCGCGGCGACCACGGGGCGGCCGAGGGTCTCGAGGCGGCGCAGCTGGCCCTTGACCCGCTGCGTCAGCGCGAACACGGACTCCACGTCCTCGGGGCCGGCCTGGGCCAGGGAGTCCAGGTCGCCGCCGGCGAAGAAGGTCGTCTTCGCGCTGGTCAGGACGACGCCGGTCACCGTGTCCCGCTCCGCCTCCAGGCGGTCCACGACGGCGTCCATCGCGTCCTGGTACCGCTCGTTCATCGTGTTGACCCGCGCCTGCGGGTCGTCCATGGTCAGCGTGACGACGCCGTCGGCGTCCTGGTCCCAGGTGATCATGTGCTCACTCATGCCGGTGCTCTTCCTGCCGTGCTGGTCGGTCGGGTGGGTGGGGCGCTCAGACGCGCTCGACGATCGTGGCGACGCCCATGCCGGCGCCGATGCAGAGCGTGGCGATGCCGGTCCGCAGGTCGCGCCGCTCGAGTTCGTCCACGAGGGTGCCGAGGATCATGGCGCCGGTGGCGCCCAGGGGGTGGCCCATGGCGATCGCGCCGCCGTTGACGTTGGTCTGCTCCTCGGTCCAGCCCATCTCCTTCATCAGCAGCAGCGGCACGGCCGCGAACGCCTCGTTGATCTCCACGAGGTCGATGTCCGCGGCGGTCATGCCGGCCACCTCGAGGGCCTTGCGGCACGCCGGGGTGGGACCGGTGAGCATGATGGTGGGCTCGGAGCCGACGACGGCGGCGGAGACGATCCGGGCCCGCGGGCTCATCCCGGCCCGCCGGCCGGCCTCCTCGGAGCCGATCAGCGTCAGCGCGGCGCCGTCGACGATGCCCGAGGAGTTGCCGGGGTGGTGCCGGTGCTCGATCTCCGCGAGCGAGCTGTACTTCTCCAGCGCCACGGCGTCGAAGCCCGCCTCCCGGCCCAGCGCCTCGAAGGAGGGCTTGAGCGTGGCCAGGGTCTCCACGGACGAGTCGGGGCGGATGGTCTCGTCCCGGTCCAGCACGGTCATCCCGTTCATGTCCGTCACCGGGACCACGGAGCGGGCGAACCGGCCCTCCTGCCACGCCGCCGCAGCACGGCGGTGGCTCTGCGCGGCGAAGCGGTCCAGCTCTGCGCGGCTGAAGCCCTCACGCGTGGCGATCAGGTCCGCGGAGACGCCCTGCGGGATGAAGTCGGTGGCCAGGGAGGTGGCCGGGTCCATGGCCCACGCGCCGCCGTCGGAGCCCATGGGCACGCGGGACATGGACTCCACACCGCCGGCCACGAGCAGGGACTCCCAGCCGGAGCGGATGCGGGCGGCGGCCTGGTTCACGGCCTCGAGCCCGGAGGCGCAGAACCGGTTCACCTGCACGCCGGCCACGGTCTGCGGCAGGCCCGCCTTGAGGGCGGCCACGCGGGGCAGGACCGCACCCTGGTCGCCCACCGGGCTCACGCAGCCGAGGATCATGTCCTCGATGTCGGCGGGGTCGAGCCCCTCATGGCGGTCGCGCAGCGCGTGGGTCAGGCCGACGACGAGGTCGATCGGCTTGACCTCGTGGAGGGAGCCGGAGGGCTTGCCGGCACCGCGCGGCGTGCGGAGGGCGTCGTAGAGGAAGGCGTCCTGGGTCACGGGGTCTCCTGGGGTCGGGGTGGGTCTGGGGAGGTGGCGGGCCGGTCAGCGGCCGGAGGTGAGGGCGTCGGCGTAGTCGGCGCGCAGCTTGCGCTTGTTGACCTTCCCGACGCCGGTGCGGTCGATCTCCGTCACGAAGCGGACCTCGTCCGGCAGCTGCCAGGTGGCGAAGCGCTCGGCGAGTGCGGCGAGGACGGCGTCCTGGTCGACACCGGAGTCCTCGTCCCGCACCACGAGGGCCAGGGGGCGCTCCTCCCACTGGGGGTGGGGGACGCCGATCACGGCGGCGTCGCGGACCCCGGGGACGGTCATGATGTGGTTCTCCAGGTCGATCGAGGAGATCCACTCGCCCCCGGACTTGACCACGTCCTTCAGGCGGTCGGTGACCTTGAGGTAGCCCTCCGGGGAGAGGTAGCCCAGGTCCCCGGAGCGCCAGTAGCCCTCGTCGTCGAAGCCGGCCTCGGTGGCCTCGGCGTTGTCGGCGTAGGAGGTGGTCACCCAGGGCCCGCGCAGGCGGATCTCGCCCACGTTCTCCTCGCCGGGCGGCAGCAGCTCGCCCAGGGGGTCGGTGATCTTCACGTCCACCCCGACGACGACGAGGCCCTGGAACCGCTTGAGGTTCCACCGCTCGTCCTCGGAGAGGGTGTCCATGAGGCTCGGCTTCATGCGGTTGAGGGAGACGATGGGCGAGGTCTCCGTGGCCCCGTAGGCGTGGATGACCTCCGCGCCGGTGAGCTCGTCGAAGCCGCGCATCATGGCCACGGGGGGCTCGGTCACGCCGCACAGCAGGCGCACGCCGTCCATGCGTGGGGGCGTCTCGAGGGTGCGGAGGTGGTGGAGCATCGGCATGAGGATCGCGGGGGCGGCCGGGGCCACGGTGACGCCGTGGTCCACGAGGGTGGAGGTCAGCCACGGGGTGTCCGTGAGGTTGAACCGGCCCGGCAGCACCAGGCGCGCGCCCACGGCGACGGCGGCGAACGGCAGGCCCCAGCACTGCGCGTGGAACATGGGGGTCAGCAGCAGGGCGGTGTCCGCCATGGTCATGCCCAGGGTGGACACCACGGCGTGCGCGTGCAGCCAGGTGGCCCGGTGCGAGTAGAAGACGCCCTTGGGGCGGCCGGTGGTGCCCGTGGTGTAGCAGGCGCCGGAGGCGGAGCGCTCACTCACGTTCGGCAGCCCCGCTGTCTCGAGCGGCTCGTGCCCGTCGAGGAGGGCCTCGTAGGAGAGGACGTCGCCGCGACCGGCCCAGTCGGCGGGGAGCTCGTCGTCGCCGGCCACGATCCAGCGGACGCCGTCGGGCAGGTGCGGTTCGAGCGCGGCGGCGAGCTCCAGGAGGGTCTCGTCCACGACGATCGTCCCCACCTGCGCGTGGGTGATCACGTAGGCCAGGTCCGTGGGCGCCAGGCGCAGGTTGAGCTGCACCATGGTCGCGCCCAGCAGCGGGACGGAGAAGTAGGACTCGAGATGGCGGACGTCGTTCCACAGCAGCAGGCCGACCCGGTCCCCCGGCCCGACGCCCTCGGCGCGCAGGGCCGCGGCCATGCGGCGCACCCGCTCCCACACGGCCGCGTAGGTGGTGGTCTGCCACGGGGAGCCGCCACCGCGGGTGTGGATGATCTGCTGATCCCCGAAGGTCCGGGCGGCGTCCCGCAGGAGGCGAGTGGTGGTGAGCTGCTCGTCGTCGCCCATGGTGGACGGGGTGCCGAGGACGGTGTCGGTGGTCTGCATGGGTCCCCCTGGGAGGTGTGGTGGTCGCGGAGGCGGGCGGCAGTCATCTGTGACATGCCTCATGGGGCGTGTGTTGCACACTCAAGCACGATGTTGCACTAGCGTGCAAGAAGGTGCGGGGTCGTGTCGATCCCTGCCGTAGGGTTCAGCGAGCCCCCGCATCCTCGTCTCCCGACCACGGGCCATCCCATCCGCCGACCCAGCCCCGAGGACCCGATGAACACCTCCCTGCCCTTCGACCAGGACGACCTCTCCTCCCCCGCGCGCCTGCGCCTGGCGGCCCTCGAGCTGTACGCCGAGCGGGGGGTCGAGATGGCCAGCGTCCGCGAGATAGCGCAACGCGCCGGCGTCGCCCCCGGGCTGGTGCGGCACCACTTCGGCAGCAAGGCGGGGCTGACCCGCGCCGTCGACGACGACGTGCTGCGCCTGATCGCCACGACCCTCGACGAGGTCCCGCTCGTGGGCACCCCACAGGAGGTGTCCGCGGCCCGCGACGCCGCGTTCGCGGACCTCCTGGCCGAGTACCCGGTGGTGGGGGCCTACGTGCGCCGCTCGCTGCTGGAGGCCGGCGGGGGGACCGAGTCCCTGCTCGAGCGCCTCGTGGACCTGACCACGGAACAGACCGAGCGCCTGCGCCGGTCCGGCTTCGCCCCGCGGCGCAGCATGCCGACGTCCGTGTTCGGCACCGTCATCCGACAGATGGGCCACCTCCTGGTCGACCCGTCGGCGGACCGCATCTGGCGCCGGATCGCCGAGACCCAGGAGGACGCCGCCGAGCAGGCGAGCCCGCGGGTGCGGCTCGTGGTGGATCCGCCGCGGTGAGCAGGATCGCCGCCCAGCGCAGCCGCCGTCCGCGTGCGCCGGCGCAGCCCAGTCCTCGGGCGCCCTGCCGAGCTCCTCCGGGCCCTCCTGGGTGCCGACGACGCCGGCCCACCCCCTTCCGGGAACGCCTGCGGTCGGTATGGGCGCACTGTGCAGGCTCAGAGCGACCGCACGCGTTCCAGGTCCGCCGGCTCACCCACTCCCGAGGGCCAGCTCACCCGCCCCGGACGCGCCGTTTCCCGAACGACAACGCGGGTGGGGCGTAGCCTGGCCGCCATGACCACCGTGTTCTACGACGACCAGGGCCGCCCCGAGCCGCCCTTCGCCGCGGGCGAGGCCGCCACCCTGCTGGGCTTCCTCGACTTCCTGCGCGCCACGATCGAGTGGAAGACGGCGGACCTGGACACGGCCGCGCTGCACCGCCGGCTGCCGGGCCACCCGTCCGCGATGACGCTCGGCGGCCTGCTCAAGCACCTCGCGTTCGTCGAGTTCTGGTGGTTCGAGGCCGTCGCCCTCGGCGAGCCCACCTCGGCGCCCTGGGTGGGCGCGGACTTCGACACGGACCCCGACTGGGACTGGCACAGCGCGGCGCAGGACTCGGCGGCGGACCTGCGCGTCCTCTGGCAGGGCCAGGTGGAGCGGTCCCGGCAGATCGTGGTGGACCTGCTCGCGGCGGACGGCGACGACGGCGCCGCGGCCCTGGCCCGCGCCCACCGGATCCGGGAGGGGCGGGACCCGGTCTCGCTGCGGTGGATCCTCACCCACATGATCGAGGAGTACGGCCGCCACGCCGGCCACGCCGACCTGCTGCGCGAGGGCATCGACGGCCAGACCGGCGAGTGAGCCCGCCCCACCCGCAGTCCCGCCTGCGGTCGCACCCGGGTTCATCCCCTCGTCGGATGCCCGGCCCCACGCCGGCTGGGTAGATTCTGTGCCATGGCCTCCCCCTCCCCTGCGTCCGCGCACCCGTCCGCCCCCGAGAGCGGGACGGGCCTGGGGTTCACCGGCGTGGCGGGGATCACCGGGCTCACCGCCGCCGAGGTCGCCGAGCGGGAGGCCGCGGGCCTGGTCAACGTCCAGTCCCGGGACACGTCCCGCTCGCTGGGGCAGATCCTGCGCGTGCACGTGTTCACGCTGTTCAACCTGGCGATCGCGCTGTGCGCCGTCGTCGTGATCCTGATGGGCCGCTGGCTGGACCTGCTGTTCTCGCTGGCGGCCGTCGCCAACGTGGTGATCGGCGTGGTCCAGGAGTACTCGGCCAAGCGGAAGCTGGACCGGATCGCGCTGCTGCACCAGGACGACGTCGTCGTCATCCGGGACGGGGCGCGCGTGCCCCTGCCGATGGCGCAGATCGTGCGGGATGACGTCGTGGTGCTGCGCCGCGGCGACCAGGTGCCCGTGGACGGCGAGGTCCTCGTCTCGGACGGCCTGGACATGGACGAGGCGCTGCTCACCGGGGAGAACGACCCCGTGCCCAAGACCCCCGGGGACGCCGTCCTCTCGGGCTCGGCCGTCGTGGCCGGCGCGGGCCTGGTGCGCGCGACGGCGGTGGGCTCGGCCTCGCACGCGGCCCGGCTCAGCGCCGAGGCCCGCCGCTACTCCGCCATCCGCTCGGAGCTGCGCGGCGCCCTGGAGAAGGTGGCCCGCTGGCTGACGATCGCCCTGGTGCCGATCATCGCGGTGATCGTGCACGGCCAGATGACGGCGGTCGGCGGCTGGGCCCTCGCCCTCTCCCAGCCGCGCGAGGCCGCCCTGGAGCCCGCGTTGATCGCGTCCGTGGCGGCGGTGACCAGCATGATCCCGCAGGGCCTGGCGCTCATGACGACCATCGCGTTCGCCGTGGCCGCGCTCAAGCTGGCCCAGCAGGAGGTCCTCATCCAGGAGCAGCCCGCCGTGGAGGTCCTGGCCCGCGTGGACACCGTCTGCCTGGACAAGACCGGCACCCTCACCGAGGGCGGCGTCCGGTTCGACCGGCTCACCGCGCCCGCCTCGGTGGATGCGTCCCCGGGCGCCCACGACGACGGCGCCCCGGCCGAGGTCGGCGACGGGGCTCGGGCCGTGCTCGCCTGGTTCGGCGCGGACCCGGACGTGAACCCCACCGCGGCGGCCCTGCGCGAGCCCTTCACGGCCGTCCCGGCCGTGGACCCCGCGGCCCAGGTGGCGTTCTCCTCCGCACGCCGGTGGTCGGCGGTCGCGTTCGGCCCCGAGGCTGGGGCCGCGGCCGGCACGTGGCTGCTCGGCGCACCCGAGGCCCTCGTGGACGAGCGGCTCCTCGGCCCCGACGCCGCCGAGGCCGTCCGCGCCCAGGTCCACGCCGACGCGGACGCCGGCCGCCGCGTGCTGCTGCTGGCCCGCACGGACGAGCCCCTGATCGGGGATGCGCTGCCCGGCGGAGGCGTCCCGGTCGCCGTCGTGACGTTCCGCGAGAACGTGCGCCCGGACGCCGCCGAGACCCTCGACTACTTCCACGCGCAGGGCGTGCGGACCGTGGTGATCTCCGGGGACAACCCGCGCACCGTGGCCGCCGTGGCCCGCGAGGTGGGCCTCGAGGTGACGGGTCAGGCCTATGACGGGCGCACCCTGCCGGACGAGCCCGGGGAGCTCGCCGACGTGATGGCGGAGCACAGCGTGTTCGGCCGCGTCAGCCCGGACCAGAAGAAGGCGATGGTGCAGGCGCTGCAGTCGCGCGGGCACGTGGTGGCCATGACCGGCGACGGCGTGAACGACGCCCTGGCCCTGAAGACCGCGGACCTGGGCATCGCCATGGGCAACGCGGCCCCGGCCACCAAGGCGGTGTCCCGGATGGTGCTGCTGGACGGGCGCTTCGACCGCCTGCCGCGCGTGCTCGGCGAGGGCCGCCAGGTGATCGCGAACATGGAGCGGCTCGCGCACATCTACCTGACGAAGACGACGTACGCGCTGCTGTTCGGCGTGGTGTTCTCCCTGTTCGCGTGGCAGTTCCCGCTGCTGCCGCGGCAGGCCTCCACGGTGGACTTCATCATGATCGGCGCGCCCACGTTCTTCCTCGCGCTGCTGCCGAACCCGCGCCGCTACGTGCCCGGGTTCCTGGGGCGGGCGCTGCGGTTCGCGATCCCCTCCGGCGCGGTGATCCTGCTGTCCATGGTGGCGTTGCAGACGTACGTGCGCCTCACCGCCGGCGACGTCGACCTGGCCCGCCAGCAGGCCGCGTTCATGATCACCCTGACCCTGCTGGGCCTGTGGGTGCTCAGCGTGATGTCCCGGCCGCTGAGCGCGCGCGTGGTGGTCCTCATCCTGGCGATGTACGCGGTGCTGGCCGCCGTCGTGCTGGTGCCGGCCTCCCGCTGGTACCACCAGATGGAGGTCCCGCCCACGGACGTGCTCGTGGCCGCGCTGGTGGTCGCCGCGCTCGGGTGCGGACTGATCGAGGTCATCCACCAGGTGCACCGCCGCTACGTGGCGCGGGTGCTGGCCGCCGCGGGGGCCTGAAGCGGCGGGGTCAGTGTCCGCTCCGGCGCCCGCCGAAGATCGTCGCCCCCCTCTCCTGTTCCACCTGATTGCCGACGCCGAGGTCGATCCCCGGCCGATCCCGCACCAGAGTGACGGCCACGAAAGACACGGTGATCACACACATCAGATAGACCGAGACGGACAGGGACGTCCCGGTCGCGGTGAGGAGCCACTGAGCAATGGTCGGGGCAAACGCACCGCCGAGGATCGCTCCAAGGGCGTAGGCGATCGACACCCCGGAGAACCGAACCGACGCAGGGAACAACTCTGCGTACAGCGCAGATTGCGGCCCGTAGGTCAAGCCGGTACCGATGCATACCGCAATCAGCGCGAGGTACAGGTTGGGCAGCTGGCCCGTGTCGATGAGCAGAAAGAACGGGACTGCCACCAGGAAGAGCCAGACGTACCCGATCTGGTAGATCCGGCGACGACCGACTCGGTCCGAGATCCAGCCCGCGAAGATCGTCGAGACCAGCCATACACCCGAGGCGCACGTCATGGCGAGCAGCACCTCGGTGCGCTCCAGTCCGACATTCGGACCCGTCGCATATGCCGGGATGAAGCCCCCCGTGGACATGTACCCCATCGCGTTGTTCCCGACGAAGACGAGCGCGGCGAGGATCACCAGCGGGCCATGCTTCCGGAAAAGCTCCGGGATCGGAGCGCTCTGCTCCTCGCGTTGGGCCGCCATCTCGTTGAACACCGGCGACTCGTCCACGGCACGGCGGATGAGATGCCCGACCACGATCAGGACGACCGAGAGCAGGAAGGGCACCCGCCAGCCCCACTCCATGAACGCATCGCCCGGCGTGATGACGCCGGTCATGAGGGCGGTCACGGCGGTGGCGAGAAGCATGCCGAGGGGGACGCCCGCCTGCGGCATCGCTCCGGCGAGCCCTCGGCGGTGGCGCGGGGCGTGCTCGACCGCCATCAGCACGGCGCCGCCCCATTCACCTCCCGCGGAGACGCCTTGCACGATGCGTAGCACTAGCAGCATCACGGGGGCGGCGAGGCCCACCTCGTCATAGGTGGGGAGCAGTCCGATGAGTGTGGTGGCCGACCCCATGCCCACGAGGGTCACGATCAGGACCCTCTTCCGACCCACCCGGTCCCCGAAGTGGCCGGCCAGGAAAGCCCCCAGCGGCCGGAACAGGAATGAGATCCCCACGGAGGCGAACGTGATGATCAGGGCCAGGGACTCGCCCGCCGGTTCGAAGAACAGCTGGGAGAAGACCAAGCCCGCGATCGTGGCGTAAATGAAGAAGTCATACCACTCGATCGTCGTACCGATGAGTGTCGCGGCCGCCACCCGCCGTTGGTTCACGGCGTGGGTGCGCGTCATGGTCGGGGGTGTCGTGGTCATGGGCGTGCCCTTCACTGGGAGTCGTCCGCCGTGGCGGACCGGGTGAGGAGGGGGAGATGGTCCTGCACCCAGGTGCAGGCGACGTCGGCGGCGGCGAGGCCACTGGCCGCGTCGTGCCGCCCGGGTTCGACCGCCAGGGTGGCGCTGGCCGCCGTGAGCGCCTCACACATCAGGTCGATGCCCCGGGTGTACGTGGTGCCGTAGGTGCGGTCCCCGAGCCCGAACGGCACGACGGTCAGGCCGTCCAGCCGCTGCCCTCCGCCCGTCAGCCGCTCGTAGAATCCGCGTGCGGAGGACGGTAGCTCCCCGTCGCCGTAGGTGGAGCACACCACGACGGCGACGCTCTCCCCCGCCAGGTCCTCCGGTGCGACGTCGGCGAGGTCCTGGACCGAGGTCGCGAACCGTTCCGCGAGCCGCACGGCCAGCGCCTCGGCCACCACCTCGGCGTTGCCCGACTCGGTGCCGTAGACGATGCGCAGCGGGGGCCGGCCGTCGTCTGGCTCGCCGGACGGGGTGGGGCCAGCGTCGCGGCGCCCGAGGGGCTCCCACGCCCCGCGGCTGAGCAGGCGCTGCCGCCGGGCGTCGGTCATCTTCCGCCGCGGACGGCCCGGGGACGTCTCGGCACGTTCGGCGGCGTCGATCCGCAGCCAGCCCTCGTAGTCGGAGGCGCGGTCGAGGTAGGGGCGCAACACACCCAGGCCCCGCCAGGTATCGGGTCCGCGCTCGGCGTCCGCCAGGTCGGCGGCGATCTGGACGGCCAGGGCCTTCGCGTCGGCGCGTTGGGTCGGGATGGTGCCCCGCGGCCCGCGCCGGGCCCACCCTGCCAGGTAGAGCCCGGGCTCCACCCGGCCGCTCTCCCGGGCTTCCGGTTCGATCTCCGCCTGCGGGAGCAGCGCGTCCTGCCCGTCCGTGAAACCGATCGCCGTCACCACGGAGGTCACCGGGAGTGCCACCTCCTCGCCCCGGACGCGGATCCGCAGTCCCGTGACGGCGCCCTCGTGGGCGGTCACGGCGTCCGGGTTCGTGCCGAACCACCAGTGCACGTGCAGCCGCGACTCGGGGGCCGACTGCGCGGGCAGGGCACGCACCACGCTGCTGCGCGGATCCTCGGCCGTCTCGTCCTCGGGGGTGAGCCCGTGGACGGTGTGGGACACGCCCGGCAGCGCGGCGATCTCCCGTAGCATCACCGGGTCGAAGGCCGCCTCCGCCGGGGAGGAGCGGCCGATCACGTGCAACTCCTGCAAGTCGGCGCTTAGGGCGGCGTGGGCGTCGTCGAGGATGTCGGTCCCGTCCACGTCAGCGCGGTCGCGAGCGAGCAGACGCACCACGTCCATGGCGACGTTGCCGAGGCCGACAACGGCGGGACGCGGCCCGATGCGCACCGCCGCACCCGCGGCCACGGCGGCGCATTCGACGGGGTCGCCGTTGAGCCAGCGGGTCAGCCGGCCGGCCCCGTATACGCCGGGCAGGTCGCCCCCGGGGACGAGGAGCGCGCGGTCGGCGTCCAGCCCGGTGGCGATCACGACGGCGTCGAAGGCCTCCCGCAGCTGAGCGAGGGTGAGTTCCGCACCGTCGGCGTCCTGGGAGCGGAGGGCAGGGCCGAAGACACCCGGCCGGCCGGTGAGGACAACGTCCTCGGCGGGTTCGCCGTGACGGACCCGGACCCCACCCACGAAGTCGACGTCCTCGTTCTCGAAGACGCGCGCGAACTGGTCGGCGACGGACTTGGTGCCCTGATGGTCCCCCGCCACACCCGAGCGGATGAGGCCGTAGGGGGTCGGGCGGCGGTCCAACACCGTCACCCGGGCACCCGGGAGTTCACGGCGGAGGGCCTGAGCCGTGAAGCAGCCCGCGGGCCCCGCACCGACCACGGCGATGTGGCGGTTCTCCCCCGCCAGCGCGTCGGTCGGCTCGGCCGTCGTGTCCGCGGCAGTCTCGTCCGTTTGGGGGCGACGGCGGCCCGGCTCGTCCCAGAGCACGGGAAACGTGTCCATGCCGCGGAACACCCACCCGCCGGGGATGGCCTCCCGGTCGGGGTCGAGGCCGAGGCCGGGCAGCGAGCGGAACAGGTGCGGCAGGGCGACGTCTGCTACCTGCGCGCGGGCGACCCAGGCGCCGGCGCAGACGTGGACCCCCTTCCCGAACGCCAGGTGCGCACCCTCGCCTGTGCGGGTGAGGTCGAACCGTTCGGGATGCTTCCACTGCGTCTCGTCCCGGTTCGCGGAGAGCAGGCAGATGCCCAGCCGGGCACCGGCGGGCAGGTGAACCCCGTCCAGCACGGTGTCCCGGGTGACCTGACGTGAATACATGCCGATGGGCGCCACCCAGCGGATCGCCTCGTCGAACACGGCGTGCCAGCGCGAGTCGTCCTCGGCCACGAGCGCGCGCTGGGCCGGGTCACGGAGCAGGGCCCAGGTGGCGACGCCGATCGCGTCCCGCGGCTCGTTCAACCCGCCCCCGATCGTCATCTTCAGGTTCGAGCGGATCGATTCGAGGGGCATCTGGTAGTCCGGGAAGGAGAGCAGCCCCGAGATGAGGGAGTGGTCCGGGTGCCGCAGGTGCCACTCGATCATCTCGTCGAGTGCCGCATCCACCTCCTCGGAGGCCTGGGCCCCGCGTGCCCACACCTCCGGGTCGTCCGCATAGTTGCCGGTGGCATCGATGAGGCACTGGGACCAGCGCTGTAGGTCCGCCTGCGTGACGTTGTGGAGACCGGTGACGGCGCGCAGCGACTCGGCAGTGAAGGGGGCGGCGAAGTCCCACACCAGGTCGGCGCCCGGGCCCTTCTCCCGCAGTTCCGCCACGAAGCGGTCCGCCTGGCGGTGAAAGATTTGCGTCCAGACCTTCTTCACCGTGGCCGGCTTGAGGGTGGGCATGTACGCGCGGCGTTCCGGGTGGTGCTCGGGGTCGTCCTTGCGGAGCATGGGGTGGCCCATCGCACGCTTCATGAGCGAGCCGTCCTCGTTCGCGGAGAAGGTCTCCTGGTCGAGTTCGGTGGTGTGCACTGCGGAGTAGGTGGTGATGAGGTAGCGGTTCACTGCCGGCACCCAGTGCACGCCGCCTTCCGCGCGCAGGCGCTCGAAGGTCGGGAACGGATCCGTGTAAAGCTGCGGGATGGACACCCAGTCGGCGACGGGGGCGGGCCTGGCGGAGGCGGGGGTCAGGCGGCGGGGGACGGTGAGGGTCATGCTGCTACTGTGATTCATGCCTCACCAACAGCTCAACTGAATTATTCTTCCACCAAAACGCAGAAGAGGGGGTCTGCCATGACTCTGGATCCACGACTCACGCTGCGCCAGCTCGAACACCTGGTGGCTCTGGCCGACGCCGGCACGTTCGTGGAGAGTGCGCGGCGGTTGCACGTCACCCCGAACGCCGTCAAGCAGAATATCGACGCGCTCGAAAGGATCAGCGGCACGGCTCTTACCGAGCGTAAGCGCGCCACGGGGGCGAGGCTGACCCCGGCCGGCGAGCGCGTGGTAGCCCGCGCCCGGGCGCTGCTCCGCCAGGCAGCCCAGGTGGTCGAGTCGGCGGCGGAGGACGCCGCGGTGCACGGGCCGGTCTCACTCGGCTGCTATGGCCCCCTCGCCTCAGCACTACTGCCCCGCGTGTGGCGGCGCACCGTCGACTCCCTGCCCGGTGTCCGGTTGACCGTTTCCCAGGGCGACGGTCACACCCTGGCCGACCGACTGACGCGGGGCGAGGTGGACGTGGCAGTGACGTACGCCGTCAACCTGCCGGTGGAGATGGCCACGGCCCCACTGCTGCGCCTCGGCGTGAAGGTCTGCCTGCCAGGAGACCACCCGTTGGCGCACGGCCGGACCGTGGACCTCGCCGATCTCCAGGGCGAGCCCCTGGTACTTCTGGACCGGTCGCCCAGCGGCGCGAACTCCCTCAACATCCTGCGCCGGCGAGGGCAGACCCCGCGCGTGATCCAGCGTGTGGGCGATCTGGAGCTCATGCGTTCCTTCGTCGCCCAGGGCGCCGGGTACGGCCTGCATTTCACGGCCGTGGAGTCCACCACAAGCCGGGAGGGGCTGCCGGTGGTGAGCCTGCCCGTTGCACCGGCGACGGAAGTGGAGCCGGTGGTCCTCGCGTGGCACCCCGCATTCCCGCCCAGCGAGCGGGTGCGGGCCGTGATGCAACTGTGTCAGGAGGAGTTCAGCGACCCCCAGTCTCCGGGTCTTCCCGGCGCACCGCCGCCCGATAGTCGCGCCACTCCGACACCAGCACGACGACGGCGAGCAGCAGGTACGCGACGTCCCACGCGCTGAGCCGCTCCCCGGCCACCACGCCCGGGAGACGGGTGGCCAGGATGATCACCACGAACGCGGTGACCCGCCCAGGCCCGCCGGCGGGGCGCGGCGACCCGGTCCTTCTGGACGCCCGCGGCGTACGACTCCGGGGAGCCGAGCTCCTCGGCCAGCGGGCGCCCGGCCGCGGCCCCGCGTGCCCGCGCGTCACGGACGATCTCGGCCACCCGCGCGTCGGGCAGGTCCTTGCGCAGCCGCAGGACGCCGGCGAGGCGGCGGGCCCACGCGTCGTCGTCGAGGGCGGCGGGGGGCTCTTCCACGGGCCGGCGGGCCGCCGGGAGCAGCCGGTGCGCGAGCCAGGCGAGGGCCGCGCAGACCGGGGCGACGGCGAGCAGCCAGAGCGTGCTCCCGGTGAACAGGTGCGTCTGCGCGTTCACCTCGACGAGCCACCAGGCGAGCACCAGTACGAAGGCCAGGAGGGCGACGGCGGCCACCAGCGTGGCAGCCAGCCGCGGGACGCGGGCGAGGAGCCGCTCCCAGAGCACCATCACCGCCACCCCGGCCACACCCATGAGCACCGGGGACAGCAGCAGCCCCCACGTGTAGTCGGTGGTGAGCCCGTCGCGGAGCAGCCAGACCAGGCAGAACAGGACGGCGACGCCGGCGGCGACCGTGAAGCCGAGCACCGGCACATCGCGCCAGGTGGCGTCGGGTGTGGCGGGGTCGGGGTGGGGGCGGATGGTCGTCGGTCGGGTCCCTCCTGTGTGCTCCGTTGCGGATCCCTGTCGGCGACCCTACGGCCTGGTCGAGCGCATCTCCGCATCGGGCGCCCTCCCTCGTGCCGGCGTCGGCGTCGCTCTACCGTGGGGCCATGGACTCCACGCTCTTCACCCGTTCGGCCGACCGCGCCGCCCACGACGACGTCAACTTCCGCACCCGCAAGTGGGTCAAGCCGGAGGACCTCAACGCGAACAACACCCTCTTCGGCGGCTCGCTGCTGCGCTGGGTCGACGAGGAGGCGGCCATCTACGCGACCCTGCAGCTGGGCAACCCGCGGTGCGTGACGAAGCTGATCTCGGAGATCAACTTCCTGGCCTCGGCGAAGCAGGGCGACATGATCGAGATGGGCCTGCGCGCCACCGAGTTCGGGCGCACGTCCCTGAGCATGCGGGCGAAGGTGCGGAACATCGTGACCGGCGAGATGATCCTGACCATCGACAAGATCGTGTTCGTGTCCCTGGGCGAGGACGGCAAGCCCGTGCCCCACGGCTTCACCGAGATCACCTACGACCGCGACCGCCTGCCCCTGGACAACCCCCTCTGAGCCGGCCCGCCGCCCCCAACGCGGGAGGAAGGGCGGCTCTAGTCGATGCCGCGGGCGGCCAGGGCGTCCCCGACGTCGTCGGCGTGCTTGAAGCTGAGCACCAGCAGCGGCAGCACCCAGGCCCACGGCGCCATCCGCACCCCGCGGGCGGCCTGTGCATGCCGGATCTGCTCGGCCAGCGCGCGCAGGTGGCCGATCGAGGAGAGCACCAGACCCATCGCCAGGCCCACGCGGTCGGCGCGGAACCCCGCCCGCGCCAGGCGCGGCCCCGCCCACGGGATCCGCTCGACCGGCCGCAGCACCGCCTCGGCCACCCCGGTCATGTCCGCGATCCGGGTGGTGCGCGTCAACACCTGCGCTGTGAGCACAAGCCCGAGCACGCGCGCCACCATGAGTCCGGCGGCGAACGCGTCGGTGAAGATCCACTGCGCCGCGAACAGGACCACGTAGAACAGCCACAGAGCCCGCAGGTCGGAGGCGATCATCGCCGCACCGCGCCGCAGCCCGAAGCCCACGAGGTACGCGGTCACGGCGCCCACGACGGCGGCGCCCGCCGTCCACAGGGACAGCGGCAGCAGGGTCAGGGCCAGCACCCACACCGCGAACAGGCCCGTCTTGAGGCCGGCGCGGGCGTGGTGCAGGGGCGAGTCGCCGTGGATGTACAGGGAGAGCATCAGCGCAGCTCCGCCGCCACGGCGTGGTCCAGGAAGTGCTCGTACGCCTCGACCACGTCCCCGGCCGGGCCGGTCCGCTCCACACGGCCGCCGTGGATCCACACGGCCTCGTCGCATGCACGGGCCAGCTCGAGGTCGTGGGTCACCAGCAGCAGCTGGAACCCGTCCGGGGCGGAGGGGTCGGCGGCCAGCAGCCGGTCGGCCACGATCCGCCGGTGCCGGCCGTCCAGCAGGGAGGTCGGCTCGTCGGCGATCACCAGGGACGGCCCGGCGGTCATCACCGAGCACATGGCCAGCCGCTGCGCCTGCCCCGAGGACAGGGACAGGCACGCCCGGTCCGCGAGCGCGGTGAGCCGGTGCTCCTGGAGCGCCGCGGCCACGCGCGCGGCGACGTCGTCCTTGGTCAGGCGGCGGCCGGCGTCGTCCCTGAGCGACTTCACGGTCAGCTCCACGTCCTCCCGGACGGTGGGCATGACCATCTGCGCGGCCGGGTTCGCGAACACGAAGCCGACGGTGCGGCGCAGCGCCTTCACGTCCCGGACGGCGTCCACCCCGTGCACGGTCACCTCCCCGGCGACGACGTCGGCCAGCCCGGCGATCGCGCGGGCCAGCGTGGACTTGCCGGAGCCGTTCTCCCCGATCACCGCCATACGCGGGGCGGTGAGGGTGAGGTCCACGCCGTCGAGGAGCACGACGACGCCCTCAGGGCCGTCGGCCTCGACGCGGACGCCCGTGAGGGTGAGGGAACGGTCCGGGCTCATCGGAAGGCGCGGGGGTAGGCCTTCCACAGGCCGACGACGAGGATGACGGCCACGACGAGCTTGATCAGGTCACCGGGCACGAACGGGGACATGGAGAGGACGGCGGCGCCGAACTCCATCCCGGCGATCCCGACGAAGCCGAGCACGCCGAAGAAGTAGACCATCACGACGCCGCCGATCAGCCCGGCCACGGCGGCCGCCAGCGCGATCCGTCCGGCGCCGAGGCCGGGACGGGCGCGGGAGGTGAGGGCCCAGAAGATCAGGCCGACGATCAGCGCGGACGGGATCCAGCCGAGGATGAAGCCGGCCGTCGGGCCGGCGAACACGCCCAGGCCGCCGCGGCCGCCGCTGAGCAGCGGCAGGCCGAGCGCCACGAGGCCGGCGAACAGCGCCATCGAGGCGGCCCCGCGCCACGGGCCGAGGATCACGCCGGCCAGGATCACGGCGATGTTCTGCAGCACGATCGGGGCGGGCACACCGGCGACGGCGATCGGCGGCACCAGACCGAGGACGGCCATCAACGCGGTCATGACGGCGATGCGCGCGAGGCTGCCGCCGGCGGAACCGCGGCGGGGGCGGCCGGCGTCGGCGGGGCGGTCCGCCGTCGTGGTGGCCGCGGGGCGGACGTGGCCGTCGTGGGACGAGGGCACGGAAGTGCTCATGGAGGGACTCCTGGTGCGGAAGCGAGTGCGAGGGGGCGCTGCCGAGGCGCGGGGCGCATGGCGAGTGCCCGACGAGTTGAACAGTGTTCAGGAGTCTACTGCAGGGGCGGAGGTGAGGGCGGCCGGGGTGCGCTCCCGGGCGATGGTGCGCGGAGTGACGCTGTCGAGATGCAGCGAAGATTTCACAAACGCGCAAATATGTTTCATGCGACCATGAGTCACTTAGGTATTGACATTTGAACCTTGATCGACTAGGGGTCATAGTTCTCCAGTCAGCCCGTGTGCGACGCTGACACCATGAACCAGCCCTCCATGGCCACCCTGTCTTCGGGAAAAATCACCCTGCGCGACGCCCGCCGCGGGACCACACGGGATGTGGAACTGGAGCCCTTCGAGATGGCAGTGCACCCCCTCCATGACCGGAGCACCGGACGCCCGCTCACGCCTCTGACATGGTTCGAGACCATCAACCTCTGCAACGAGCTATCCAATGCCGAAGAGCTGCAGCCGGCCTACACGCGTGCTGGGGACGGACGCTCCGTTACCTGGAACACGAGCGCTGACGGGTACCGATTGCCCACCGAGGCCGAGTGGGAGTACGCCTGCCGCGCCGGAACGACCTCGCCCGCCTACGGGCCGCTTGAAGACATCGCCTGGACCGGCCTCGACCACCTCGAGGGCCCCCAGCCCGTCGTCCGTTCAGAGAACCCTTGACCTTCCCCCGTAGGGGAAGGTGCAGACTGAAGATCAACCACTGGAAAACCAGCCATCAGCTTCTGCCGTCACGCAATGAACCGGTGCCCGATGGCAGTGTAGGGAGATTCGCATGAACGAGGCAGTACCGCATTTCGATCTGGCGATCATCGGTTCCGGTGGTGGCGCGTTCGCTGCCGCGATCAGGGCAACGAACCTCGACAAACGGGTCGTCATGATCGAACGCGGGACCGTGGGCGGGACCTGCGTGAACACCGGATGCATCCCCTCCAAGGCTCTGCTCGCCGCAGCCGAGGCACGCCACACCGCCCAGGACGCCGGCAGGTTCCCCGGCCTCACCGCCACCGCGGGACCCGTGGACATGGAAGCACTCATCGCGGGAAAGCGCGCCTTGGTGGAGAACGTGCGCTCCGATAAGTACGTGGACCTCGTCGCGGACTACGGGTGGGAGCTGCGCCACGGCAATGCTGTATTCACCGGCACCGCCGCGGACCCTGCGCTGGAGGTCACCGCGCAGGACGGGACCAGGGAGACGATCACGGCCGCCCACTATCTGGTCGCGACCGGCTCCACCCCGTGGGCCGCACCGATCAATGGTCTGGACACGGTCGATTACCTGACATCGACCACGGCCATGGAACTCGACGAGGTACCCGAGTCCTTGCTGGTCATCGGCGGCGGGTACGTCGCCCTGGAACAGGCCCAACTCTTCGCCCGCCTCGGCTCGAAGGTCACCATGCTGGTGCGCTCTCGCCTGGCATCGGGTGAGGAACCCGAAGCATCCAGGGCATTGATGAGCGTCTTCGCCAACGAGGGCATCCGGGTCATCCGCCGCTCCACCGTCTCCTCCATCACCCAGGACACGGACGGCGGCATTGCCGCCCAGGCCGACATCGCCGGCGGGCGCGAAACCCTCCGGGCCTCCAAGGTCCTCATCGCCACGGGTCGGCGCCCGGTCACCGACGGGCTAAACCTGGCCGGGGTGAGCGTGAAGACCGGGGACAAGGGGGAAGTCGTCGTCGAGGACACCCTGGTGAGCTCTAACCCACGCGTTTGGGCTGCGGGGGACGTGACCGGGCACCCCGAATACGTGTACGTCGCCGCATCCCACGGCACCCTGATGGTCGACAACGCCTTCAGCGACGCCGGCCGCGCCGTGGACTACAGCCACCTGCCCCGCGTCACGTTCACCAGCCCTAACCTCGCGGTTGTCGGCATGACCGACAAGCAGGCAAGAGACGCCGGGATCAGGTGCGAATGCCGGGTTGTACCGCTGGAATACATACCCCGCGCCGTGGTGAACCGGGACACCCGCGGATTCATCAAGATGGTCGCAGACGCCGACACCGGCAGGATCGTCGGTATCACCGCCGTCGCGAAGGAAGCCGGCGACCTCGCTGCAACAGGCGTGTACATCCTGCAGGCCGGGATGACCGTCGATCAGGTCGCGAACCTCTGGAGCCCGTACCTGACCATGGCCGAGGGCATCAAGATCGTTGCCCAGTCCTTCAAGACGGATGTCTCCAAACTTTCCTGCTGCGCCGCCTGAACACCTGAACCACCGATCGCCGAACACTGACACACCATGCCTTGAAAGGAACGACCGCGATGAACAACATCAGCGAGGTCACTGACCGGCTTGCGTCCAACGAGACGGGGATGGAGCCCTGGCTGTGGATGCCCCTACTGAAACTCCTCGCCCTGGGCGACCCGGTCGACGTGAGCGACCTCGCCGCGGCGACCGGCCGTGCCGGGGAGGAAGTCCGCACTGCCCTCAAGGCGATGGGCGACACGGAGTACGACGGGTCCGGGCGGATCATCGGGCAGGGCCTGACGCAGCGCCCCACGCAGCACCGGTTCGAGGTAAACGGTGAGCAACTCTACACCTGGTGCGCGCTGGACACCCTGATCTTCCCGACCCTGCTGGGCGCATCCGCGCGTATCGAATCCTCACATCAGGCCACAGGCACCCCGGTACGGGTGGCTGTCACAGCGATGGGTGTCACCAGCGTGGAGCCGGCCACCGCCGTGGTGTCCCTGGTGAACCCGGAGGACATCAGCTCCGTCCGCTCATCGTTCTGCAACCAGGTCCACTTCTTCGCCTCACCCGACGACGCAGCGCCCTGGCTCGAAACCCACCCCGGCGGCACCATCATGCCTGTCAAAGAGGCCTACGAACTCGGATCCTCCATGGCTGAGAAGATGCTCACCCACACACCAGGACCCGCCACCGACCAGGTAAGCAACGGCGTCCAAAGCTGCGCCTGCTGAACCAACCGACCACCCACCACTACCCGCCGGACCACCACTGGCAACTGGAGGGCTTGCACGGGTTCAGTACCGGTGCAGGAGGCGGGCCGGGGCCGGTGCGAGATGTTGACGAAGGACCGGAAAGAGCCGGGAAAGATCCGCTGAATCTGAAGGAGAAATTCTCATGAGTGAACATTTCGATGTTGCCGTCCTCGGTCTGGGCCCAGGCGGGGAGGTCGCGGCCGACCGGCTTCTGAAAGCCGGGAAGAACGTCGTGGTCTTCGAGCGGGAACTAATCGGCGGGGAATGCGCCTACTGGGCGTGTATCCCTTCCAAGACCGTCCTGCGGCCGCCGGAAGCGCGCACGGAAGTTCAACGGGCCGCCGGTGTCTCCGGCGCCGAACTGGACTGGGCTGCCACTGCAAAGTACCGGGACTACATGATCCGGAACCTCGATGACCAGGCACAGGTCGACGGGTACATCAAAGAGGGCGCCGTGGTGATCAAGGACGAAGCTCGGATTACCGGACCGGGCCGGATCCAGGCTGGAGACCGCGAGATCACAGCCGAGCACATCATTATCGCCACCGGCTCCGACGCCGTGATCCCACCGTTGGACGGCATCGACCAGATCACGGCCTGGACGAACCGTGAAACCTACACCACCAGCACGCTCCCCGAGCGGGCGGTCATCATCGGCGGCAGCGCCGTCGGCGTGGAAACCGCGACGTTCCTGGCCCGCTTCGGAGTGGCCATCACCCTGATCCACTGCGGCGAGAGGTTACTGGACCGCGAAGGGCCCCGGGTGGGGGAACTTGCCCACCAGTACCTGCAGGAGGCCGGCATCGACATCCGGCTGGCCACCTCCGCCGTCCAGGCGCGGCGCGAGGGAGCCGACAGCATCATCGAGCTTCAGACACGCGACGGCGATCCAGCCGGTGAGGTGGCAGCAGACGTCGTGATCTTCGGTACCGGCCGCACACCACGCACCGAAGGACTCGGCTTCGAACACGCTGGCGTAACCCTCGGCGACCACGGAGAAATCCAGATCGACGACCACTGCCGCGCCGGCGAAAACACGTGGGCCATCGGCGACGTCACCGGCATCATGCCTTTCACCCACGTCGCGAAGTACCAAGGCCGGATCGCCGCCGACGCCATCCTCGGCCGACCCCACCCGGCCACCTACGACGGCATACCGCGTGTCGTATTCACCGACCCCGAAATCGCCGGCGCCGGACTAACCCAGGAACAGGCAACGAAGCAGGGCATCCGCACCATCGCCACGGAACTGGACCTCGCCGACGCCATCGCCCGACCCTGGACCTACGAGCAGGACCCCCGCGGGCACCTCGGCCTACTCGCCGACGCCGACCGGAAGATCCTCATCGGAGCCTGGGCCGTCGGCCCCATGGCCGGAGAGTGGATCCACCACGCCTCCCTCGCCATCCGCACGCAACTGCCGATCGACACGCTCCTGGACCAGGTCGCCCAATTCCCGACCTACCACGAGGCCTTCCAGGTCGCCCTCGAACAACTCGACCTCACCCCCTAACCGGGTCGAGAAACGTACAGGCGGGAGCACGAAGGAATTGGCACACCACAAAGACCCCCATCACCTTCGTGATCTTCCAGCAAAATGGAAGATTACGGAGTCTTTCGAGAACGAGGTGAAGCATGCGTATCGGTGAAGTAGCGGCGGCCTCCGGCGTGACGACCAAGGCCTTGAGGTTTTACGAGGAGCGAGGGCTCCTGCCGCAGGCCGACCGAGCCACCAACGGCTACCGCGACTATCCAGAGGACACGATCGTCAGGCTTGAATTCATCCGGCGCAGCCAAGTTGCCGGCCTCACTCTGGCCGAAATCCTCGACATCCTCCAAATCCGGGATGCTGGCACGGCGCCGTGCGGCCACGTGCGTGATCAGCTTGCCGAGCACCTGACGAACCTGGACAGGCACATCGCCGAACTCACCGCGCTCAGAGAAACCGTTGCCGGCCTTCACGGAACCGCGGCGGCCGGCGACCCCGCTCAGTGCAATGCCGAAGTCATCTGTAGCTACCTTTGATCATCGGCACATCCACAACCAGACGTTTCAACGGAATCACTCAGCGACGACGGACCGCAATCCATAAGCCGCACCGCCGGCAGACGTAAGCCGCGCCATCCGCCAACGCGTGCAACCTGCTCAACGGCAGACGCCGCCCACAGCACGAACAGTGCGCACTGGTGTCGCTGGTTTGGACCATTGTCCATCGTAAGACCGACTCTTCAACCACAGGCCCTCTAGGGCGGGGTCTAGGATTTCACGACAAAACGTTTGTTGCGCCAGGGGTGCCTATGAAACCCGCCGTCAGCCGGACGTAGAACCTGTCGTCTGCGGAAAGCTCAGATCCGATCACCCACCTGATTAGCAGGCCTTAAAGCGTAGTTGAGTCCCGCATAGTGGTGTAGCGCCCGGTGGTCGGGCGTGTCGTCTCAGACGTGGACGCGGCCACCGTGTGATCCGTCGAGTCAACCTTCCACAGAATCCTCGAATGGAGTCATCACGATGACCGCTCCTCATATTCTCGACCCTGCCGGCCTGCTCGGAGAAGCCCTGTCTGAAGCGTCCCCGGACATGATGCGCCATCTGCTGCAGACCATGATCAACACCTTGCTGTCCGCGGATGCCGACGCGGTGGTCGGTGCCGAATGGGGCAAGCCCAGCTCCTCGCGCACTGCTCAGCGGAACGGGTACCGCCACCGGGACCTGGACACCCGGGTCGGCACCCTGGACGTGGCCATCCCCAAGCTCAGATCGGGCACGTACTTCCCGGACTGGCTACTTGAACGCAGGAAGAGAGCGGAGTCGGCGCTGATCACCGTGGTCGCTGACTGCTACCTCGCCGGGGTCTCGACCCGACGGATGGACAAGCTGGTCAAGACTCTGGGCGTCAACGCCCTGTCCAAGTCCCAAGTCTCCCGGATGGCCACCGAGCTCGACGAGCAGGTCGAGGCCTTCCGCCACCGCCCGCTCGGGGTGGCCGGCCCGTTCACGTTCGTGGCCGCCGATGCGCTGAGCATGAAGGTCCGCGAGGGCGGGCGCGTGGTCAACGCCGTGGTGCTGCTGGCCACCGGGGTCAACGCTGACGGCCACCGCGAGGTCCTGGGCCTGCGGGTCGCCACCTCGGAGACCGGGGCGGCGTGGAACGAGTTCTTCGCCGACCTGGTCGCCCGCGGCCTGGCCGGGGTCCGGTTGGTCACTTCTGACGCCCACACCGGACTCAAGGACGCCATCGCGGCGAACCTGCCCGGAGCGACGTGGCAGCGCTGCCGCACCCATTACGCGGCGAACCTGATGGGCATCACCCCGAAGAACATGTGGCCGGCCGTGAAAGCCATGCTGCACTCGGTCTATGACCAGCCCGATGCGGCCAGCGTGCACGCGCAGTTCGACCGGCTCCTGGACTACGTGAGCGGGAAGCTGCCCACCGTGGCTGAGCACCTCGACGCCGCCCGGGCGGACATCCTGGCCTTCACCACGTTCCCGAAGGACGTCTGGACGCAGGTCTGGTCGAACAACCCGGCCGAGCGGCTCAACCGGGAGATCCGCCGTCGCACCGACGCGGTGGGCATCTTCCCCAACCGGGCGGCCATCGTCAGGCTAGTGGGTGCGGTGCTGGCCGAGCAGACCGATGAATGGGCCGAGGGTCGACGCTACCTCGGTCTCGAAGTCCTGGCCCGCTGCAGGCTCACCACCGTGACCAACACCGGAGACGAGGTGGACCCCGACACCGAACTCAACCTCGGCCTCAGCGCCTGACCCCCATGAAGGATCAGACCGCTACACCATCACGAGGGGCTTGACCTAAAGCGTTACAAAAACCACGCCATTTAGCGCTGCGATTCACACCGTCTCTGACGTGATGGTCTCGTGGGCGGGCGGGGCGTGTAAAGGGGTATACCCGACTGGACACGGACCCAGAGAGACCCCTGCACCGCCGGGGCCCCGTCCGAAACGTGCGCATCCCCGGGACGAAGGAGGGCCCGGGTCCCTGACCCCGAGGAACGGATCAGGACCGAGCCCATTCCCTCATCTGGGCTGGAAGAGCTCCGAGTCGAGACTCCCACCAGTCGAGGTCGGCCTGGCAGCCCCTGCCCTGCGAACGGGGACGCAACGTGACCTGGGCTCGGAACTCCTGCGCCCCTGCCTCCTCCACCACCCGCAGGCGAAGCCACGCCACCTCGGGGGAATACTCCGGGAACAGCTCGAGGGAGAAGCACCGGTCCGGCCACGCCGGCCGCCCGCGGCCGAAGTCCTCCCCCACGAGACCGATCTCCTGGAAGTTGAGATCCTCATACCGGACCGGCTCCTGGGCATAGGCACCCTGCACCTTGAACGTCTCCCCCGGCACCCCCCACGACAGACCGACACAGGGCAACCCGAGCCGCTCCACACTCCATGGCCACATCATGGATTTCAGGCACTCCTGCCCCAGAATCGAGTCCCCGTGCACACGGACGCTGACGGACTGCGCACCCCCGCTCATGCGCCGCACGCTAGTCACTAAACCGGCGCGGAGGAAGGTGGCACCCCACTGGTCCGCGCCGATCGGCCACGATCAGACGTTGCGCGTGACATCACCACCTTGGCGATGAGTGCGCGGCGCGGCCACCGCCGCAGGTCAGTGGGAGCTGGAACCGATTTCGATGACCAGCACACCGGCCATGATCAGCAAGATCCCCAAGATCATGGTGCGGGTCAGGGGTTCCTTGAATAGGACATGGGACGCGATCGCGGTCAAGGCAACCCCCGCGGCGGCCCAGATCCCGTAGGCGACACCGAGCCCGATCCCGACGCGCAGCGCGAGGGTCAGGAAGACAAAGGCCAGCACGTAACCGACGGCCACGGCCGCGTAGAACCCACGACGGCCGGCGGCCGCCACACGCAGGCACAGGGTGGCAGCCACCTCGGACAGGACGGCCCCGGCTAGGAATAGCCACTGCATCACGCTGCCCCCGCCTGCTGCTCGTCGGTGTCGGGGGTATGGTGCGATCCCAGTTCAACCATCAGAACGCCGGCGATCACCAGGGCGATCCCAATCCCCATCATGGCCGTGATCCGTTCGTCGAACAGGACGGCGGACAGCACCGCCGTTGCGGCGACACCCAACGCGCCCCAGATGCCGTAAGCGACACCGAGGGCCATTCCGCGCTTCAGTACCAGGGTGAGGAAGGTGAAGGCTGAGACGTAGCCCAGCAGGACGACCGCGTACAGCGCGGGGTGGGTGAGTGCTGCCTTGAGTGACAGCGATGCGATGACTTCGCTACCGACGGCGCCGGCGAGCAGGAACCATTTGGTCATGGTCTCTCCTGGAAGGGGCGAGCGCCTGCATGCGGCTCGGCCGTGTCTGTTCATGATTCTACCGGCTGGACGCTGGTGTCCCCGCGTTTCCGAGAGGCGTGCTTCGTGGATGCACCGCCATACACGCGCTCATGCCGCTGTTTGCTGGGCCCACCTGCTCGGTTTTCAGGTGTCGATTCGGGGCGTGTCAACTTGTCTGTGTAAGCGGGGTGGTCACAGGTAGGGGTTGATCCGGTCGGGGTAGGCCGCGGCGAGCTGGGCGAGGGCCTGCTTCCAGTTCGTGACGGCCTGGCCTTCGACGAGCCG
>NZ_JAPVLT010000030.1:0-984 GCF_027158145.1 Micrococcus sp. H39-S4
TCATCGTGATGACTCCATTCGAGGATTCTGTGAGAGGTTGACTCGAAGGATCACACGGTGGCCGCGTCCACGTCTGGAACGACGTGCCCGACCACCGGGCGCTACACCACTATGCGGGACTCAACTGATCTCCACCCCGGGGACGCCACGTTCGTCGGCACACCCAGCGAGCCGGCACTGCGCGTCACCGGCCCTGACGGCACGGTGGAGACGGTCCGGGCCGCGCACTACCTCATCGCCACCGGCTCCAGGCCCTGGGCGCCGCCGGTCCCCGGCCTGCAGGAGGCCGGTTACCTGACCTCGACCACCGCGATGGAACTGGACCACGTCCCGGAGTCGCTGCTGGTCATCGGCGGCGGCTACGTCGCGATGGAGCAGGCCCAGCTCTTCGCTCGGCTCGGCGTCCGGGTCACCATGCTGGTCCGCTCACGGCTGGCGTCCCAGGAAGAACCCGAGGCGTCCACCGCCCTGGATGAGATCTTCACGGACGAAGGCATCCAGATCATCCGCGGCGCGGTGCCCAGCGCGGTCCGCCGCGACCCGGCCACCGGCGAGGTCACGGTCACTGCCACCACCACTGACGGCTCACAGGAACTCCGGGCGGCCGAGGTACTCGTCGCCACCGGGCGCCGCCCGGTCACCGCCACGCTCGGTCTCGACACCGTCGACGTGCGCACCGGCGACCACGGCGAGGTGGTCGTCGACAGCCATCTGCGCAGCACCAACCCGCGCGTCTGGGCTGCCGGTGACGTCACCGCCCACCGTCAGTTCGTGTACGTCGCCGCGGCCCACGGCGCCCTCGTCGCCGACAACGCCCTCACCGGCGCCGGCCTCGAGGTCGACTACCGCCACCTGCTCCGGGTCGTGTTCACCAGCCCCGCCCTGGCCGCCGTCGGGATGACCGAACGGCAGGCCTCCGCTGCCGGGATCCGCTACGACAGCCGTGTCCTGTCACTCGCGCACGTCCCACGCGCGATCGTCAAC
>NZ_JAPVLT010000031.1:0-966 GCF_027158145.1 Micrococcus sp. H39-S4
TGGAGATCCCATCCGTACTCGGTGGCCAGGTCCAGGTACTTCTCGCCACGCAGTGACCCGACGAGCCGATCCTTGCCGGCGATCAAGGCGGGCATGTCGACCGGCCGGACTTCGGGGAGCGGCAGCCCGGGGAACCGGGAGGCGTCGAGTGTGACGTGGCGGGCCTCGGCGGTCGCGAGCAAGGCCTTGGAGGGCACGCACCCGGTGTTCACGCAGGTACCGCCGACGGTGCCACGCTCGATCATCACCACCCGTCTGCCGAGGTTGGTGGCGCGGATCGCGGCCGCGAACGCCGCCCCACCGGACCCGATCATTGCCAGGTCATACGACCTGCTGTTAGCCGTTGCCGTCATGAACTCCTCCTTCATCGCCCTCAGGATCGACCTTCCAGTGCACTGGAAGGTCAAGGGGGAGAATGAGTGGCATGCGGATCGGTGAGGTGGCTCGGGCGTCGGGCACGACGAGCAAGACCCTGCGGTACTACGAGGAGGTCGGGCTGCTACCCGCCGCGGACCGCACCCCGGCGGGCTACCGGGACTACGGCGCCGAGGTGCTCGACCGGCTGGACTTCATCCGCCGGGGGCAAGCGGCCGGGCTGACCCTGGCCCAGATCGGTCAGGTGCTGGACATCCGCGACCGGGGGCAGGCCCCCTGCCGGCACGTCACCGACCTGCTCGACACCCGCCTTGATGTGATCGACCGGCAACTCGCCGAGCTCGCGCAGCTACGCACCACGATCGCCGACCTGCGCGAGGACGCCGCCGCCGGCGACCCGGCCATGTGCTCCCCCGAGGATGTCTGCCGCTACCTGTGACACCGAAGTCACGGGCCCGTGGCAGCGCATGGCGGCCCACTCTGTTGCGTTGGGGTGTTAGACCTTTCGCAACGGTTCTGTTGCGCGGGGTGCACCCTATCGCGACGCCTATTCCTCCGGCCTGCCGTCGGCCGCTGTCCCGGTGAAGGATC
>NZ_JAPVLT010000032.1:0-928 GCF_027158145.1 Micrococcus sp. H39-S4
CCGGGTCGTGTTCACCAGCCCCGCCCTGGCCGCCGTCGGGATGACCGAACGGCAGGCCTCCGCTGCCGGGATCCGCTACGACAGCCGTGTCCTGTCACTCGCGCACGTCCCACGCGCGATCGTCAACCGCGACACCTGCGGGTTCATCAAGATGGTCACCGACGCCGACACCGGCCGCATCATCGGCATTACCGCCCTGGCCCAGGACGCCGGCGACCTCGCCGCCGCCGGGGTCTACATGCTCGAGGCCGGCATGACCACCAGCCAGGTCGCCAACCTCTGGAGCCCCTACCTGACCATGGCCGAAGGCCTCAAGCTCACCGCGCAGGCCTTCACCACCGACATCGCCAAGCTCTCCTGCTGCGCGGCGTGAACCTGCCCCGCACACAGGGACACCGATAGGGGACCGCCTCGCCCCGGGGCGCGAGACAAGAAAATGGGCGCCGATCAGCCCTACTTACTGGCACCCCTGCGTATCGGACCTGCAACCACCGGGGAGTTCAGTCGATGCAAGAACTCCCGTCCCAGGCCTATATCTGGACGTCTTCACGACCTCTACGTGCTCGACCCGACGAGGACAGCACTGGACGACGCGATGACCGCCTTGCGGCGCCGCCATGAGGCCGCGGTCCGTTTGGGCCGCGTCACCGCACCACCATGACCACGATCGTCACCACGTAAGCCGCGGCGACCAGACCGATCCCCAGCAGGGTGAGCACCACCCCGCGCCGGGCCGGCCGCTGGCCCTCGTCCGGCCCGGGGCCCTTGCCGTGCTTCGCGGCCATCGCGCGCTCCTAAGACGTTGCTCAAGCATGTGCGGCTCTCGCGAGCGGGCTTCCGTGCCGAGTGCTACCAGCTCAGGTCGTGACAGCCGTCGCTGCCGGCGCCCTCCACCTGCAAGGTGGCATGGGCGATACCGTAACGGTCG
>NZ_JAPVLT010000033.1:0-694 GCF_027158145.1 Micrococcus sp. H39-S4
TGAACCGGCTGGGCCGGGCGATGGCCGACCCGACCCGCTCCCGCATCCTCATGACACTCCTCGAGGGCCCGAGCTACCCGGCGGTACTCGCCCGCGACCTAGGGCGTGTCTGAGAATGGATCCAGGGGGCCAGCTGACACCCTGGAAGGCATGTCCCGCTTCCAGATGCTCTCCGATGCCCAATGGGAGTTGATCGCCCCGATGCTCCCGACCCGGACCGGCAGGGCCGGCAGGCCGTTCTCGGACGCCCGCACGATGGTGGAGGCGATCATCTACCGATATCGGTGCGGGATTGCATGGAGGGATCTGCCCGAGGTCTACGGGCCTTGGCAGACCGTGTGGACCTGGCACCGGCGCTTAGCTGAAGAGGGCACCTGGGATGCGGTGCTGGCGAGGCTGACCGCCGCCGCGGACGCCGAAGGCCTGATCGATTGGTCGGTCTCGGTGGACTCCACGATCGCCCGCGCGCATCAGCACGCGACGAACATCACCCGCCTCACAGGGGGATGGGTCGAACTACAGGAATCTGCATGAGGAGCCGGCCGATCACGGCATCGGGCGCTCCCGGTGTAAGCGGCCATGAAAAGCTGCCCATAGGTGGCCAGGGAATGACCCGCTGACGGCCATGAGGACTGCCCAGTGATGGCCACGGGAACTGCCCGGTGCTGGCCATCTGGTTTGCCCGCGTTGCTCG
>NZ_JAPVLT010000034.1:0-609 GCF_027158145.1 Micrococcus sp. H39-S4
GGTCAAGCCCCATGAAGTGGTGTAGCGGCTGATTCCTTCGTTGGGGTTGTCAGGCGCTGAACTCGAGGGCGGGCGCGGTGTCGGGGTTCACCTCGCTTCCCGTGTTGCTGACGGTGGTGAGTCGGCAGCGGGCCAGGACCTCCAGGCCGAGGTAGCGACGGCCCTCGGCCCACTCGTCTGTCTGCTCGGCCAGCACCGCGCCCACCAGTCGTACGATGGCCGCCCGGTTGGGGAAGATGCCCACCGCGTCGGTGCGGCGGCGGATCTCGCGGTTGAGCCGCTCGGCCGGGTTGTTCGACCAGATCTGGGTCCAGACGTCCTTGGGGAATGTGGTGAACGCCAGGATGTCGGCCCGGGCAGCATCGAGGTGCTCGGCCACCACCGGCAGTTTCTCGCTCACGTAGTCCAGCAGCCGGTCGAACTGGGCGTTGACGCTGGCGGCATCGGGCTGGTCGTAGACCGAGTGGAGCATGGCCTTCACCGCCGGCCACATGCTCTTCGGGGTGATGCCCATCAGGTTCGCCGCGTAGTGGGTGCGGCAGCGTTGCCACACCGCACCGGGCAGGTTCGCGGCGATGGCGTCCTTGAGCCCGGGGTGGGCATCAGAGG
>NZ_JAPVLT010000035.1:0-548 GCF_027158145.1 Micrococcus sp. H39-S4
CGCTGGTCAGCCTGATCACCCCCGGCCAGGCAGGGGACTCCCCGATGCTGCTTCCTCTTCTGGAGCAGCTGCGCGTGACCCGGCCAGTAGGGCGGCCCCGGACCCGCCCTGCGGCGGTGCTGGGCGACAAGGCGTACTCCTCCCGGGCGATCCGCACCCACCTACGCGCCCGTGGGATCAAAGCGGTCATCCCCGAACCGGCCGACCAGCAGGGCCACCGCAGACGGCGCGGTGCCCGCGGCGGGCGCCCCGTCAGCCTCGACGCGGCCGCCTACAAGGGCCGCAACGTCATCGAGCGTCAGTACGCGCACCTGAAGCAGTGGCGGGGTCTGGCGACCCGGTATGACAAGTACGCGATCATCTACAGGGCCGCTGTGGTCCTGAATGCTGTGCTCGCATGGTCAAAACGATTGTCAGACATGCCCTAGGTCGCGGGCGAGTACCGCCGGGTAGCTCGGGCCCTCGAGGAGTGTCATGAGGATGCGGGAGCGGGTCGGGTCGGCCATCGCCCGGCCCAGCCGGTTCATCACGTCCAGCCGCGAAGCAAT